>CAZQRD010000245.1:0-1528 GCA_964595535.1 uncultured Flavobacteriaceae bacterium | reverse complement strand
CAATTTTATCAACAGACTGCATAGCTCTTAATGTGTTTACCTTGGCTCGTACATTGGCTCTGTAACATTTATAATAGACAAAGAGTTTTTCTTCATTTTGACTATTCATACAAGGAAATAATTCAAGGTAGGTTTTCATGAATTGTTCGCTTAGATTATTACGTTGAAAAGCTTCCAAATCCATACAGAAAAAAGCAACTTCATTGAGAACATCGATCTGGCGGAAAGCATCATTAAATTCAATACAATCAAAAATAATCGGATCTCGATAGAGAAAAATATTTTTAGAGTGTAAATCACCATGCCCATCTCGCCAAAAGCCTGACTTGATTCGATCTTTAAGAAATTTTTTATTTTGATCTAAAAAAGTATTACTGTTTCTTACAGCTTTTTCAATGAGATCAGCATATCTATTCGTCAAATTTATTTTAACCCAATCTTTGACTGTCAAAATATCATTGAATTCGGTTTTAGCCTGGGATTCATTAAAAGGGTTATAAATGATATCTGTATGTCTATGAAAAAGAGCTATTTTTTTTGCAAGAACATTAATTTGAAGTTCACTAACTTGTTTTCTTTCTAACAGGTGATGCATTTGTTTGGCTATTTGCAGTTTCTTCATTCTGACCGTATAACCAATAACTTGACCTTTTCCCTCTCCAATAAATAACTTATTTACTGTTTGTTTTATAGGAAGTACATCTAAGTAAATATCAGATAATCTGCTATTTAATAATAATTCTTGTTCGCAATAATATTTTCGTTTTGTTATGGAAGAAAAATCCAGAAAAGAATATTGCATCTCTTTTTTGATCTTAAAAGCAAATTTTTTGGTTAGGATCACCCATGAAATATGCGTCTCGATCAACTTCCCATGGAGTAGCTCGCCGTTATAAGTTCCAAACCGGATTAGTTTATTAATTTGATCTTTATCCATGGCTATTTTGAATGTAATTAAATGCCTCACCCATCATTTCCATAATATTTTCTTGTGTGGATTGAATGATGACGTGATCTGATTTAAGTGGTTCAAAAACCTTCTTTATATGAAGGTGAACCGAAAAATCAGCTTCGCTATGCTCTCTTTTCATGCTCAAACGTTTCAAAATAATTTTCTGATCTGCCCATACTTCTATAAAAATAATTTTTTCTTTGAACGCTTCAGCAGTTTCTTTGAATTCATTTCGAATATTTTCTTTGTAAAATGTAGCATCTAAAACAATATCCTTGCCTTGTTGGATAGCTTCTTTCATTTCTCTGATCATTTCATTGTAAACTTTCATTTTTTCCTCCCCAGTATATTTTCTGACAGTGAATAATTGTTTTCTGACAACATCGCTGCTTACATATGTCGCTTCCAGTCTCTTTGCCAGCCTTGAAGCAAAATAACTTTTTCCGGATCCCGGTAATCCAAATACAATAATGATCATTTTATTTTATTCAATAATTTATATAATTCGCCAGCCCATAATACGAAAGATGAAAGTCCAAACAATAGTATTAGATCAATTATATAAATTGATTCAAA
>CAZQRD010000244.1:0-1532 GCA_964595535.1 uncultured Flavobacteriaceae bacterium | reverse complement strand
TAAAACTAAAAAAACCATCAAAGGAAAATGTAATTGATGTTGTAATCATTGGAGCTGGCCCGGCAGGAATTTCGGCCACATTAGCAGCTAAAAAGAATCAATTGTCAAGTGTAACCCTAGAACAGGATTCAGTGGGTGGAACAGTTTTTACTTTTCCAAGATCGAAGTTAGTGATGACATCGCCTATGGATTTACCACTTTATGGCAAGGTGAAACTGTTTGATACTTCGAAGGACGAACTACTTGAATTATGGAATAAAGTAATCGCAGAACACGATTTGAAAATTTTCGAAAATACTAAAGTTGAAAATATTACTCCCTTACAGGATGATACTTTTAAAGTAGTTACGAATAAGGGAAATGAGTATGTGAGTAATCATGTTCTTCTTGCCACGGGTCGAAGAGGTAGCCCGAGAAAATTAAACGTTCCCGGCGAGGATGGTCAAAAAGTGGCCTATCGCCTGTTGGAGCCAGAAAGAATTACAGGTAAAAAAGTTATGGTCGTTGGAGGCGGAGATTCTGCCGTTGAATCGGCAATGCTGTTAATGGAAAACAATGAGGTTATTCTTTCCTACAGAAAAGACAAATTTGCCAGGATAAAACCCAAAAATAAGGAGAGTATGGCTGAGGCAATTGCCAGCAAGTCGATTGAGGCAATTTTTAATTCTAACCTTTTATCGATCAATGATACATCTGTTAGCCTTAAAGTTGGGGAAGAAGACAATACAAAAACAATAGAAAATGATTTGGTATATATTTTTGCAGGTGGAGAACTCCCCACAAGTTTCTTGCAAAAAGCGGGTGTTGAAATTACCAAACGGTTCGGGCATATCGTGAAAAAATATTAAGCATGAAGTTGAGAGATTCCATAACATTTATAACACTATTTATTAGTGTCATAGGCTATTGTCAGCTCTCTCCTGGCGATTTGTCGCAGGCCCATATGGAATTAGAAGGTATGAGTAACTGTACTTTATGCCATGATCTCGGAGAAAAAGTATCCAATACCAAATGCCTCGATTGTCACAAAGAAATAAAATCACTCTTGAGTGAAAACCGAGGGTATCACGCTGATCCATCCGTTAGTAAAAAGGATTGCTTTGAATGCCACGGTGAACATTTCGGTCTAAAATTTGACATGATAAGATTTGATGAAGAGAATTTTGAACATGAACTTACCGGATATCCTTTGGAAGGAAGTCATGAAGTGGTTGATTGCAGAAAATGCCATGTTCCCGATAATATTGCTGACAAGAACATAAAAAAACTCGAAAATACATTTCTGGGTCTTGATCAGAAATGCCTGGGCTGTCATGATGACTATCACCAGGAAACACTCTCATCCAATGATTGTGTTTTATGCCATAGCATGGAGTCATTTGCCCCTGCCTCGAAATTTAACCACGATGAAAGCGAATTCAAACTTGTCGGTAAACATGAGGTACTGGACTGCGCCGAATGCCATGATAAAGGTCAGAGAAATGGGCAAGAATTTCAAGAATTTAACCTCACTGAGTTTAATGACTGTAAAT
>CAZQRD010000243.1:0-1535 GCA_964595535.1 uncultured Flavobacteriaceae bacterium | reverse complement strand
TCAAATTAACCGGAAACAAATGGAATGACAAAACTTACGTTCGTCATACTGGTTATCCGGGTGGACAAAGAACGCTTACTGCAACTGAATTATTTGGAAAAAGTCCAAGTAGAGTTGTGGAAAAAGCTGTAAAAGGTATGTTGCCTAAAAACAAACTTGGAAGTGCCTTGTTTAGAAACCTTTATGTTTATACAGGAGGAGAACACCAACAAGAAGCACAAAAACCAAGAACTATTAACCTAAATGATATCATGTAATATGGATACAATTCACAAAATTGGTAGAAGAAAAACCGCTGTTGCTAGAGTATATCTTTCAGAAGGTAAAGGGAATATTACGGTAAACGACAAATCTTATGATAGCTACTTTACTACTGAGGCGCTAAAATATAAGGTATTACAACCGTTAACCCTTACCGAAAATGTTGAAACTTTTGATATCAAGGCTAAAGTATTTGGTGGAGGTATTACAGGACAAGCAGAAGCTATCAGACTGGCTATTACAAGAGCATTGGTAGCTATTGATGAAGAGAATAAAACCGTCTTAAAACCAGAAGGCTTACTTACAAGAGATCCCAGAATGGTTGAAAGAAAGAAATTCGGTCAGAAGAAAGCCCGTAAGAAATTCCAGTTCTCTAAACGTTAAGTTGAACCTTATTCGATTATTATTGAATAAGAAGAGAAAAGTAAAAATTGAAAAAACTGTTGTCGTACAAGGTTAGCATCCAAATAGTTAAGACTCATTAAATAGTTAGTGACTACTTAATTATTGCTAAAACAAACGGAACGTAAACTAAAACAAAATGGCAAACATAGAAATAAATGATTTAATTGAGTCAGGTGTACACTTCGGACACCTTACAAGAAAATGGAATCCAAACATGGCTCCTTATGTATATACTGAGCGTAAAGGGATTCACATTATCGATTTATACAAAACTGCTGCAAAAATTGACGAAGCCGGTTCAGCTTTGGGTAAAATTGCAGCATCAGGTAGAAAAATATTATTTGTTGCTACCAAAAAACAAGCAAAAGATATCGTTTCTGACAAAGCAAAAGCTGTAAACATGCCTTTTATCACTGAGCGTTGGCCAGGTGGTATGTTGACAAATTTCGTGACTATCAGAAAAGCTGTTAAAAAAATGGCTTATATCGATAGAATGAAAAAAGACGGATCTTTTGAAGCTTTATCTAAAAGAGAGAAATTACAGATCAATCGTCAAAGAGCGAAACTAGAAAAGAATTTAGGTTCAATAGTTGACATGACACGTTTACCAGGTGCTATTTTAATAGTTGATATTAAAAGAGAGCATATCGCAGTTGCTGAGGCACAAAAATTAAACATTCCAATTTTTGCGATGGTAGACACAAATTCTGATCCAAGACCTATTGATTATGTAATTCCATCAAATGATGATGCATCAAAGTCTATCGATAAAGTTCTTTCTTACCTAATTGATGCTATTAGTGAAGGATTAGCAGAAAGAAAGAAAAGTAAGGAACAGGAAGCAAAACCTGCTGCACCTAAAGCCGCTG
>CAZQRD010000242.1:0-1542 GCA_964595535.1 uncultured Flavobacteriaceae bacterium | reverse complement strand
ACGAATGGTATTAAATCCTTTACGGACGTAGCTAAATACTTATCGAGAAGAGAACTTCAAGAACAAATACGTACTAATTGGGAGTGGTGGGGGAAAGCCAAAAAGCATAGATACCGCTGCCGGACCCGGACCCCTATACCCTTTTAAGATCGGTTTTCCTTTTTTAGATTAATGCCGGAGCGGATGATACAGTCCCATGCTTCTGACCACATCTCGATTTTTTAACGTTTAAGTATGGATTGTATTCTTCGGATAAATCTTTGGAAATAAAAGTCCCGTCCAGACCGCAATAAAAATAGTTGTGTTATTAACATTAAGGATTAAGCCATAGGAATATATTCAATATTAAGCATGTTTAATAACATTAACAATGAAATTATAAGCAATAATATTTTGAATAAAGATTTCTAAAATTAGTCTTCTTTAGAATACTTATCCCTTATTGACATGGGGCCTGCACCAAAAGCAAAATAAATACAAAGCAAAAAGAAAACCAAAACTGCTAATTCCAGTGATTGGCCTCCCATCATTAAGGGTGTGCCCTTGTATACAAAAAATATAGCACTGAACAGAATCGGTATCTGCATCGCTGCGCCCAAACGCGTAAGAAATCCAAAAGCGAGCAAACCACCTCCCAATAAATGAGAAACGCCAATCAAAGAAACCCAAATAAATTCTGAATGGTCTACACCTAATTCTAGAATCGATTCGGGACGTGACAACATTATCCAACCTCTTATTGACAATGCAATTCCTAAGAACGTTCGTATTAAAGAATAAGCAATAGCTGTTTTACCATCCATCGATGTTGTAAATTGATTTAATCGTTTTATCATTTTGTAATAGATTAAAGTTAGAAATGATTTTCCAAAAATTACCAAGTTAAATGTACAAAAAAATATGAGTCATCAATCACTAATTGAGGAATCAACCTAGTTGAACAGTGTTGCTTCTTTTAAATTTGATACTTGTCAAATTTCTGAATTGAAAAATACGGTCAATATTTTATACGTTCATAGCATGTATAATCATGTTTCTGAATAAATTTTAAAGATAAAATAGTATCTAAATAAATAACAAGTGCTACTTAATTTGGAATCGATATAAATAGCCTCAAACGTGACAAATGTTATTTTATTTATATATATGTTTAGTGTCCATTAGCAGTATTACTAGCAAAGTATTCCTACCAATAGTAAGGTATTCCCTTACTTGTATAAAACAGATTATTCCTAACTTATGATATGACGCTACAACAATTAGTTGATTTTTACGATTCGTATCCAGATCTTCAAGAAAGCCTACTTTGTATTGATGACACATAGCATTCTCAACGTTGCTATGTGGCGCTTTTTGCACTGTAATGAAGAAAAGATGTTATGCATCCACTTGAAGTTTATCGTTGTTAAAAGTGCGATAGGGAGGAGTTATAATTATTGAGTCAAGCTTTGGATTTTAACTCAGTTCTTTATTGTGCTTTTCGATTTTCATTCCATGTATTAATCTGCAGTGCAATCAATATCCCAATCACTACAAGAGCTA
>CAZQRD010000241.1:0-1561 GCA_964595535.1 uncultured Flavobacteriaceae bacterium | reverse complement strand
AGTTCATGGTCACTTGGAGGTTCTGCCACTAAAATAGTTTCTTCATCAATAAGTTTTAGCAAGCAATCAATATGTTGAATTCCAAGCTTTTCAAAATTTGAAATAATATTGTATCGCTGAAATCCCAACAGGGAATCGTTTAGTTGTAAAAATTTTTTGCTATCAATTCCATGATATTTATTTTCAGCTTTGACAACACATGTTGAGAAAGCCGTTCCTAAACCATCAGTAAGTACATTGCCGCCGGTATTATTAAAAGGCAAATCCACAACCTCTAAACCCAACTGTTTTGCGAGGGGTATTGTTGCATCATCATCAACTTGAGTAAGTTCTATTTTATTATTTTTATCAAAAAAAAGGAATCTTAAAGAATCGTTGCATTCCAAATCTGTTTCGGGAGTAGAATAAATGTATTTTCCATCTGCAAGTTTTAGTTGACCTGCATTCGTGAATACAGCACTTGGTCCCCAATCTCTCGTCCACCATGCATCAACACCTTGTTGAGCATAAATAAAAGTTACATTTTCAGAATCAATACCCCATTCATTAAACCATTTTTCAGCCTCCATTCGAGCATCCTCATTTTCTAGCATGGTGAATAAATGATTGTCTTTTGAAAGTTCGATGATGAGTTTATATGGTATACTCAATGGCCAAACAATCAATGTTCCCAAAGCCGGTTCCCACTCAGCCGCAGTTCTATTATGAGTTCCTTGAGTATAATAATTGGTTTCAATTATTTCCGAAATTTTCTTCGTATTACTCGAACAGGAAAAGAAAAATAATACGATTAGTATATAGAGATAATTTAAATTCGTTTTTTGCATAATCTATCTTTTGTTTGGATTGTGTACGTTGTTATTGGTTTGTTTTAGACACTTACTACTACAATTATTCGTGTTTTATCTTTTGTTTTATTCTTTCTAAATTTTCCTGAAATAATTCGAGATTTCTATCCTCATTTGCCACAGCAATCTCAACTGCTCGTTGATAGTTCTTAAGGGAAGCTTCTAAATTCCCATTTATCATTAATGATTCACCATAACTATCGAATGTATTTGCAGAGTTCTGATAGAGAATAGTATTTGCTCTCAAAATCGATTCAGCTATTTTTGGTTTTTCGTGTGTCATTAAATATTCATAACCCAGGTTATTGATATCTCCTTCGTCAAACAAATTTACCTCTTGAAATTCACGCAAACTTTCTAGAATTATTTCGTCTGATTTCCCTGCAGTATAATGGTCAAGCTTACTGTTTAAATCCATAAACAATTGGCTATACTTTTCATTTCTTTTGGCCCTGTGAGCTTCCGCGGCTTCTTGGGCCAAGTCAAGTGCTTTATCATAAGCATCTTCAACGCTTGTTTCTTCTTCTGGAATTACTCCAACACCTTCCCAATTCGTTTTAGTAATTGGATTGATTGCTTTTCCGGTCGGAATAAAAACACTCAAATTATCATTGATTCTCCTACTACCTCCTGGATTGGCACCTCCTCCCGTGGTCTGCCCCACTAAAGTTGCCCTTTTTTGAGTTTGCATATTATATGAGAATTCTTCTGCT
>CAZQRD010000240.1:0-1565 GCA_964595535.1 uncultured Flavobacteriaceae bacterium | reverse complement strand
TATTGCAGCCGTTGGTAATGAAGTGATGTATCGTAAAGACTTGTCTGAAGATGAATTATTAGCTTTTATGCATGAGGTAAAGGAGGCAATTCCAGACATACCTATGGGCTATGTTGATGCGTATTACGAGTTTTCAAACCGTCCGAGAATTACAGAGGCATGTGATGTGATTTTGGCAAATTGTTATCCATTTTGGGAAGGATGTAACCTGGAATACTCATTAATTTACATGAAAGAAATGTACAATCAGGCTGTTAAAGCAGCCAATGGGAAAAAGGTTATTATTTCTGAAACGGGATGGCCATCCATGGGAGGAAGTTTTCAAGGTTCGCACCCTTCATTTCCAAATGCTATGAAGTATTTTATCAATACACAACTATGGTCCAAAGAGGATGATATAGAGATTTTCTACTTTTCGTCTTTTGATGAATCGTGGAAAGTAGGATCGGAAGGTGATGTTGGCGCCTATTGGGGGATTTGGGATAAAGATGAAAAGCTTAAAAAATTTTAGAACACGTTGCTAGGTGATTTTCAACTTTAAATAGAAAAAAATAAAATGAAGTATACTAATGCGCTAAAAATAGCCGCTGGAAAAGCTATTTGTTATTCTGGTTTTAGAGAAGGACAACATCCTGGAGGGGTTTTTCCAAGTTATGAAGAGATAAAGGAAGACCTTTTGATGCTTCAACATCATTGGCAATACCTCAGATTATACGACTGTGATAAGCATTCTGAAATCGTTTTGGAAGTTATCGAAAAAGAGAAACTCGATTTTAAAATAATGCTTGGTACCTACATCGTTGCAGAAGCCAATAATTACGGTTGCCCATGGGGCGGGTCTTATTCTGAAGATCAGTTACAAGAGAATAAAGAGATAAATTTAAAACAGATCAATAAGCTAATTGACTTAGCCAATAAATATCCTGACATCATATTTTCGTTATCTGCAGGTAATGAGGCCTGCGTTGACTGGACCGATCATTACGTGCCAGTTGACAAGGTTATCGAGTATGTGAAGTTGATTAAAAAAGAAGCGAAACAACCTGTTACGTTTTGTGAAAATTACCTTCCCTGGCTCGATAAATTAAGAGATTTGGTGGAAGAAGTTGATTTTATTTCCATTCATACCTATCCGGTTTGGGAGTATAAGAACATTCATGAGGCAATGGAATATACAAAAAGTAATTATTATGCAGTTGCCGATACATATCCGGATAAACCAGTAGTTATCACTGAAGCCGGTTGGACTACGTATTCAAACGGAAGAGGTATTTGTCCGAGTAATGTAAGTGAAGAATATCAGAGTATTTATTATAATGATTTGATGGACTGGAGCATGGAAGCAGATATTCTTACTTTTGTTTTTGAGGCCTTTGATGAATCCTGGAAAGGGTCTAATGAAGCTTTGGAACCCGAAAAACATTGGGGTCTGTTTACAGTGCATCGGAAACCTAAAAAAGTAATGCAGGATTTTTTTACCGAGCTGTAGTTTTTTACTTTTTCATGCCTTATGGACTAAGCCTTAATCCAACTACTATGAATTTTAAAAAGATCGCAGTATTTTT
>CAZQRD010000239.1:0-1584 GCA_964595535.1 uncultured Flavobacteriaceae bacterium | reverse complement strand
AAAACGTTTTAAGAGAAAATTTGATAGAACGAAGACAATGAGGACGTTGCGTGAAAGAAAGGAGTTTACAAAACCTTCAGTGTTAAGGCGTAAACAAATTCAAAAAGCCCAATATGTTCAAGCAATCCGAACTACAGAGGAGAAAGGTTAAGTTCTTCAGATAATAAAAAAAAGTCCCGCATCTGCGGGACTTTTTTTATGTTAATTTTTAAAATTCATGAGGTATTTTTCGTATTTTTGAATAGAGTGACTTAGGCTCACAAGAGCTTAGACTATTGAATTATTTATTGATAACTGAAGATCGATTTTGAGCATATCTCATTTTATAACCTATCTGGATTGCGAAAAAAAATATTCACCATACACTATTTTAGCATATAAGAAAGACCTGATTTCTTTTGAGGAGTTCTGTGAAAGAGAATTTCAAATAAAGGAGATTTCTACTGTTTCTTATACGATTATCAGAAGTTGGATCGTTGATTTGGTTGAGAATAGTATTTCAAACAGATCTATCAATAGAAAAATCAGTTCTTTGAAGTCATATTTTAATTTTTTACTAAAATCAAAACAATTAGAAGAACATCCCTTGAGAAAGCATAAATCTCTTAAGGTAGAGAAAAGGGTAAATGTACCGTTTTCAGAAAAGGAGATGAATGAAGTCCTTGATTTTTTTGATCAGGCAGATGATTTTGAGCAGGTAAGAGACAAATTGATTATTGAACTACTCTACACTACCGGAATGCGTCGGGCAGAATTGATTGGTCTAAAGGATGAATCTATCGATCTTTCGCAAAGTATTGTTAAAGTAGTGGGAAAAAGAAATAAAGAAAGGCAACTGCCCTTGCTGAATTCAGTGGCAGAAACCATAGAAAAATACAAAGTACTCAGGAAGGATATGAACAGAACATCTGACTCATTTTTCGTTACGAAAAAAGGAGACACTATTTATCCTACACTTGTATACAGAATTATAAATGAATATTTTAGTAAGGTGTCAGTTAAAGTAAAAAAAAGCCCTCATGTGGTGAGGCACTCATTTGCGACACATTTATTGAGCGAAGGAGCTGATTTAAATTCCGTAAAGGAATTGCTTGGACATTCCAGTCTCGCTTCGACACAAGTTTACACCCACAGTAACTTGAAGGATTTGAAAGTAATGTATAACCGTGCTCATCCAAGGGGCAATAAAAACTATTAACGTATGAAAATATCTGTTCAATCTGTTAATTTTAATATTAGCAAAGATTTAGTCAATTACATTGAAAAGAAAGTTAATAATCTGGAGAAATTCCACGACCATATTATAGGTGCGGAGATATTTCTCAAAGTGCAAAGTACCAGTGACAAGGAAAATAAAATAATTGATATAAACGTGAAGCTCCCAGGTGCCGATGTTGTGGCCAAAAAACACTCCAAAACATTTGAAGAAGGTGTTAGTCTTGCTGCTGATTCTATTAAAAGACAATTGGTTAAACGAAAAGAGAAATTAAGGGCATAATTATTTTAAAAATATAGTCAAAAAGTTTTGCAGAACTGATAAAACTTTTTACATTTGCAAACCGTTAGAAAAAGCGGTTTGTTTTT
>CAZQRD010000238.1:0-1595 GCA_964595535.1 uncultured Flavobacteriaceae bacterium | reverse complement strand
TAAATGAAGATATTCTAAATGAATGTAAATACGACAACCTTTAATTCAATTTGAATGTATTAAAAAAATAGTCTTCAACAATAAACAAACACTATTCCGGCCTGTCTTCCTTCGGCGGGTAAACCGGACGGGCAGGAAAACAGATGTTTATTCTAACCTTTGGCCTTCATTCACTCACTTTCAAAGTGATATCCCTATTTTATAACAATACAAAAAGTCTCACCTAGCAACACTGAGAATGTTCTATGTGATCAATCCAAAGTAGACTTACTTGAAGGTAGTTCAGAAGATGGTTAAGGGAGGGTTGAGAGGTTCTCCTTTAAGATCATATTTGAAATTACCAAAAGTTATGATATCCCCTTAAGTTTAATAAATAGCTATATTAGGGCAGATATAATAAGGTGGTTGCAATGACAACATCAAACATACTATACATTAATATGAAAAAACTAGTTTACTTAATTATAGCATTCTTCTTAATCATAAATGCGTCTTGTCAAAAAGAAGTTGAAAGGGAAGGTTATGTTAATGTTGAAGGAGGTAAAATATGGTATAAAATCATTGGAGAAGGAAATGGGGTTCCTTTGTTAATTCTGCATGGTGGACCTGGTTCCCGAAGTTGCTCAATGATTCCAGGTTTTTCTTTGTTGGGTAACGAAAGACCTATTATTTTTTACGACCAACTGGGTTCAGGGAATTCGGAAAAACCAACCGATACAACCTTATGGAAGACGGAGAGATTTGTAGATGAAATCGATCATTTAAGAAATAAGTTAAAACTGAAAGAACTTCATATTCTGGGGCATTCTTGCGGCAGTACATTCTTAATAGAGTACATGGTTACTAAAAAGCCAGAAGGAGTAAAGTCTATTATTTTTTCGAGCCCAATGATTAGTACTCCAGATTGGATTGCGGATGCAAAAATCTTATTGTCTCAAATGCCTATTGAAATTCAGGATACTATAAAAAAATATGAGGCTCTAGAGAATTATTCGAAGCCTGAATATCTAGCTGCTGTTGATTCGTTTTATTCGCGACACTTATCTCGAAAGAGTTGGCCTTATATCCCTAATGTGGAATGTGAAAATGTACCTGGTTTTAATGAACATGTTTATAACTATATGTGGGGGCCAACCGAGTTTACCGCTACGGGTACGCTTATTGATTTTGATCGAACCGCTGATTTAGATAAAATCGAAGAACCTATACTTTTTGTAACGGGTGAATATGACGAAGCAAGACCAGAAACCATGTACAAATATCAGAAAATGTCAAAAAATGCAAGCGTTGAGATTATTGGTGATGCCGCGCATATGACAATGATTGACCAACCAGAAAAAATGGCTGAATCGGTTGGTAGCTTCTTAAAAAGGGTTGACAATAATTAATAAAACGGCACACAACAATGTATAAGCAGCAATAAAACCTTGATATACAGCTAATCGGCCCAAATTGTTGAGGAGCATATATTCGTCCAGCTACCATCTATATTTTTCATCAAGTTGAATTGACCACTATATGCCCTTTTGGAATAATATATTGCATACTTTCCATTTCTGAATACTACAGGTAGTGAAATTACAGACCAATCATGT
>CAZQRD010000237.1:0-1612 GCA_964595535.1 uncultured Flavobacteriaceae bacterium | reverse complement strand
TGATAAACCCCAGCTTCAACATCTTCATCTTCTGTACATTGAACACTGGTAAAAAGTAAAACTAAAAGTGTAAATAAAATGCCTAATTTTTTCATTATTATCTGATTTAGAGCTTAAAAGATACTAAAAGATCATAAAAACGCCAATTCATTTCTCAAATTTCTATTTCATTTTGATTAATAATCTTTGTGATTCAATTAAGAATAATCCTTACTATGAGTAAGGGAAATCAAAGGTATAGCAAGGTATTTCTTTAGATCCGTATGCCTATTTAAAAATCCTTACTCATAGTAAGGTTTTTCCTTACCTCATTATTTATCAATGTAGTTAACTTCACATTTTCAGATACTTAGCTACAACATTTATGGAAATAAAAAGATTCAGGAACAAATACAACTTAGAGTTAATTCCCACTTCCCACGAGAATATCATCTTGGGCAATTTGGTTTGGGATCCTATTATTGGCAAACCCAAATTCGACCATCCCGGAATGTCGGAACATATTTACAATACCTTTCTTGATGCCGGTATCATTTCCCGTGAAAACTGGTTGAAAGGGATCAAGGATCTTAATAAGGAAAAGATCAAACAGGCACATCTCGCCGACAGAGTGATCAATATGGAAGCCAATGTTGTCTCCACCCTTGAAAACCCTGTAATCAATGAACTGGAACAACGCTTTGAACTAAAAAAAATCAGCAATTTTCATTTTGGTCATTTACAAGTCAAAACCATATCAAATCTCAACAGGATTCGCATTGACAACTATCTTGAACTGTTGAAAAAAGACAATTGGAATACCTATGATGGTAAAATTCGACGGGTCTATATGATCACAGAATTGTATTACGGAAGTGTGCAACTTATTATGAGCAAGGAATTTAAGAATGAAATGGAAGCCAGCCTCGAACAAACTCAAATAAAAATTATCGAAACTGTCGAATTTGACAAATCCATTGAATACACTTTCGATCACAATAAGGTTCCCTTTGCCATGAGACTGGAGAAGGTTAGGGCGTTTAATGGGTGAGTTTTAAGGACTAAGGGTTAAGTTTTAAGGGTTAAGTGAGAAGTGTACGTCCCTGATATGGGTTGACCGTTTTTAGATAATAATTCTGATATTTAATAGAGTTTTATTAGCGATTTGAGGGCGTAAAATAATCTCATTTGTTCATTTTTGAAAGCCCCAAAAACGAACCAAAAAGGGCTTTCACTACACAAGGCAATTACTCATCCCTTTTCTATTGGTTTAAGTATTCGTGATGTGCTTCGCAGTTGCTTCGCACCATTCACTTGCGCAACTTCATGCTTGTTCTCCCTTTCAGTCCGAACGCAATTCCGTTGCTTCGTTCATTATTGCTTCGTGCAGTGCCACGATTTAATCAACGACTCTTATCGTGACGAAATCGACCTCTTTAAATTCTCGTCTTAGCTTCTGACTTGTTTTAGCGTGGGCAGCAGCAGCAGCAGCAGCAGAGCCTGTCCGACTACTGGCGGAAAGTGAAACGGCTAGGGCTGCGGTGGAGAAAATAAGGAGGGAAAGCTACAGAGAATTTGAAGCAGTCTTGATTTTTTCGTTCTTTTGCATCAAGGCAAAAGGACAAAGAATAAT
>CAZQRD010000236.1:0-1619 GCA_964595535.1 uncultured Flavobacteriaceae bacterium | reverse complement strand
ATCATTATTTTATATACCTGTATAAGAAAAATAGATTTTGAATTGACTATAAGGGGAAATTATTTCATATTTTTGTGCATTATTCAAAAGGACAAGAAATAATTAAATTAAAGAATTATGGCAATAGAAGTAACAGATGCTAATTTTGAGGAGATTGTATTGAACTCTGACAAACCTGTTTTGGTTGATTTTTGGGCAGCTTGGTGTGGACCATGCAGAATGTTGGCTCCCATCGTTGAAGAGTTGGACAAAGATTTTGATGGTAAGGCTATAATCGTGAAGGTAGACGTTGATGCACATCAGGAATTTGCCGCTAAATATGGCGTTCGAAATATTCCAACTGTTCTCGTCTTTAAAGGAGGAGAAGTTGCTGATAAGCAAGTTGGTGTAGCACCTAAAAAGGTGTATACTGAAAAATTAAATGCGCTTTTGTAAAAGAACGCAGATATTTGAATAAAAAAAAGGTTTGATCTTGTTGAGGTCAGACCTTTTTTTGTGCCCGGATTTTAACAAAGGGACAAGATCACTTTTCCTGAAGGTTTGTAATGAGTTCCAATTGAACATTTCTCCTTACTTTTGAACTATGACAAAAGCAGATTTAAGCCAGGTCAACGGAGTGCCTACTATTGAGCTACTGGCCAAACAGGTGGTTGAGGGTTTTATTACCGGGATGCACAAGAGTCCTTTTCACGGTTTCTCGGTTGAATTTTCTGAGCACAGGCTTTATAATAAAGGAGAAAGCACACGGCATATTGACTGGAAGTTGTTTGCCAAATCAGAAAAGTTATTTGTCAAGCGCTATGAGGAAGAGACGAATTTAAGAAGCCATATCATCGTTGATAATTCGGCCTCAATGCATTATCCCTTAATGGATGAAATCAGCTTGGAAAAATACAATAAGATTGGTTTCTCGGTGCTGGCATCGGCGGCTTTGATGGAGATTCTAAAAAGACAACGAGATGCTTTTGGCCTCAGTATTTACGCTGAAGAGAGCGAGTATTTTGCTCCGGCTAAGGGCAATGAGAAACACAGAAGAATGTTGCTCGACCAATTGCAGCAGGTTTTACAAAAAGGATCGAAACGTAGCACCGATACCTATAAAGTGCTTCATGAAATTGCCGAAAAGATTCATAGAAGGTCTTTAATATTTGTGTTTACCGATATGTTTCAGTCAGATAAGAAGGAAGAAGAGCTTTTTGCTGCCCTGAGACATTTAAAGTATAACAAGCATGAAGTGGTATTGTTTCACACCTATGATGGAAAACATGAATTAAACTTTGATTTTGACGATATGCCCAGAAAATATGTTGATGTTGAAACAGGGGAACAGATCAATTTGTTTGCGAGTAATGTAAGGGAAAGTTACAAATTAAAGGTAGAAGGTTATTTTAAAAACCTCAAATACAAGTGCATGCAATATAAGATCGACTATGTACCTGTTGACATTCACGAAGGCTTTGATCAAGTGTTGACCACCTATATGGTAAGAAGAAGCAAATTTCTATAAAAATATTCGATTTCCTTTTGACAAATCAAAAAACAGATTTATATTTGCATCCGCTTTAAGCAACGGTTTGGTAGTTCAGCTGGTTAGAATACCTGCCTGTCACGCAGGGGGT
>CAZQRD010000235.1:0-1673 GCA_964595535.1 uncultured Flavobacteriaceae bacterium | reverse complement strand
AGCTCTACTTAAAGTACTTTTCCTTAACAATTATTTTCACAGCCTGGTTTTTATCTAACCCTTCCTTTTCATCAATATCATTTATTATTGATGTAATATTGGTGTTAACAATATTATGTGTGCGTTTACTTAAACCTTCCAGGCTTTCATTCTTGTTTGCCTTAACTACTCTTAAAGTATACATTTCAATTGTCTTTCGCTCATCCACTTTTAAGGCACGCAGACTCAAGGCTGTTTTTTTCAAATCAGTTTCCAAAGATTTAGGAGCAATACCTATTAGTTTGAATATGTGCCCGTCCATCTTTAACCACAGTATATGTATATACATTGGTTCGCTCCCTGAATTATCTACCATAGAAATCAAATAACCGGGGTGATTGTTAACAAGACGAGGTTCGGAAATGGATGGTTTTTTGTCATATGATTTTACGATCTCGTCTTCAAATATTTTTGCATATTCTTCCGGTGATTTAGAATTATCTTCCAGACCCAAAAAGATACCTGCCTGCCTGTCTTTATGAATAGCAGCAACTGTTGAAGGTTGATTTGTGGTTTCCCAATCTTCAGGAAAAGTAATCGTAAAATTTAAATTCGGATGAATAAAGGTTTGTTCTTTAAACAAGCCTTTTTTTGGATTGCTGCCATATAACATTCCATCCAAAGGAGCTGGAAAATCCTCAGAAATTTTTGTTTTTTCCTCCCAATTCAACTTTGAGGTGGTCTTAGTAATATTGTTGACCCGGTCTGGTGTATAAGGATGAGAATCGAAATAACTTTTCTTCTCTTTTTCATTTGTTAAAACCTCAACAGCCAGAGAAAGTCGTTCAAGAATATCCGCCAATACAGCAGGGTTATAGCCAGCCTTGCTTGCAAGTTCGATTCCTTTTTTATCTGATTCTGTTTCATGTTTTCGACTATAAGATGCCTGAAACAAGCTGTTACTGGTTGTAACAGGCATATTTAATAAAGTCCCTAGATCGTCATTAACCACTTTGCCTACAATGTCACCGGGCAGTTCAAGCATGTTTGGCAGGATACTCCTGCGCATTTGCTTAATAGAGTGGCGTTCGGTAACATGCACTATTTCATGGGCCATAATACCAGCCAGTTCATCTTCGGTGGTAACAAGTGATAATATTCCTCGAGTTACATAGACGTATCCGCCCGGTAATGCGAATGCATTAGGAATAGGATCATCTGCAACATAGAAATGGAATTCAAAAGGATTATCATCAAGAGCAGCTTCCAATCTTTTGCCAATCGAACGAACATATTCAGTCAATACTTTATCTGGGTAAAGACCTATTTGTTCTTCTACTATTTTTGCATTTTCAGCTCCCAAACGTTTATCTAAATCTACATTTTGAGCAAATGAAACATTTAAGAATGCAATAAATAACACAATTAAGAATCCGTGCGGTTTAATTGCGATTAATCTATTTAAAAAATCTATTGGAAGCATTTTGTTTTTCATAAAGTAAATTAGGTACATTAATTATTTTTTTATCACGTTTCAAAACCCATCAAACTCTGGTTTTAATGAGAAATCTACTACTAAATACCATAAATGACAATACCACCTTAGAGGTATACAGTAAAATTCATAAGCCTGACGCAACAAGACACTTACTCTCTTATTTTCTATGATCTAATCGATTGTTCTAATTCAATTG
>CAZQRD010000234.1:0-1719 GCA_964595535.1 uncultured Flavobacteriaceae bacterium | reverse complement strand
TTGTAAATACAAGTGGTGGATACACTTGGAATTTATCGGAAATCGTATATAATCGTATTGTAAAAATTATAAGAAGAAAAAAAAGCTGATAACGATGTATAAAGGGCATTCCTGTCTGCCCTTCCTCGACAGATAAACCGGACGGGCAGGAAAACGCTCTTTATACTCACCGTTGTGGGTCATTATAATCGAATAAAATTTACAAATGAAAACACTTAAAAATAGTATCTCGAAACACACTATTTCAATAATTTTAGTTCTCTCTTTACTACTTGTAGGTTGTGAATGCAAGCCTGCTCTACAATATTCTTATCATCCACCTGAATATAGTAACGATGGATTTGAAGTTGGCTCTTTAGAAGAAGTGAATATTGATTCCGTATTGCTAAAAAAAGCGGTGGATAGAATAAATTGCGGCAAGTATGATGAGGTACATTCTATGCTCATTTTCAAGGATAGCAAACTTGTATTTGAAGAATACTTTCAAGGACACAGATACAAATGGGATGGTGAAAATCATCATGGTGAATGGACTAATTGGGATAAATCAACTCCGCATGGTGTTAAATCTGTATCTAAAAGTATAACTTCATTATGTGTTGGGATTGCTATTGATAAAGGTTTTATTGAAAGTGTTGATCAATCTATTTTTGATTATTTACCCGATCACCAGCATTTGAAAACGAGTGGTAAAGAAAAAATAACTATTGAGCATCTGTTAACCATGACCTCTGGTTTAGAATGGGCTGATTTAGGCAGTGAATCAAATGATATTGTTGGTATTTGGTTTCAGGATAAAGATCCTATTACATTTATTTTAGAGAAACCTCTGATACATAATCCCGGAACTACTTTCAACTATTCAGGTGGAAATACAATAATATTAGGAGAAATCATCAAAAATGCATCACATATGGAACTTGATAAATTCTCGGAAGAATATATATTCAAACCATTAGAAATTGACTCTTCCAATTGGCCTCTTCGATTTGAAAATGGGGTTATTGAAGCAGGTGGTGGCTTGGAGATGACAGCAAGAGATATGCTAAAAATTGGTGTTACGTGCTTAAATAATGGAGTTTTTAATGATACCCAAATTATATCTAAACAATGGATTGAAAAAAGTAACACCCCATATTCAAATAACACGAATATAAACATACAAGGACACTCTTCCGGAAGTCATGATTATTCGTATTCATGGTGGTTAAAATCCTACACAAAGTCAGGGGAAGAAATTAACATGTATCATGCGGTAGGTTGGGGAGGACAGGAAATTATAATACTCCCTGAATTAAATACTGTAGTTGTTTTTACGGGTGGAAATTATATTCATAATGTGAAGACAATTGAAATCCTCGAGGAATACATTCTGCCTGCTATTAATTAGACTAAAATAGTTTGAAAAAAGGAAATGTAATTTAAAAATTAAATGAATATCGAACGCACATCAAAGACGTGTATAAAACATAACTAGTAAGTGCTAAATCATAAATTTGCCCTTACCTGCCTGCAGGCAGGTTTGCAAAGACTGCAAAATAGAGTATTACGCGATAGCAAAATGGTCTGTTTTGGCTTTTTAGATTGATTGTTAAGCAAACCATAATTAAGCACGTAATTAACGCCTTATTTAGAAAAAGTAAAAAGGTAAATTAGTATAAGTATTGTTAATTAATCAAAGACTAATTCACCACGAGATTCTTTGTCTTTTAATTTTTG
>CAZQRD010000233.1:0-1732 GCA_964595535.1 uncultured Flavobacteriaceae bacterium | reverse complement strand
TGAAACTTATTCAGTTTGTAAAAAGACATCATATCCATTAATTTTTTAATGGTTACAGGTTTATGAAAGTTTCTCGATACATCCAAATGTATTCCACGATATGCAAATTGAGGTTCATCTTGAACCGATATATGTGGAACTTCTAAAAAAGAATTGCCAGTTTTTTCAATAGGCTCCAATAATTGTATGAAACTTTGGGTGGCATAAAAAACTGCGGCTCCACTTGCTCCAGCTAAATCTATACCTGATGTATTAATTTCCATTGTATACGCTTCGGAGTTCCATTTCGCGAGTTTACTCCCTATTCTAACCCTGGCAGATGAAAGTCGTATGTCGCCTTTCTTACCTTCTAAAATATGTAAGGGCTTGTCATTCCCTAAGAAATTGCCTAAAATATTTGCTAAGAATTGGGCTTCTCCTTTGAGGTGTGATTGATATCCAATAATACTAGATGTCTTTAGTATGAACTTTCCCTCTTTTTTTTCAAAAAAAACAGGCGATGGCATTATTGGAATTAAAGACTCCTTTGGCAGTGAATGAATACTTTTAGCTTTTTCGTAGCGAGATGTTGCAGTTGGAACAGGTTTTATATCTTTTGCGCTACGTTTTACTTGGTCAGGTCGGGTAAATTCACCGATACTTAAGGCAGGTATGGCTTCAGGAGGCAATTCATTTAACTGTTTATCTCGATACACAATATAAAACCCTACAGGTGCGTCTATGGTTTTAATTGCCCAAAAACTGGCAGTAAACTCAAAAGTAACTTTTTCCTTTGGTAGCAATGGTGTAAAATCAGAGCTTGGTTCTAAACTAAAATAATCTCCGTTTATATGCTTTATCTTAAAACCTTCACTTACCGTTTCCGGTAATATCATACGAAGAAAATTGAAATAAATTGACCAATTATTGTTTAAAATATGGGAGCTTTGATTGGTTATTATCAATTCTGCCTTAAATTGATCTTGTCCATCTAATACATTTGTTAGAACATTGAAATGCAAAGCTAAATTTTGGCCTGCTGGATTGCGATTGGTTTTATCACCCATACTTTTACTGCAATTTAAAAATTATAATTCAAACGAATCTAGCTATAAACCAGTTGTTGATAAATCTAAGTAGGAATGAAAGTTAAGAGAAATTTAATATACCAACAGCACTAAGCAAGGAATAAATAACATTTAATTTAGCCTCTTGTCAATAGTATTCAATATCTTATAGCTTGAAAATAACCCAAATAGATCCAAATTCGGTTATCTATAAAAAATTAAAAAAGGCAATCTAATAGGGCACCTTTTTAGACAATTTCACTCTATAAGATGAGGATGAAATGCATTAATAGTCAAAATGTTTAATTTTTGTATTTTATATTTCAAACCGAACACCAACTTAGTGAGTTGGTTTTGTGTCAAGACAAAATGAATATAAAAAATAATTATATCCTTGAAAAGGTTCGATGCAGCCCATAACAGCAGTACGTCCTCTCGAGCATAGACAACGTAGGCGTGAGGATCTGTTTATCGTATCGTATTATCTTCCGATGGATGGGTTACATTCGATTGCGTATACGTTACACAGATTCTTAGGTCCCGAATACACTGGGCGCAGTAGGTAGTTCGTTTTATACCTCCATACATGACTAAAATCATAGGTATTCCTTGTCTATGGTTTTAGCTTTGAGTCTTCTAACACAACTTTTATGACGACACCTAAAAAAACATGGGAACTAAAAGAC
>CAZQRD010000232.1:0-1734 GCA_964595535.1 uncultured Flavobacteriaceae bacterium | reverse complement strand
CGTCAGACTGTGTATTAACCTCTATGTGTTAATATTTCGATTATCAATATCCTAACACAGCAACAAAAATTCGTATCTTGTAAGTAATTACAAATCATACGAAAATGCACCATATACAGGGTAATAGCCGCAACCAAATAAGGATGATTTCTTTGGAGCAGATGGTTGAAAAAGAAAGTTTGGTTAGGATAATAGATGCTTTTGTTGATATGCTGGATTTGGAACAATTTAGTTTCAGTTATTTCAAGTTAAACAACCAAGGACGTCCACCATTTCATCCGGCTACGATGATGAAAATTTATCTTTATGGTTATCAAAACAGCATTCGAACTTGCAGAAAACTAGAAAAGGCATGTAAAACCAATATAGAGATGATGTGGCTCATTAATGAGCAACGACCGCATTTTAAGACTTTAGCTAATTTCAGAAAAGATAACACAAAAGCCTTTAAAGAAGTATTCCGGTATTTTGTAGCTATGCTCAAAGACTGGAAGCTCATAGATGGAAAAACCATCGCAATTGATTCTTTCAAAATAAGAGCACAGAATAGTTTAAAGAATAATTTTAATGAACGGAAAGTTAAGCGACATATCGATTATATCGACAACAAAATAGCCCAATACGAGCAAGTGCTAGATCAGGAGTTTGATGAGGATATAAAAGATAAACTTGAAAATAGTAAGCAGAAAAAAGCAAATTATCAAAGTATCGATAAACAACTCAAAGAAATTACCGATGGACAGTTATCAACGACAGACCCTGATTCCAGGGCGGTAGTTTTTCAACGTAACAGTGTAAAAGTAGGATATAATGTTCAGGCAGCCAGCGACTCTAAAAACAAGCTTTTGATAGCAGCTGACACTGGGGATGTAAACGATACCAAAGCACTGGCTGTGATGGTTGAAAAAGCTCAACAGAACATTGGTGGTTTAAAAGATGGCATAGAAATGAATGTATTGGCAGATAAAGGATATCACTCTGGTAGGGAAATTAAAGCTTGTGAAGTGCTTGGCGTTACTACATTGATTTCTCCAAAAGAATCCAGCTCTACTAAAACCAATCCTGACTTTGCAATGGGTAGTTTTAAGTATGATGAGAAGCAGGACAGCTATACTTGTCCTGCTGGAGTAACAATGCATACAAATGGCAGGTGGTACAACAAAAAATTAAAAAATGGTAGACAATCCTATCAGGTTAAACACTACAAAACAAAAGCTTGTAATGGCTGCACCTTAAGAAGACAATGTACTACCAATAAACGGGGTAGATTTATCGAAAGAACAGAATATCAGCAGTATGTAGACCGAAATAACAATAGGGTTAATCAGCAACCGGATTACTACAGGCAAAGGCAACAGATTATTGAACACCAATTTGGAACACTAAAACGACAATGGCATTTTGATTATACCCTGACAAAAGGAAAAGAAAAAGTGCTTGGCGAGGTTTATTTAGCTTTTACTTGTTACAATCTTAGGAGAATTATGTCCATTCTTGGATTTGAAGCCTTAATGAGTAAAATGAAGGCTCTTTTGATCTCTTTTCTCCAAAATTATCCCTCATTTTTTACGAAAATTACCTCTTTTAATTCATTTACAAGCATTTTTAACTTGCGTAATTACAAAATAGAAAACTTTGCAACTTTTTCAATATCTTGGTAGGGGTTAATACACAGACTCCCGTTCAATACCATTAGCTTCGCTGAGCTCGAACAACTAGTTGTTCTTCGGTTCC
>CAZQRD010000231.1:0-1741 GCA_964595535.1 uncultured Flavobacteriaceae bacterium | reverse complement strand
AAAAATTATTTTTTTTCTGGGATTCATGAATTCGTTAGAAAGAATAGTCACTGTATTAACGAATAGAATTCAAATAAATTTTAGCGAGATTTTTTATAATGTATTCGTAATATCTCATGAGGTACAAATAGTATATTTAAAATAATTACTACCTCTTAAAGTTTATGAATCCACTTTAACATGGTGGGTATGTATTTTGGATGTAAAGATTGCCAATATTTGAAATCACATTTTCCTTTAAACATCATTGAGTGATCTGCTCCCTTAAGTGAGACATACTTGTTTTTTTTATTTCCTTTTTCCCCTATTGTTTTCTTAATCGCTTTCAGGCTTTGAACTGGGATGATCTCGTCGTCTGCACCTTCAATGATGAGCATGGCTGATTTATTGTTCTCGAAGTAGGGAAGTGGTGAATAATTGAGTTTTTCATCAAATTCAACTTTATCGAATTCAGGAATCCATACATTATGAAACCAGGTTTGTGATGTGTTCTTTTCGATTTCTTCTTCAAGTGATACTTTAGATACATTAGAGGCGATATACTGAAAAACAGTATTTTGTAATGCTGTTGCATTGTCAATATCTTCGAGACCAATGGCTTCGGTATTCCTGTTTCTCCAGTAATTAAGGTCGCTTTCCAACAAGGTTGATGCGGGGCAACTCACAACAATTCCAAAAGCCAGTTTGGGTTGTTTTTTAAGTAAATAAGGCACCTTTGTACCACCCTGACTACTTCCTTTTATGCCTATATCAGCGTACTCAATTTTTTCAGATTGATGGAGGAATTCGAGGGCATGCAGGTCATCTTCACAAAGTTCGGGGATGTCAGCCAAATGCCAGTTACCATCAGAAATACCTGTACCGCGTTTATCTATATGAAAACTTATAAAACCAGCGCGGGAGAATAAAAGGGCTTCAGCTCTTGAAGCACTGCGATCCTGGTCGCCGGAAGAAGTAACCAAATAAATGGCCTTACCGTTCGGTTTTTCGGGGTAATAAATGGTCCCGTAAAGCAGTAATCCTTGAGATCGGAACCTGATGTCTTTGCTTTCTATAGTTTTTGTACTATTATTATCAGATTTGTTCAGTTCAATAGCATACTGATTCCCATCAACTTTTAAAGTACCATTGAGCTGTTTGTTACCTAGAGGACCAAAATTAAAGTCATAACGATAAGAATCGCTTTGTAAGGCAAAGTGAAGTGTATCACCTGATATTTTAATATCTCCGGCAGGAATTCCAAAAGCGTTTTGACTCAGACTGTTAAATCTAATTTTATACTGATCATTGATCACATTGATATCAAATTCAATATCTGTTTGGAAATTGCCATAACGGAAATCTCCCTGATATAGTCCTGTAAGATCGTTTTCCTGGGCAAAACCCAGTTGAAAACAAAGAAATACAATCAAAAGTGATATTTTTTTCATAGTACATTTGTTGCTTATATGACGCCAGTACTTAATAAAGGTAACAATTCTTTTTACTTTTTATGATTATTTTAAGAAACAGTATACACTATTAGGTAAAAAGTTTCAGAAACAATAGGAGGTATTTAGAAGAATCCTATTTAACATAATATTAATTATGGAACAAATTGAGTAATTCCCGGATAGCGACTGAAAGGCGCTATTTTACATAAAATCAGTTCTGTCTCCGTCAGCTGACGGAACAGAACGGTACCGATTTTATGTTAAAGGGAATTACGGCTGAGTAGAATGTATATAATCTATCTACGAAT
>CAZQRD010000230.1:0-1745 GCA_964595535.1 uncultured Flavobacteriaceae bacterium | reverse complement strand
ACAAGGGCTAAAATTCATGGCTTCAATATATCGTTACTTGGAGTTAGTGGAAATTTAAACAATTATATTAATACTAAATTCATATAGAACAAGTGAACTGTAAACTTGAAAATAATATTTTTCAATTGCCTAAAATCCTGTACTGGATTGTGGTTTTTTTATCCTCCCATAATTTGACGGCTCAAGAAGAGCTAATTATTGAAGAACAAACAAAAGACAGCGTCTTTAATGATTATATCATTGATTATAAAACCCGTTTCAATGTAAAGCTTGAAGTCAGTAATGATATCTTGGCTTATAAATTAGAGAACGATAACCAAAGACTTGATTTAAAACCCAATCTAAATATCAGTTATGCCGTGGTGTTCAGTTATAAATTTCTTTCTGTTCAATTTGGGTTGCGTCGTCAAATTTCAGACGAAGAAATTGATAAAAAAGGAGGTTCTGATAGTTTCCGACTTCGCGTTGAACTACTTTTTGATAACTGGAACCATATATTGGAATACAATATTGACAAGGGGTATTATGTAGTGAACACCAGTGATTTTGTCGATGATTATAATGGTATTCAAATTCAGCTTCCTGAAATGTCTTCTACTATATTTTTTGGTAACTCATCCTATAAATTCAATACTAACTATTCTAGGAGAGCCATTGAGTCGCAAACTGAGATTCAAAATAAAAGTGCAGGATCTTTTATGCCTGGAATCAATTATACTTTTTACAGCTTAACAGGTTTAGATGTAATCAAAGATGAGAATGGTGACCGTATAAAAAGGGATAATTATAATGAATATATTGGTGTAAATTTTGCGCTTACAGCTGGCTATTATTACACTTTTGTTCTTAAAAAGTATTGGTTCGTGAATGCCTATGTGGTCCCGGCCGCAGGTATCAATTTTACTAAAACGACGACCTACAGCCTTGAAGGATCAGAAAAAAATAACTTTGACAATGTTAACTTGAATTTAGATTACAGTTTTGGGAGTGGTTATAATGGTGACAAAATATTCTTTGGAGCAAGATTCAAAAATGGCCTGACCAATCAAAAATTTAGTTCAGATGATGTTCGAATCACACCATCATCAAACCAATGGAATGTCTATTTTGGTTACCGATTTAAGGCTCCAAAATTCTTAAGTAAACCGGTTGATCTCATTGAAGAAAAAGTACCTATTCTAAAGGATTAGAACTGCTGTTTTTTTATAACTGGGGTTCCTTTGATCATTATTTATAACCCATTCAGCTGTAATTCTATTATCAGAATCGAGTGATAAGCTTAGTGTGCCTTTATAAGTGTTTTCCTCTTCATCTTGATTGCTGCCAATAAGCGTATATTCTCCGATGATTTCATCAATTATCATATTGATATATTGTTAATGTTTAAATTTTTCATAATAATATAATTAAATTAATAAACGGTCAGCTACTATCTTATTGGTTCAATTGAACCCTAAAAGTTCGTAGTAAAACCTTCTTTATATACTAATAATACCCGAAATGAATGACATTATAAAGCGCTATAACATATTTATACACAATATGATACAAAATTTCAGGTGTCCATAAAAAGTTTTAAACAATGCGCCCGAATTGGACACCTTTAGAATGAGGAAAAATGTGAATTTTGATACATTTATGCATAAAAAAACACCATAAACGTTTAATTTACGGTGTTTTGATCAAAATTACTTAAAAGTAGTGACCCCGACAGGACTCAAACCTGTAACCCTCAGAGCCGAAAT
>CAZQRD010000229.1:0-1774 GCA_964595535.1 uncultured Flavobacteriaceae bacterium | reverse complement strand
TAATGCTTGGTGCCAAATACGACACGATGGACCCAAAATTTATGGAGTGGATGGCTACAGAGGTGCAAAACGGAAGAAGTGTTACTACAAACGGAAGCCATCTTTCTCAATATGACGACCCGGAAACCTACTTCACCGGATTGATAAAGTTTATTAAAGATGTAGACTCGGGGGAATTCAAATAAACGAACCACAACTAATCATAACCAAAGCGTTGCGTGGATTGAAAAACAGGATATAGCAAAATGGAATTCTCAAAATCGGAAATACAAGATTTATTAATAAAGTTCTATCCGAATTTAAAAGAAAAAGAAATTGATATTTTCTTATCTATGTCAGCGTACCACTTCGCAAAGAATAAATAATCAACCTTTGACTATAGCTGAAATTACAAGTAAAGTTTTTTTGCCATTATCTCTAGCTATTATTATGCTAGGAATGGGAATGACTTTAATTCCTGATGATTTTACCAGAATAATAAAATATCCCAAAGCCATTTTAATTGGTCTTACCAATCAATTTATCTTTTTACCTATTATTGGTTTTTCATTAGCTATTGCTTTTAGTTTAAGTCCAGAAATGGCAGTTGGATTAATGATTTTGGCGACTTGTCCTGGTAGTCCGACCAGCAATTTAATAACACAGATTTGCAAAGGAAATATTGCATTATCAGTGACGTTAACTGCTATTGCTAGTATTATAAGTATTTTGACAATACCTTTTATCTTGTCTTATGCCTTAGACTATTTTGGTAATGGTACAAATGTTACAATTAAGTTACCCATAATAGATACGATCATACAAATAATGGGAATTACAGTTATTCCTATTTTGATTGGGATGCTCATTCGTAGATTCAAAACAAACTTTGCATTACGAATGGAAAAACCAATGCGTATGGCGTCTACCATAATTTTTATTTTAGTCTTTATAGCTGTATTAGCTGCAAATTTCAACGTAATAAGCCAAGCAATGAAAGAAGTAGGACTGGTGACCATGTTATTAAATATTATAACTCTAGGATTGGGTTATTTAACGGCTAGATTATTTAAATTAAATGTAAAGAGTGCCATTTCAATTACGGTTGAGAGTGGTATACAGAACGGAGCACTAGCATTTGTAATTGCTACATCAATATTAAATAATATACAAATGGGCATTCCAACCGCAGCTTATGCCATATGGATGTATATCACTGGTGGCATTTTAATGTGGCAACTTGGAAAAAGACCTACAGAAGCATCTAACTAAGCAAAAGTACTAAGTCCAACAACGGCTATATTAAATGAATTGGTTAACGTCTACTTAGAAAAACTAAGATTTTTCCGCTGGTTAGTTTTCTTTTACTAATTTAGTTCTTGCGAACTTTTCTGCCCCCAGGCAGGCGCAACAAACTAGCTCAGCTAAACCATACACGCGGTAGTTAGATGGCATTAAAAATAGTATATAGCAAAAATGGAATTCTCAAAATCAGAAATACTAGATTTATTAATAAAGTTCTATCCCAATTTAAAAGAAAAAGAAATTGATAGTATCTTATCTATTTCAGCGTACCACGTCGCAAAGAATAAAGAAAGAATCTTAAACAGTGGTAGAAGAGACAAAAACGCAATCTTAATCTTAAAAGGAGTTGCACGCGCCTATAGCATGAGCGAAAAAGGGGAAGAATTAAATGATTTCATAAGAGCTGAGGGAAAACTTATGGCAGATGCAAGAGTTTTTGGTAATGATATTCAATTACTCAATATTGAAGCTATTGGAGAAATTCATTATC
>CAZQRD010000228.1:0-1798 GCA_964595535.1 uncultured Flavobacteriaceae bacterium | reverse complement strand
TACCAAATTCCAGGTTCTTATACATAAGTCTTTCCTCATCATGACTTTCCATATAGGCTACATTCGCTGGTACCGTCCAGTTCCTGTTCTTATAGTCGATCCATGAAAAGTCTGATTTTCCATTCTCATGAAAACCCAAGGTACTTTCATTATATGGTTCCGTTAATTTGCTCCACATCATGATCCCTTTACCTTCATTAAGCCTGTAATTGACCCACTCCGTCTCTTCCGCATTGGTGCCCAAATGCTCAAAGATCACATAAAAATCAGAATCTATGGCCCATTGATAGTCTGCATATTCCTTTAATACGGCAACACGATCTGCTTGTGCAGCGTTGGTGCAACTTTCATTACTTGCGGTACAGTTTTGGGTAAAGCCTTTTGTTAGATCCCATCTGAACCCATCAATTCTATATTCATCGATCCAATATTGTGTTGTTCTTTTCACATAGTCCTTGGTAGCCTGCTTGCTATGGTTAAAGTCATTAAAAACACTATAAGAATGGGTAGCAACCTGGTTAAAAAACGGGCTGTCTGCACTCGCCTGACCTCCATAACCTCCGTTGCTGTTATTCCACATCCTGTAATAAGGGTTTTGACCTGAAGCATGGTTATATACCACGTCTAAAATCACAGCCATATTTCTATTATGACATTCATCTATCAATTGTTTAAATGCCATTGGGGTACCGTAATATTTATCCAATGCCATATGAAAGGATGGGTTATAGCCCCAAGATTCGTTTCCGTCAAATTCACTTACAGGCATCAGTTCAATAGCATTCACACCTAAGTCTTCTAAATAATCAAGTCTTGCTTTTAAGGCATCAAAACTGTGCAAAGCATCAAAATCTCTCAATAAGAGCTCATAGATTACAAGATCAGTTTTTTCAGGAATTTCATAACTGTTAGTTTGCCAATTAAAATCTTCATCTCCGGTTCTAAGTAAAGTAACGGCATGACTCGTATTACTCGATGGGTAATCTGGAAGATTCGGATACGTTACGTCATCGATAAACTGATCATTAAAATCGTCTAAGATTGTCGTTGAATAAGGGTCAGCAACGCGTATTGCTCCATCTACCAAATACTGATACATATGATCAAACTTTGGGGTTAAATCGCTAAGTTCGATCCAGAATCTGTTTTTGGCCGTATCCTTTTTTAATAAATAATTCGCGTTCTTTTCCCAATTGTTAAAATCACCAAGTACGTATATAAATTCCTTTAAGGGCGCATATAGCACAAGTGTAACTTTGGTGTTATCATTTGGATTCAGGTTGATCCCATCAAGCATACCGTTTGGAACAGGGGCTTCCGTTACTGGAGGAACGTCGATGCTTCCAACCAGAACAACGTTATCCTGTGATTTTTTGTCTCCGTCACCATTTTTGGCCTTTACCAAAAAGCCGATACTTTCTAGCCCGGTTCTTTCATAAAAATCTGTAGGAATGAATGAAATCGAATAGGTGCCATCACCATTGTTAGTCATTATCTGCGCTTCATCTGAATTGGTCCATTCGCCATTGTTGGGAGCATTTTGTTGATCCCCACTTGCATTTGACCATGCCCAAAGATAAACGTCTGTAACACCCCAAACTGTAGGGCTAAAATCAGAAGCCGTGATCGTGATCATTTCATCCTCGGCAAATGGAGTCGGACTGACATCAAAAGTGACC
The DNA here is from genome assembly GCA_964595535.1 of uncultured Flavobacteriaceae bacterium. Taxonomy (GTDB): domain Bacteria; phylum Bacteroidota; class Bacteroidia; order Flavobacteriales; family Flavobacteriaceae; genus Lutimonas. Next base: position 119 of record CAZQRD010000228.1, on the reverse strand, counting down.
GTTTGTTGCTGTGCAATTAAAGAGGTACTAATTATTAAGAAAAATAGTAGAGTTTTATGCATAGTTAAGTTTTTAATAAAGGAAAAAAAGGGCTGTTATAAACAGCCCTTCTTAATACT
>CAZQRD010000227.1:0-1805 GCA_964595535.1 uncultured Flavobacteriaceae bacterium | reverse complement strand
GGAAACGAATTTCGTTCTGCAAACGGTACTCCTGGTCCTATGTATTGGCAAAACAGTTCCGATTATCTCATTCATGCTACCTTGAGTGAAAAAGATACTACTGTTGTTGGTGATGTAACGATAACTTATACCAATAACAGCCCTGATCAACTGGAGTATATATGGCTTCAACTAGATCAAAATATTTTTAAGCCAGATTCAAGATCGGTTGCAGCTACCCGGTATCCAGGTGATTATTTTGGTGTGCTTGGAAAAACTAATGGTGGTTACCAAATAAAGAATGTAACTATTAACCAAGGAGAGAAATCATATTCCATACAACCGATTATTACAGATACCAGGATGCAGATCCGTTTGAACACGGCAATGCAACCCAAAGGTGATGAGATTTCGATAAAAATAGATTTCAGTTTTGTAATTCCACGTGATGGGGCAGGCCGCTTTGGGAAACAGAACACTAAAGACGGTGTTATTTATCAAATAGCCCAATGGTATCCGCGCATGTGTGTTTATGATGATGTCGAAGGCTGGAACACGCTTCCGTATTTGGGGCTTGGTGAATATTATTGCGACTATGGAAATTATGATTATTACATTACTGCACCAGCAGAGATGATTGTTTATGGGGCTGGCGACTTGCAAAATCCAAAAGATGTTTTGACTGCAGAAGAAATAAAAAGACTTTTGGCAGCTTCAAACAGCGATAAAACAATTGCTATTATTGCTGCTGATGAAGTAGGAAAGCCCGCTATGCGCCCAACTTCCAAAGGAAATCTAACCTGGCATTTTACAATGAATAATACAAGAGATGTTGCCTTTGCCGCAGCAAAAGGATTGATATGGGATGCAGCAAAGATCAATTTGCCCTCTGGTCGAAAAGCCCTCGCAATGTCGTGCTACCCAATTGAAAGCGCAGGTGATACAGCATGGGCAAGATCAACAGAATATTTAAAAGCCAGTATAGAAATCTATTCAGAGAATTTTTTTGAATATCCCTGGAATAATGCAGTAAGTAGTGCAGGGATAACCGGAGGAATGGAATATCCCGGAATGATTTTTAATAATTATAAAGAGACAAAAGCTCGTTTGTGGTTTCTGATATCTCACGAAATTGGGCATAACTGGTACCCAATGATTGTGGGCTCAAATGAACGAAGATATATGTGGCAAGATGAAGGCTTAAATACGTATGTAAACTATATAGCCAACGATATTTTTAATAATGGAGAGTATAAAACCGACCCTTCCTATTTTAAAAAAGATTTTTTTGGCTCCAGAGATTATACCCAGTTCATGCAGTACAAAGACCCATTAATGACTGTATCAGATGCAATGGACGAAGAGCAACATTATCAATACTATGGAAAAACAGCTTACGGACTCAACTTACTTCGTACGGTTGTAGTAGGCAAAGAGCGGTTTGATTATGCCTTCAGAAAATATACCGAAGCATGGGCATTTAAACATCCTACACCTTACGACTTTTTTCATTGCATCAACAATGCAGCAGGCGAAGACCTCAACTGGTTTTGGAAAGAATGGTTTTTTACTACATGGAAACTTGACCAGGCTGTAACTGCCATAACCTATGTCGACAACGATCCATCCAAAGGCTCATTAATCACAATTGAAAATAAAGGGAAAATGATCCTGCCGGTTATTGTAAAAGTTATTGAAACAAACGGAAAAGAAGAAACGATGAAGCTGCCTATTGAAATATGGCAGCGAGCCGGCAAGCGGACTTTTAAATATCCTTCTGCAACTAAAATTGATAAAGTAATTCTCGACCCCGAAAATGTATTACC
>CAZQRD010000226.1:0-1808 GCA_964595535.1 uncultured Flavobacteriaceae bacterium | reverse complement strand
CTGATTCTGAGGTCATTTAAAAGCCTTTTTAAACAGGTCTTCAATTAGAAAGACGCAACTTTTCAAATTCATTGCATTTATTTTGAATTAGTTTGTGGTTGATTCAGAAAAGGTAGGATTTTGAAGTTGATTATGATCAATTTTCTAAAAGAATCTTATCAGATTAGTGTAACTATATTCGACCGAAAATTTAGGATTGCAGATAACGGTTCTGTCGCATCAAGTTTAGGGCAAAACTGACAGACGTAGAAAAAAATCAAAAATTTGGAAATAACAAGGAAGGAGAAAACCGAATGGCAGAAATCTCCAGTTCTCTTAGAGAAAGTATTGAATCATCATAGAAATAATAGAGTTTTCATATAAAGGTGATTCGAAGTTCGTTTAAGAGCACCTTTTTTTTGTTAAAGGTTAAAACATTAAGGGGTAATGGTTTACATGCATACAAACGGCTCAACCCACCTGCACCAATTCAAAGATTCAACGCAAGATATGGATCAGGTTCACTAAGAATTCCTTTTCTTTCTTGTGAACAGAACCATCCGACTCAGCCATTTTATCGATCATGATGATCAAGGCTTCCTTTTTTTCTTTTGTCATGCTCTGAAGCGCCTGCACCGCCTTCTGTGAACTAAGTTGCTTTGCCTTTTCCATGTATAGGGCATCAAAATCCAGGGTATTCATCAGTTCATCTAAATACATGAGTTCTCCCACTTTGTATTGGTCGTCCAGATCTATGGTTTCAGCAATCGCCTTGACGACTGCCATTTTTTCAGCTTGATCAAAATTCATTGTACTATACTATTATTAGATTATGGTTCGCCTAAAGTACAAAAAAACTATCTGTATGAAGAAGTTTACATTTGACATTTGTAGTGAAACCAGTTGCCAATAAATTCGGGTTTTTCTTTCCCCTACAATTCCTCACTATTCTCTAGCATCCACTTTTGAACTTCCGGAATTGACTGATCATCTATTTTGATTAATTCTATATTAACCTCTGCATTATTTTTTCAACAATAAGAGTTTGACTCCAGCGTTAAGAATCTGTTGCTATGAAATTGTTTTTTTTTAGAAACCGGGTCGTTTATTTGATTCGGTTTTTTCTTTCTCCCACCACTCCCAATTAGCACGTGTTTGTTCTTGGAAGTCTCATAATTGAATCACCTCATAAGGGTATTTTCTCAGTCCCTGATATTAGTCATCTTATTGAACTGTTAGAAGAGTTAATTTCAACGACTATAATTCTATCAAACTTGAAAAAGTACAAACAATGAAAAAGGCTCTAAAGATCTTATTAAAAGTAGTTGGCATTATCATTTTCTTAGCAGTTATCTCCGGACTTGGAGGATGGTGGTACATCAATTCAACCTTCCTTTCTTTTGAAAAAGACTATGCCGAAAATATTGACATAAAGGAATTGACCATTGATGGGTATACATTTTTAGATAGAAACGGCAATGGCAAAACAGACATTTACGAAGACGATAGAAAAACTACCGATGAACGAGTAGAGAATTTATTATATCAAATGACTTTAGAAGAAAAAATTCATTTACTCAAGGGCTCTGGAATAGGCTCTGCCATGGGTAAGGGCGGTACAGCTGTTCCAGGTGCAGTTGGTACAATTGTACCAACACCTCGTTTGGGCATTCCAACTATTTATTTGTCCGACGGTCCGGCAGGATTGAGAATTGAACCGAAAAGAGAAGGTGAAGACCGCACGTATTACTGCACATCCTTTCCGATTGGCACATTATTATCTTCTACATGGAACACCAACTTGGTAAACGAAATAGGAACAGCGATGG
>CAZQRD010000225.1:0-1809 GCA_964595535.1 uncultured Flavobacteriaceae bacterium | reverse complement strand
TCATCCTTTAGAATAGGTACTTTGTCTTCAATGAGGTCAACTGGAACAGTAATTGGTTTCGGAGCTTTGAATCGGTAGCCAAAATAAACACTGAATTCGTTTGTTAATGGGGTGATACGAATTTTACCTGAACTAAATTTTTCATTAGTAAGTCGATTTTTGGCTTCTGCTCCAAAGAATATTTTGTTACCATTATAACCACCACCAAAGCCATAATTTAAAGCCACGAATAGATCGTTGGAATTTCTATTTGTTGATCCTTCAGGGCTGTAGAGCTTGGCTTTATAAAAATTGACTCCTGCAGATGGTAACGCAAAGGCATTTAGGAACCAATACTTTTTAAGTACAAAAGTATAATAGTACCCGGCTGTAAGGGCTAAATTTACGCCACTATATGCATTATAATCATCCCTGTATATTCGATCTCCATTTAGATCTTTGATGACATCAAGCCCTGTTATGCTGTAAAAAGTATATCTGATACCAGGCATAAAAGATCCGGCACTTTTTACCTGGATTTCAGTTTGTGACTGAAAGGCTCTCATGGAGTAGTTCTTATTGAATTTATATGAAGAGGAGCCAAAAAGAGCATTAGTAGACATTTCGGGAAACTGAAGGCGGATATCATTATAATCATCGACAAAATCATTGGTATTCACTACATAATACCCCTTGTCAATATCGTATTCTAATAAATGATTCCAGTTGTCAAAAAGCAATTTAAAACGAAGTCGAAAAGTATCAGATCCTCCTTTTTTTTCCATTTCTTCGTCTGATATTTTAGGCCGGAAGCCAATGCGAACAGAAAGGAATTTATAACTGAATACTACGGCATATAGGAGATTAAGATTGGGTTTTAAATCAAGATCAATACCATCGTTCACGATATTGAAGGTAGAGATATCATTACTGACTTCAAGTTTTACATTGAAACGTTTTTTATAATTAATGATATATTCATTGAAAATACTGTCTTTTGTCTGTTCTTCAATAATCGGTTCTTCTTGTGCTGATATAGGATTGCAAGTGAAAAAAGCCAAAATCAGGAACAGGGCTTCAGAGAATTGGAAATGTCTATTTTCAAGTTTTCTAATCACTTGTTCTATTTAAATTTAGTGTTGATATAATCATTGATTTCTGCAATTGAATTGATCTCGTGTGAAGAATTACCACTTCTTACATAGAATTTTTCTTCTACTTGTCCGTTCTTATTAGTATATTTTAAATATAATGGTTCCTTTGCAGAAATCACTTTGATCTTACAGATTAACTTTTGACCTTCTACCGCCTCAAACTCACTTCTTATATATTTACTCACGTATTTAACCCCCATGAGTTTGTGCATGATGTTTCGAAGATGTACTTCATAATAATCTGCATCAGTTTTTTTAAGCGTTTTGAAATCATTTTCCAAACCAAGAAGGTTTTTGTCATCATCGACGCCAATCAAGAGTATGCCACCATCTGTATTGCCAAATGCAGCAATGGTCTTCATGATTACTTTCTCCAGCTCAGGATTTACTTTTTCTTGTCTGTAATCCCATCTTAGAGATGATTTAAACTCTAAATACCTGTTCTCCTCTTGTTTCAAAATCTCATCCACAGATGGCATTTTTATGCTGTTTGGTCTGTAGAAAAAACGCTTCCTAATGAGCATCAACAGGCCTCCCAGGATAATCAGTCCCAAACCAATCCAAACTTGGTAATCTCCTAAAAACCCCATTGAATTCTGATCTAATTGAGTATTTGGAATTGTGTATAAATAGTATTGAATGCCACTATCTTCTGAAAGACGCTTAAACGAATTCC
>CAZQRD010000224.1:0-1817 GCA_964595535.1 uncultured Flavobacteriaceae bacterium | reverse complement strand
CTGCTGATGATCCTCCAACAATACTTCCTCCCATTCCTGGAGGAGCTCCATCTCCTTTACCTCCTTTTGGTGGTTTTCTATCTCCTCTTCCTGGTGGCTTAGAATTTTGACGATTAAACTCTTCTGGTGTATATGGCCCGCCATCTACTTTAACTTGCTCTCCAGAATCTGGTGGTCCCATTTTTAAAGGGCTCCCGTTTTTATAAGCCATATAATTCATATCCACTCCTAAATCGTGATGCACTTCAATACTTGTTGTGCTTGGTTTTTGCTCAAACATATCTCCCCAACCAGCATAACAAGCAGCTGCATTTTTAGATTTACCGGGATGTCCATCATTCCATTCTTTACCAGTTACTTTAGCTCCAATATTGTATGCCATTATAGTTCCATCATGAGTGAGGTCGCATATTGGAAAACCGTTTGGTTTAAAACCACCAGCCCCGGTGCATAAAATCACACTTTTTGCTTTGTAAAAAATCACTTTTTGTTTATCAATACTAAAACCAGCCGCTCCAACTACTTTATTATTTTCTTTAATTAAATGGGTGATGGTAATTCGTTCTTGGACAGGAATGTTTCGTTCTTCAATAGGTTTATTAAAACTTTTGTTATAAAGTGAAGAATCGAAAAATCCCCATTCCTTCAATTCGTTTACACGAGCTAAAGAGTGTTCGGCCATTTGTCTTGTATAAACATTATTATTTGTTCCTAATGCGGAACGAGAAACCGTAGCTACAAATTCATCTAAACTTAAATTCTCTTTTTCAGGATCAAAGGCAAAAATACCTTTGGCAAATGGTGTTTGACCTGAAGCGCCTAATCTTCCTTTTGAAACCATGAGTACTTTGGCTCCGGCATCATGGGCTTTTACAGAAGCAAATAAACCAGCCATACCACTTCCAATAACTAGTACATCGGTATTTATTGTATCAACATCCAATGTATTAACATCAATTTCTGGGTTATTTAAAGCCCAATCCATTGATAAACCTGCAGCTGATATTGCTGCAAGACTTGTAGCAGCACCAGTCAAGGTTATAAATTTACGTCTGGATATTTCTTGTTTTTTATTGTCCTTTTTCATTTTTTAGAAGTTTTAAATAGATAACTTTTAAGCAAATAATAAATTCCACTTGCTAGCATTAATACATAGTAAATTGAAAATGACATGTTGCTATGACGACCAATATTAATTACATGCCAAGTCGCTGTAAGAACAAAAAGCAAGGTTATATAACCATGAAGGTTTCTCCATGTTCTATACTTTAAATGAAGCTTAAACCTAAAAAAAGAAGTCACTAAAAGCACAAGAATTGAGGTGTAAGCGATTAATCCCAAAATAACGCCTAGGCTACTAAATGTTGTAATTAGTTTTAGAAATGCATCTGTTGGTGTTACAGCATTATCAAAAAACTTTGGAACAATGATGAAAAATGGATGCAGCAATAAAATTGATATAAATGCATAACCAATAAACTTATGTATGGCTAAAACATCTACCATTCTAATTTTCTTTACTAATTTATTGTTCAATCGAGTTAAAAAAAATTGAGATAAAAGCAAGGTAAAACCCAAAATGGTTATAACTGATAATGTTTCCATTAAAAAGCCTCTTCGTTCGAAACCTCCTTGATAATACAATAAAAGAGGCACTCCAATAAAAGCAATTGCTAACGATATTAATTTAAATATATAGTGTTGTGTTTTTATAACTAGCCCCATGACACAATAACTGGATTTGATTTTTCTGGTGAAATTATAATAGCATCTACCGGACAATACATTCGGCATAAATGGCATATTTGGCAATCTTC
>CAZQRD010000223.1:0-1848 GCA_964595535.1 uncultured Flavobacteriaceae bacterium | reverse complement strand
AGAAGGAGATAAAAAAGTTAGGTTTTCAAAAAAATCTAAAGAAGTATTATAGTTATGGAAAATATGCCAAGACTTAAAAAGGACTACAACGACAGAATTATTTCTGCAATGACTGAAGAATTTGGTTACAAAAATGTAATGCAGGTTCCTAAATTGGAGAAGATAGTAATCAGTAAGGGCGTTGGTGCTGCTATTGCAGATAAAAAATTGATTGAATATGCAGTTGATGAATTGACTCAGATTACTGGTCAGCGCGCTGTATCAACAATTTCAAAGAAAGATATCGCAACATTTAAATTACGTAAAGGGATGCCAATTGGTGTCAAAGTAACATTACGTCAAAATAGAATGTACGAATTTTTAGACAGATTGGTTACAGCTTCTTTACCTCGTGTACGAGATTTTAAAGGAGTAAAGGCCAACGGTTTTGACGGAAGAGGAAATTATAATTTAGGGATTACCGAACAAATTATTTTTCCGGAAATCAATATTGACAAAGTAAACAAAATAGGTGGTATGGATATCACTTTTGTAACTTCTGCCGGTACTGATAAAGAAGCAAAATCATTATTACACGAATTAGGGGTACCATTTAAAAAGAATTAATAAGATGGCAAAAGAATCAATGAAAGCTCGTGAAGTGAAAAGAGCAAAAACTGTTGCAAAATACGCTGAAAAAAGAAAGGCTCTGAAAGAGGCTGGTGATTATGCAGCCTTGCAAAAATTACCAAAGAACGCTTCGCCTATCCGTATGCACAACAGATGTAAATTGACTGGGCGTCCAAAAGGATATATGCGTCAATTTGGAATTTCACGTGTTACTTTTCGCGAAATGGCTAATCAAGGATTGATCCCTGGTGTAAAAAAAGCTAGTTGGTAAAATCATTAATTGGTTTCAGGTTTGACCCGATAAGGGGTCGAAAACCAAGACCGTAAATAGTTATATATGTATACAGATCCAATCGCAGATTATCTAACAAGAATTAGAAATGCTGCAAGCGCTGGCCACAGAGTTGTGGAAATTCCAGCGTCGAACTTAAAAAAGGAAATGACTAAGATCTTATATGATCAGGGTTATATCTTAAGTTATAAGTTCATTGAAGACAAAGTTCAAGACATTATTAAGATTGCTTTAAAGTATGATAAAGATACTAAGCAACCCGTAATTAAGAACATTCAGAGAGTGAGTACACCTGGTTTGAGAAAATATGCCGGGGCACATGAAATGCCAAGAATATTGAACGGGTTGGGAATTGCAATGATTTCTACTTCAAGAGGTGTTATGACAAACAAGAAGGCACGTCAGGAGAATGTTGGAGGTGAGGTTTTATGTTTCGTTTATTAAAAGATAGATAAGATGTCAAGAATAGGAAAAAACCCAATATCGATTCCGGAAGGAGTTACTGTTGAAATAAAGGATAATGTTGTTACTGCCAAAGGTAAACTGGGTGAGTTAACACAGGAAATTATAGAAATTGCGATTAAAATCGAGGATGGTACAATTACTTTAGACAGACCATCAGAGACAAATAATCACAAATCTAAGCACGGTCTTTACAGAGCTTTGATCAATAATATGATTATTGGTGTATCTCAAGGATGGACCAAGGAACTTGAATTGGTAGGAGTAGGTTACAGAGCTTCAAATCAAGGTCAGAAACTGGATTTGGCATTAGGATTTTCACATAATATTGTTTTAAATATTGCTCAGGAAGTAAAAGTTGAAACAGTTTCTGAAAAAGGAAAGAATCCATTGATTAAATTATCTTCTTTAGATAAACAATTGGTTGGTCAGGTTGCAGCGAAAATTCGTTCCTTCCGAAGACCTGAGCCATACAAAGGAAAAGG
>CAZQRD010000222.1:0-1864 GCA_964595535.1 uncultured Flavobacteriaceae bacterium | reverse complement strand
AGAAACCAAATACCTTTCTGTTTTAAAACCAATAAAGGAAAAAACTACAGTATCTTTTGAAGTCACTTTATCATTTAAGGAAAGCTTAAATAAACCATTTTTATTAGAGACTGTTCCAACGGTTTTATTTGCAATTCCTATATTAACGTAGGCTAGAGGTTCGTTATTTTTAAAATTATGAACTACTCCCGATATAGTTTTACCCTGAGAATAACCAAAACTACTTATCGATAAAAATATTAATATTGCTAGCCTTAATTTCATTTACTGATGTTTCTTTTGATTGCTTACAACGGTTATGATTAGTTTTTTAATTATTTATTAGTCCAATTTTTTCGTTTACCTTATCAATAAAGTTGTGTAAATAACTCGGGACATTATCTTTATCCTGGTCAATTCTCCAATTTTTTAGATTTCCATTATCAGAATATTGAATAAATAATCCGCCACCATCTGCACAATCTGGACAACCAAATGTACTTGTATCTTCATTCAATAATTGGTCTGGAAGTGCGTTGGCTAAATCTTTCACTTGCTCAAATTTGTCGTTTTCTAATTCGATAAAATTTAAATCTTCTCCGGAATAATCATCATTGATGTCTTCGAACAGCTTATCACTAGTCAGTTTAAAAGTTTCGACACAGCCTTCTCCAAAACACTCTCCATAAAAATGTCCAAAAATTAAATAATTTGTTTCATTTAATTCAAACTCATCATCCTTATCACAAGAAATATTGAATAACATCACCAATCCTATCAGAATATATTTTACCGTTTTCATAATGTTCTTTTTCTTCGGATACAAAATTTTCGAATTGGTTGTGTCAAATTGCTTGCGATTTGGGAACGAGCAGTAGTTCACCCACTACAGTTGGTTCTATTTAATTGGTTTGTATCTAAGTTTAATTTTCATTTTGGAGAATGATCAGAGCTATTGGTCATAACGTTGTTGGTAATTGGATTTCTATATTCAGCTCTTGGATAATCCGACATTCTTACATATTTTTTTTCTAATTCTGTCAAAGCATTTTTTGCAATCCATTTTGCTGGCCTACTATCAATTTCCAATATTTCGTAAGCTACTTCTATCGCTTTTCTATTGAGGTCAATATTTCGTTTTCCAATATTTCGTAATGACCAATTAACTGCTTTTTTGACATACAATCTTTCGTCATTTGCCTCACGTTTTATAATTGGAAAAAATTGTTCGAATAGTTCGTTCTCCGAAGTTTTATCTGCCATACAATAAGAAGCCATAATTGTAAAACCTGCTCTTTTTTCAAATTCACGTTTTCTTTTAGTCCATTCCATTATTTTGGCAAGTGCAAATTTGCTTTTAGAAAAAAGTCCCATACTGAAGCTGTCGCAAATTTCCCAATTTTCAAACGTCTTAACCCATTTTTCCATTAAAGGTTCAGTAACATCTTTGGGTTTGAACATTTTGCTACACAAAAGTCGTCCTTCGTAAATCCCACTATCAAAAAGCTGCAAGGCAAGTTCATTATCTTGTCCAATGTCTTTGGCTATTATTTTTAACTCTTTATGATAAATTCCTAAAGAATTATTTGAAGTTATTCCAAATTTTTTCTCTTTGAAAATGACCTTTTCGGCATCTTTCAAGTCATAAAGGTATTCTATGATTTCGTTATAAGTCAATTATTTTTTCGAGTTAATTTCGATAGTTTGTTTTTAGAAATAGTTCTTTGTGTTCAGATTCTAAACCTTTATCATATTCCATACTGTTTCTTTATCTTGTTGCTTAAGATTTGTTTATGAAACGTACCCTGTAAAAAGATACTGATTTTTCGGATCTGCCAGAAACATTGGGAAAGCACCGACCTCCCGCATTAATTATAGTCTTTGT
>CAZQRD010000221.1:0-1876 GCA_964595535.1 uncultured Flavobacteriaceae bacterium | reverse complement strand
AATTTCAAAGCAAAAGCTTTCTTTCCATTTACCTCAACTTCTCCGAGCAAAGAAGTTTTGCCGGCAGATGAGGTCATGGTGATATATCTTGAAGGTCTTCCAATCGATGGCAAACTTCTATAAATTTTACTGAAGATTCTGTTCATATCGGCTAGTGGCGCAGTAAAGTAATCGTGTTCGCCGGTAGGTCTTGCACAATAAATAGAGTGAAAGTTCATTCCAAGCATCATAAGAACATGAGCCAGATCGATCCAGTTCTGAGCAGATCTGTCAACGTCAACTTTACCCTTGTCATCTGTAAATAAACTGATATGATTCATCATCGGACTTTGACTGCGTATGTTGATACCGTGTGCGCGTAACCTTCTTATGGCTGCTATGGTATGTATATTGAGCAGTTCTTTGGGGGCTGAAAAATGACCCATCCACAACACTTGTATTCCGTGATCAATTAATTTCTTAAATAACTCAAGGGTAGCTTTATAATTAGAATTAAGAATTATTTCCGGCTGGTAGGTCAGGGCCCGGGAAGCTATTCTCACCGTTTTGATATGCATCAGTTCAGGATCTTCCATTACAGCTTCCAAGTATTCATTTAACCTATCTGTTGGCATATAACCGGCATCACCACCTGTAATCAGAATATCGGTAATTTCTTTATGCTTTTTGAGATAGTCATGTACCTGACTTGCTCTATCCTGAATAAACATGTCTTCGTCACCTCTTACTTGAGCATGACGGAAACAGTAGGTGCAATAGGCATAACAACTTTGTGTGGTTTTGTCAAACAATAACAAAACCTGTGGATATTTGTGTTGAGCCCCGTCCAAAGCTTCAAACGCTCCATCTTCAGAATAAAATGAAGGGCGGTTTAGAATTTGTTTTCCATCGTGTGGATTTGTTTTATCCCGGTATTTTACCACCATTTGTTTTCTTTCAAGCTCGTCAGTGATATTGATATATTCTTCGACAATTTTTGGATCTATCATTCCTGGTTGCGGAAAAATGAGTTGAAATATCTGGTCAGTCTGATAATTATCCCAGTCAATGGTGCTTAAAATATGCTTGGTTGCCAAAAAGGCATAAACTTCCAAGAAAAATTCACGCTCTTTTATATGGCTGAGTTCAATACCATTTTCTTCAAGTATTTCACAGACCATTCTGAATCCTGATAATCCTGAGTAATTGTTCTTAGCGTCTGAAAACATGGCTTTCGACTTTGGGATCAACATGGAATGTTGCGGAAAGTTATTGTGCAATCGAGAAAGCAATGTTGTTGGGAGCAGATTTTCACTTTCAATAATATTTTTTGCTTCATCACTTAAGCCATGAATATCCATTAATTTCTTAACGGAAGATGACTTGATTTTTACATATTGCGCAGGGTTGGCAAGTTCTGATACGCCTAAGTTTGAATCTGAGATAGAGTTGATCGTTTTCATCTTTAATAGTTTTTTTATAAATTATTGTATGGAGTAATAATCCACAGTATTTCCGCTTTATTACGGCTGATATTTTTAAAAAGATGTGGTTTATTTGAATTAAAATAAAACCCATCGCCCTCATTAAGCATATAATGTTTTCCTCTGATATCTGCTTCAAAACTACCATTAAGGATGAAGCAAAATTCCTGACCAGGAAAGTTACTGGTCATTATTCCTTCAGAATCTGAGTTTTTAGGGAATTGAATGATGTATGGTTCTATTTGTTTGGATGGATCGTGATAAGACAACAAATGTAAACTGGTTCCTTTATTATTTTTTTTCACAAATCTTCTTTCGTTTGATTTGAGCAAAGGATGCTGTACAAGATTGTCATTTTCACCAATCAAGTCACCGACTTTTGTATCAAGGGCTTCAGCAATTTTTTTTAGGGT
>CAZQRD010000220.1:0-1890 GCA_964595535.1 uncultured Flavobacteriaceae bacterium | reverse complement strand
GATAGACTGATGATTTTAGTGAAATTATAAATAAAAGCAAAATATTAGACAGATTCTATTAGTAAATTTTGACGGATTTTTCTAAAGAATTTTATCATTGATTGGTCTTAATGAAGGCTAACTTTTAGTGTATGGTGTCGTAGCATCCCGCAGGGTGCTATGCACTATACATATCTTTGTTGGCTTTAGTTCTTTGCAAATTTAATTAATGGGTTGATATCTCCTTTGTCGGCCACCCTTAAGGTTTTAATGTATTCTTTTCTTTTTTTATCTGCTTTGACCATATTTGATTGATGCCATGTAAATATTTCTTCGCCAAATATGTTTTCTATAATTATATCCGCCATCATTCTAGAGTGCCTTCCGTTTCCATTTGGAAAGCAGTGAATAGAAACTATTCGATGTTTGAATCTAATAGCAACTTCTTCTGGAGAAAAGATGTTATTTTCAATCCAATAATTTGTGTCGTCAAGCAATACCTTTAATTCAATTCCGATTTGAGTCCATGGAATTCCAATATTTTTTTCAGATCTTCTAAATTCGCCTGCCCATTTCCATACGTCACCATACATTCTTTTATGTAAACCTTTAACAAACTTTTCAGTTAATATTTTTTCAGCCTTTAAATTAGCATGAATAGTCCATTCGATAGCTTTTTCAATATTCAATTGCTCAAATTCATCAAGTTCTCCTTGAGTTGTAATTGAATTTATTTTTAGACCTTCCTTTTCTTCTTCATCTAAGGGTGTTTGCCCATCTGTATATTGTAAGTCTAATCCCATAATGATTTTCTCATCTCCCTTTTTATTTCATTAGCAAGGTCTTTTATTGTCATGCTTATCTTATCATCTCCAATTCCTTGGTCCTCTAATTTCATATTTTGATTGGTCCTTAATACTATTTTTTGGGCCAGTTCTTCAGCTTTAGTTTCAATCAAATCATCGATTGTCTCTTTTTTTGGGACCAAAGCATAAACCAATTTTAAATCCATTGCATTGGCTACTTCCTTTAAAGAGTTTAGTGTTATGGTACCATTAGCCTCACTTTCTTCAATTTTCTTAACACCTTGTCTTGTTATTTTAAGCTTGGTGCCAAGTTGTGCCATTGTCATATTTAGGGTGGTTCGAATTGTATTTATCCAACCTCGTTCTGGGATCAGGACTTTTCTAGATTCAAGAAATGGATTTAGTTTTTGGTCCAGATGTTCAATTAAAAGTTTCCGCTTGTTTCTCATTATTTGTAATGCTTTTGGTTTACAAATATACAAAAATGTAAACATATAAGTTTACATAAAACATAAAAAGTAAACACTTAAGTTTACAATACTTGATTTTTTGAATTAATGCCAACTTGTTATATAAGAACTAATATAGCTATTTATTAAAAATCAATGACGGGATAACATAACTTTTTACGATTTTTAGTTCTTAAAGGAGAACCTCTCAACCCTGCCCTAACCTTCTCATTTACTCATCTCGTTTATATTGTCTGGTTCTATTCCTGAATTCGTTACACTCATTTTCTAACCCACTTTCTTCTGAACTCTTTTCAAGTAAGTATGCTTTGGCCAGAACTAATACCCTCAATCTTCTGTAAGGTAGTTGGAACTCTCTGTTAACTACCTATAACCTTCGTAATAAGCGGAGATATTCAATTAACTAATCTTCAGAACATTACAGCTAAATCGGTGAGTACTTTTAAAAAATCAAAGTACTCACCGAATCGCTCACCTTTATGACACCTTTATTGGGTTTTAATAGGGACTTTTTTAAAATAAAAAAACCTGTAAAAGTTTATTTTACAGGTTTTTAGTGCTTTTTAAAATTATTTCAGCGGAGAAAGAGGGGACAGAACTTAGAATGTAATAATCTGATTTAGTGATGCTTATGC
>CAZQRD010000219.1:0-1905 GCA_964595535.1 uncultured Flavobacteriaceae bacterium | reverse complement strand
GTTTTTGATGGGTTAATCGGTTTTACCGGAAGTGTAAACACAAAAGAAAACATCCTGACATTTCAAATGGATTTAAATTTTGATAAAATAAACGTGGCAGAATCTTTTACTGCATTGAGTTTATTTCAAGCCTTGGCGCCAATTGCAATCGCTATTGATGGTCGATTGAATTCTACTTTAAAAATAACAGGTAATTTAAAAGAGGATTTAAGTCCGGATTTAAATTCATTGAATGGTTCTGTTTCTACACAATTAATATCTTCAAATTTAGAAACAGGAAAAATTCCTACGCTACAACTTTTAGAGCAAAACTTACAATTTCTCAACATTAAAAAATTGAATTTAGACAAGCTGAAAGTAAATCTTCAATTTGAAAATGGTAAAGTTCTTATTAATCCGTTTACAGTGAATTATCGCGATATAAAATTAGATGTATCCGGAGGTCATGGTTTTGATAATACAATGAATTACAATACAAAAATTAATGTTCCTGTAAAGTATTTAGGCAAAGATGCTTCCCAATTAATTGCCCGTTTGAGTGAGCAGGAACAGGAAGAAATTGAAATTCCGGTAAACGCTTTAATTACAGGAACTTTTAAAAACCCGATAGTTAAAACCGATTTGCAGGCGGCTGTTACTACTTTAGCACAACAATTGGCAGCTAAACAAAAGGATAAATTGGTGCAACAAGGGACAGAAAAAATTACCAATACGATCAATGATTTTATAAATAAAAATGAAAAGACCAAAGATTCAACGGTAACGGATACTGTAAAAACAAAGAATAATGCTACTGAAGCGGTTGTTAAGGATGTTTTGAATTCATTTTTTAGTTCGAAAAAAAAGAAAAAGGATAGTATAAAGTAAAGAAGATCGTTAGTGCAACATTTTTCTTTCAGATGATGACGAATTAAAACTTTAGATTATATGAATAACAAACTAATACTTATTACCGGAGGTTCAAGTGGCATTGGTAAGGCAACTGCTATTGAACTCCATAAGCAAGGGGCAAAAATAATTCTACAAGCAAGGGATATTGGAAAACTGAAATTAGCTGCAATGGAAATTGATTCATCGGGAAATAGAATAAGTTTCTACGCTACAGATCTATCGAATCAAGATGCTGTGGAATTATCTGCCAAAGAGATCATTAAAAATGAAGGACTTCCTGATGTCGTTATAAACAGTGCAGGATCTGGTGAATGGTTATCATTTAAAGAGGCTGATTTATCTCACTATAAGAATACTATGGATTCACCATATATAGCAACCGCCCTCACTTGTAAAGTCTTTTTTGACGAAATGCAAGAACGTGGAAATGGGCATTTTATAATTATCAACTCCGCTGCAGCTTACTTTTCATTTCCAGGTGCAACTGGTTACACCCCTGCCAGATGGGCAATGTTAGGCTTTTCAAGGTCATTGCAGGCCGATCTTTTCAATACCGACTTTAAAGTTTCTATGGTAGCCTTGGGGAAAGTCGATTCACCATATTTCAAAAACAATCCGATAAGTGAAGATCGCATTCCAAAAGTTGCTAATTGGTTGACTCCGACTATGTCGCTAAAAGCTGCTGGTACGGTTATTGCAAAAACTGTAAAAACGAAAAGAGCAATTGTAATCAAACCGTTAACAATGTCTTTATTTGTCTTTTTAAATAGACTTTTCCCAGGAATGTTAAGATGGCTTATGAGAATTACTAGTTATAAATAAAATAACAAATTAATTGCCAATTTTTTTGACACGACCTATTCGGTTACCAGGTTAATCCTGTGTCATTGAAACAATGAATTAATGAAACAATGAAACAATGAAATAATAAAAAGAGATGCGCGACCGAAGGGAGTAAAACTTCCAAACCCTTAATTCTTAGTTGAATTAAGAGTTTTCTCTTTTTAAATATAT
>CAZQRD010000218.1:0-1945 GCA_964595535.1 uncultured Flavobacteriaceae bacterium | reverse complement strand
CTTTGTTGTACACAGTTTATTTATTTGACATCCAATTTACTAAATTCTTTTTGTCCACAATTGCCCAACTGTGAGGATGTCGTTCTCCATTTGCTCTATAGCCTTTATCCCTTGTCGGAATATACTCAACATTTTCAAATTTCAATTTATTCAATAATTCTGAAAGCCTTATAATGTAGAAAGCGTTCATTTGTTCGTAATCAGCCATTCTGTTTTTCTTCCACCAAATTGTATCGGGCTCTGTATAAAGTCTAATTTTAGTTTTACTCAAGTATTTTATGTTGTGGATATTATCTGTTTTTGAAGTAAAGACAGAATACTCTAGATATTTTGAAAGATCATTGTTTGGATTTCCGAATTGTTTCCCTAAAGTTTCAATTAACCAAGTGCTTTCTTGAACTGATGGTTCTGAAAAATTACGTTTTACGTTTTTCTCAGAAGTAGTATACAATTCCGCTAAATCTATTGGTGAATCCACTATAAAAACTCCTTTTGGAGTTATATCTAAATTATGTTGAGTTACAAAATCACTAATTAATAGGGCTATATTTCCGCCACTTGAAAACCCACCTATATAAATATTATTTGTTGGTAAATTGTTCTCTTTAAATATCTTTTGAAGTTGTTCCGCTAATTGTAGCTTTTCATTTTGTTCCATCCACAATTTTTGATTATAGTTCATATACAAAACGGAAATATCTTTATTTTTAGCTTCTTCAAGTATTTTAAACTCTCGTTTGATGTCTTCAGCTTTTTCTGGATAACCGCCAAAAAGTACTAAAACAGCTTTTATATTATGAGTTGGTCTATATAATTCGTAATCATCATTATTTATTTCTTGAAATTTTGTTTGTGTCAAGTTTTCTGCTTTCTCTTTTTCCGAATTTTTACAAGAAATAGCAACTATAAATACTAATATTATTCCTAAAAGTTTCTTCATTGGTCAAATTGTGTACAACGGTTTTTACTATTTTATTAACCCTTTATTATTCTCATTTGGTTCTAACAAATCCCATAGGTTGCCATACAAATCTTCAAACACTGCAACTATTCCGTATTCATATTCAGTTGGTTTTCTCACAAAGTTTATTTTTCTGTCAACCATTTTATTATAGTCTCTCCAAAAATTGTCTGTAAATAGAAACAGAAATACCCTTCCTCCTGTTTGATTCCCTATGCTCTTTGATTGCTCGTCATTTGACGCCTTAGCCAGTAACAAACAGCATTCTTTCGAGCCAGGAGGAGTCACCATAACCCATCGCTTTTTTTCATCAATTTTAGTGTCTTCAAGTAGCACAAAGTCTAGCTTGTTTGTGTAAAAATCGATTGCTTCGTCATAGTCTTTTACCACTAGTGAAATATGTGCTATTCTTTGCATTATTGTGTTGTTTACCCAATTACCCAAACGGTTTGGATATGATTATTTATGGTTAAATCTACTTTTACTTTCTCTTTTATTTACTACCTTTTTGACTCACACTAACTTCGATATAGCTCTGAATCACAATTAATTATAATCGGTGTTGGCAGCTGGGTTTAATACATCGAATTTCCATTGGCAGAACTTTCTGGAATCTGTTGCATCGAGTCCCAATGTTCTACTATTTTACTATTAATGTCGAAGCGGAAGAAATCCATAGTAACATATTCTTCTTTTCCGGGCCAGATTTGATGTGTATGCAAGGCTACTAGACTCCCTTCGGCAACTGCACGAACAAACTCAATTGACTTATTCGGGTATTCTTTTCCCATCCTTTCAAAATACTCTATGAACGGTTCTTTTCCATCTCCTACAAGAGGGTTATGTTGGATATAGTCGTCACCAACAAATATTTCAACAGCTTGCCTGGGATCACCTTCATAAGACATTCTATAAAATGTAATGGCATTTTCCTTATTCTGTTCTAAATTATTATTCATAGTTATTGGTTTAACTTGCTGCCAA
>CAZQRD010000217.1:0-1947 GCA_964595535.1 uncultured Flavobacteriaceae bacterium | reverse complement strand
TGATGATCCTAAAACACTCTACTTTTCTCAATTAAAGATTAAAGGTAAAATAGTTAGATCTGCTAAATCTGATGGAATATTGACCGATGTGCTTTTTAAAACCAAAGAAATTGAATTTAAACAACAACAGTTTCCATTTTATTTACAATTTTCTTCAATAGACTATCGCTTGGAGAAAAATGTAAAATACGGCTATAAACTTTTACCAAATGATGAAGAATGGAATATGCTTGATGGCTCTGAAATTCAATTCTTAAACCTTTCTCCAGGTACTCACACTCTGCAAGTCAATGGTTTTTCTCGCGGTAAAGTTTGGAAACAAGCCCCTCTAGAAATGATCATAAAAATACACCCTCATTGGTGGGCCAGTTGGTGGGCATATTTTATTTATGTTATTGTGGCAATTGCTTTCGCTGACAGGTTTTATCGTTTTCAACTTTCGAGAAAATTGGCTCTTGTAGAAAGTTTACGTCTAAAAGATTTAGACCAGTTAAAAAGTGACCTTTACGTAAATATTACACACGAATTTAGAACACCGCTAACGGTAATATTAGGATTAGCTGATACTATAAAAACAGATATAGAAACTAATGAAAATGAAAAAGCAAAAGAATCTTTGCAGATTATTGAACGTAACGGGAAAGGTTTATTACAACTCGTTAATCAACTCCTAGGATTGAGTAA
Organism: uncultured Flavobacteriaceae bacterium; assembly: GCA_964595535.1. GTDB lineage: Bacteria > Bacteroidota > Bacteroidia > Flavobacteriales > Flavobacteriaceae > Lutimonas. The sequence continues at coordinate 1,263 of CAZQRD010000217.1, read as the reverse complement.
AATAGAAAGCGGTACAATAAAACTAGATCTTATTCAGGCAGATGTTGTTCCTTTCTTAAGATATATATGTGAAAGCTTTCAATCTTTAGCTAAGACGTCTGATATTGAAATCACTATTTATTCAGAAGTTGATGAACTTATTATGGATTTTGACGATAATAAGCTCCAAGTAATTGTAACAAATCTACTTTCTAATGCAATTAAATTTTCACCTAGAAATGAACGTGTAATTTTTCATATAGATAAAGAAATTGTAGAAGAACAAGAGTTTTTAGTGATTAAGGTAAAAGATAATGGTCTAGGCATTCCTAAAAAAGCAATCACCCATATTTTTGATCGATTTTATCAGGCCGAAAACTCACTTACCAAAGCTGGAAAAGGAACAGGAATAGGCCTGGCTCTTACAAAGGATTTAGTTGAATTGATGAATGGCACAGTAACCGTTAAAAGCAAAGAGAGAAAAGGAGCAAAATTTTTAGTTAAAATACCTGTAACAAGAAAATCTAAGTTAATTACAAAAACTTTTATCCCTACAAAAACAAATCAAAATGAAAAAAATACTGGCGAATGGAAGCTCGAATCGTTCGATCAAAATACCAATTTACCCCAAGCATTGATTATAGAAGATAACAAAGATGTTATTTATTATTTAAAAATTTGTTTACAAGATCAATTTAAATGCCTTATAGCTACTAATGGTAATTTTGGTATGGACATGGCCTATGATAAAATTCCCGATATCATTATTTGCGATATTATGATGCCCAAAGCTGATGGATATGAAGTCTGTAAAACATTAAAGTCAGATTACCGTACTGATCACATTCCTATAATTATGCTTTCTGCAAAAGCTTCAGAAAAAGACCGTCTAAAGGGACTAGCACATGGAGCTGATGCTTATATTACAAAGCCTTTTCTTAAAGCTGAATTACTCACTAGATTAGACCAACTAGTGCTTCTAAGAAAACGTATGATGCAGTCGAATTCAAAAAATAAATTCTCACAAATATTAAGTTCTAAAGAAGAAAATCCGGAAATAAAATTTCTTCAAAAGGTAATTCAGGTAATTCATGCCGAAATTGATAACCATTCTTTTGGCTCGAGACATATTGCTCAAAAATTACGATTAAGCGAATCACAAATCTATAGAAAACTAAAAGCTATCACTGGTAAATCTACAGCTGTCTTTATTCGTTCTGTACGCTTAGAAAAAGCAAAAGACTTAATTCAAACTACCAAAAAATCAATTTCTGAAATCGCATA
>CAZQRD010000216.1:0-1952 GCA_964595535.1 uncultured Flavobacteriaceae bacterium | reverse complement strand
CTTAACACTTAACACTTAACACTTAACACTTAACACTTAACACTTAACACTTCTCCCTCAACCCCTTCTATTATAAATATTCACATAATACAAAAGCGTTGCTATTGAGCTTAGCGCTGCCACTACATACGTTCTTGCTGCCCATTTTAGAGCATCTTTTGCAGCATCATGTTCTGTATTGGTGACCATTTTTTTCTCTTCAAGCCAGGCCAGTGCCCTGTTGCTTGCATCGTATTCAACAGGAAGGGTTACTATGGTAAATAGTACTGTCGCAGCAAATAATAAAATGCCCAGAAGTAATAACTGAGGAAACGCCCCCACTGTAAAAATCCCTGCAATCAACAAAAAAGAGGCAAGTTTAGATGAAATGCTCACAGCAGGAACTAATCTCGACCTCAATTGAAGCCATGTATAACCTTTGGCATGTTGTACAGCATGCCCGCATTCATGTGCTGCCACGGCGGCTGCAGCAGCATTGCGTTCTGCATAAACAGACTCACTCAAATTCACAGTTTTGTTTTGAGGATTGTAATGGTCTGTTAAACTTCCTGAGGTGGAGATCACTTTGACGTCGTAAATCTGATTGTCGGCCAACATCTTTTCGGCAATTTCCCTACCACTCATTCCATTTTGCAGATGCAGGTTAGTGTACTTTTTAAATTTACTTTTTAATCGGCCCTGCACGAGCATGCCCAATAACCCAATCACAATGATCAATAAAAAAGAACCAGTCATATAAAATATATCTTAAGGATTAATTAATACTTTTATAGCAAAAAGCATGCTAATTTTATTTTTATGAAAAATAAAGTGCCTAATATACTCCTGATCTATACTGGGGGAACCATTGGAATGGTTAAAGATTACAGATCAAATGCGCTCAAAGCCTTTGATTTTGAGAATATCAAGATAAAGATTCCTGAACTCAAATTATTGGATTGTAACATTGAAACTAAGGGCTTTTCAAATCCTATTGATTCGTCTAATATGTCGCCGGCCTATTGGGTAAAGATTGCTGAGATCATTGAAGAAAGATATAAAGATATAGATGGTTTTGTTGTACTTACAGGAACTGATACGATGTCATATACGGCTTCTGCACTGAGTTTTATTCTTGAAAACTTAAGTAAACCGGTCATTTTTACCGGATCCCAATTGCCCATTGGAGACTTAAGAACAGATGCTAAAGAGAATCTGATCACAGCCATACAGGTCGCGGCTGCCCAGGAAAATGGTACCCCTAGAATTCAGGAAGTAGGATTGTATTTTGAATATAAATTGTACAGAGCCAACCGGACCACAAAAGTGAGTTCAGAGCAATTTGAAGCTTTTGAATCGCCAAATTATCCGCACTTGGGTGAGAGCGGCGTTCATTTGAACTTTAATGATCAATGGCTTTCAAAGACTGAAACAGTTAAACCTTTAAGACTACTAAAGAATTTGAATGCCAATGTGGTGATCCTGAAACTTTTTCCAGGAATCAGCAGAAGTATCGTCGAACATATTTTGAACTGTCCTGACCTTGAAGGGGTGATTCTTGAAACATATGGGGCAGGGAATACCCAGACAGACATTTGGTTTACAAAGATGATCGCGAAAACCATTAAAAGTAAAATACCTGTAATCAACGTAACTCAATGTATTAGCGGTGGCGTTCTAATGGGACATTATGAAACGAGCGTACATCTAAAAAATGCAGGTGTAATTAGCGGAAAAAATATTACAACCGAATCTGCAATTGCCAAATTAAAATTGCTTTTGGGTCAAAATATTCCCTTTGAAAATCTTAAAATTGAATTTGAGGCTTCTTTAAGAGGAGAATTGAACTAGTTTTGAATTAAAAGCTTTTTCAATTAAATTATTTTTTGTTACTTGCCCTTCATATAAAATTTTGACATTTTTGGAGAGGTGGCCGAGTGGCTTAAGGCGCACGCTTGGAAAGCGTGTTTATG
>CAZQRD010000215.1:0-1959 GCA_964595535.1 uncultured Flavobacteriaceae bacterium | reverse complement strand
GTAGAAATAAATACACCTGAACTTTTAAATACTAGAAAGGCTATTATTGAAATGCTTTTTGCAGAAGGCAACCATTTCTGTCCATCTTGCGAAAAAAGTGGGCATTGCGACATGCAGAATTTAGCCTATGATATGGGAATAACGGTTTCACGGTTTCCTCATGTATACAGTAACAAACTTGTTGACTTTAATTCCGATCGCATGATCATGGAATCCAATAGATGTATACTTTGTAAACGCTGTGTTGAGGAAGTAAAAACAAAAGATGGCAAAGACGTATTCTCATTTGTAAATAGAGGCGTAAAAACACGTGTGCATATTGATTACCAAGAAGAAGCTAAATTAACGGATGCTGAAGCCATGCGTGCCATGAATCTTTGTCCAGTTGGGGCTATTTTGATAAAAGGAATGATTTACGAACAACCTTTTGGTGAACGTAAATATGATTTGGTAGGAAAAGACAAAGATGCTCCTAGAAATAAAGATTTTAAAAAAAGAAGTGACGAAAATAAATTTATAGTTGCAACTACATCTCTAGCAGGATGTTTCGGTTGCCATATGTCATTATTAGATATTGATTTGGATATTTTAGATATTTTGGAAGTAGTAGAATTCAATAAATCACCTTTAACGGATATCAAAAAGTTCACTAAGCGCTGCGATGTTGGTTTAATTGAAGGCGGCTGCGCAAATTCAGAAAATATTGAGGTCCTAAAAGAATTTAGAAAAAAATGTGATATACTCATTGCTTTTGGTGAGTGTGCGATTATGGGTGGCATTCCTGCCATGCGCAATTTTGTTCCGCTTAAGGAATGTTTAGAAGAAGCCTACGTTCATGGTTTGACTAGCGAAATTGGAGCAAATATTATACCTAATCATGAGGATATTCCAAAACTATTAAACAATGTCTATCCATGCAATGAAATTATTAAAATTGATTATTTTATTCCTGGTTGCCCTCCAAATGCCAACCATATTTGGAAAGTTGTTAAGAACATTCTCTTAAATGAAGAATACTCAATTACTCACGAAGAATTTAAATACGATTAAGCATGAAAAAAATAGTCATAGATCCTGTAACTAGAGTTGAAGGTCATGGAAAAGTAACTATCCATTTAGACGAAGAAAACAACGTAAAAGATTCCTTTTTTCATATTGTTGAGTTTCGTGGTTTTGAGCGTTTTATTCAAGGTCACCCCTATTGGGAAGCACCTGTTTTAGTACAACGTCTTTGCGGTATTTGCCCTGTAAGTCACCACTTGGCTGCTGCTAAGGCCATCGATCAAATTGTTGGTTTAGAACCAAAAGATTTATCAATGCCTGCGCAAAAAATTAGAAAACTTTTGCATTTCGGTCAAGTATTTCAATCACATGCATTACATTTTTTCTATCTCGCCTCTCCAGATTTATTGTTTGGCGTAAATGCTAATCCTGCAAAACGTAATGTGGCTGAAGTAGCCATAGAGCATCTTGATTTAGCTAAAAAAGGCATTTTAATGCGAAAATTTGGTCAGGAAATTATTAAAGCCGTTGCAGGTAAACGCATACATGGTATATCAGCTGTTCCTGGTGGTGTACATAAAACAATAACCCAAAAAGACAGAGACTATTTCTTAAACAGTAAAGACATTCCATCCATAGATGCAATGATAAATTGGTCGAAAGAAATAATAGATTTTATTAAAAACTATCACGATGCCAATAATTCGTGGTTAGATACTTTTGCAGAATATCCGTCTGGACACTTAGGATTAGTAAATAAGGAAAATGGATTTTTAGAACTCTATGATGGTAATTTAAGAGCCCTTGATGCTAATGGAAAGGTAATCCTTAATGATATTCCGAATGATGATTACATCCAACACTTTAATGAAGGGGTAGAAAAGTGGACTTACTTAAAATTTCCTTATTTAAAAGATTTAGGAAAAGATAAAGGCTGGAATAGGGTGGGGCCATTGG
>CAZQRD010000214.1:0-1975 GCA_964595535.1 uncultured Flavobacteriaceae bacterium | reverse complement strand
CGTCAAATCTTTTGGCTGCCTTTATCAATCCCAAATTACCTTCATTGATAAGATCGGGTAAAGTCAAACCTTGATTTTGATATTGTTTAGCAACAGAAACTACAAACCTTAAATTTGCCTTAGTTAATTTCTCCAAGGCAATCTGATCTCCTGCTTTTATTTTTTGTGCCAATTCAACTTCCATTTCGGCAGTAATCAAATCAACCTTGCCAATCTCTTGTAAATACTTGTCTAAAGAAGCAGTTTCACGATTCGTAACCTGCTTAGTTATTTTTAGTTGTCTCATTAAAAAAATGGAATTTTAGTTAAAAAAGTTCGGGTGTGTATATTGTTATACGGAAAGGGAGGTAGAAATGTTACAATTTATCAAGAAGATTTTTATATCTATGATTTTATGATTTAAGAATCACCTTATAATAAAAGTTAAAATGCTACTATTAGTATGTACTACTTAAGCGTGGACAACCCGCAGCCCATAACCCTTAACGCTCACTGAAGTTTTTTTGTTTTATATATATTTCACGATTAATAACTGTAGATTTATATTCTTAAATTCAGCAAAACTTTTATTCTAGGATTCTTAAAATATCAATGATTTTGACACTTTATACAGAATTTATCAATAAACAAAATAGACTTTCACTTGTTAAAAAGTCCTTATCGCTTTTTTTTGTCATTGGAATAATTATGTCCTATAATTTATGGATAAACGATAGAGATTTTCCTCTTTTCCCGATTTTTGACAATCTGGTTTTTTCAAAATTTTGGGGATGGGCAATATTTTTAGCTCAACTGATGCTTTTGGTATCCATATTCTTTTCGAATAGAAAAAGACTTGTTTTGTTAATCTATGTAATTTTTAGTTTGAGTTTAATTCAGGATCAATTAAGATGGCAACCCTGGGTATATTTATACTTGTTAGCATTTTTACCTTTTTTATTATTAAATAAAGACGAGGATAATATTTTGGGAATTTCTTATTTACAATGTTTACTTATAGGAGTATACATATGGAGTGGAATTCACAAGTTTAATTTGAATTTTATTGACATTGCGGTAGAGAACATTTCTGTGAATTTTTTCAGGGTATCTGACCTTAGGACAATCGACTTAATTAAATCTTTTGGATATATAATACCTGTTTTTGAGATACTTACAGGAATATTTCTTTGGTTTTCGAAAACAAGAAGAATAGGAGTCTTAATGGCGATTTTTATTCATTTATTTGTTTTGTTTTATTTGAGTCCATTTTCTATGGATGGGAATTACATCGTATATCCTTGGAATATTGAAATGATTATTTTGGTATTTCTACTATTCTACAAGACAGAAAATCAAATCAATTTTGGAATAGAAAGAAAGCCTGTTAAGAGTGTATTAATAATAGCACTACTACTTGTTCTTGGACTTCCTATTTTTAATTTTATTGGATTGTGGGACCATTATCTTTCTTTTTCTTTGTATTCAGAAAAGACTCCAAATTTTTATATTCTTTCTAAGAATCCAATAGAGTCAGAACGAGAATATATTCTTCCCATTGATGGAATGTATGGAGGAGAGATAATCAGTGTTGGGTATTGGGCAGATAAAGAGTTGAATGTTCCGATTTATCCTGAATCAAGAATTTATCAGTCTTTCGCAGATTTATATATAAAAAAAGGAAAAGATAAGGACTTAGTTTTTATAGAGAGTTCGATACCCTTATACGAAAGACAAATTTATAATACTTACGGAAGTAAAAGGAAGAAAAAAGAGTTCTGTGAATTTTTCTATTTAACATTTGATACCCCCATTTACCTTGATACGACCTCGATGAAAATTACCAAACAACATTAACCGATTGTAATGGTAGCGAAAGCTAAATGATAGTTGGAGAACTCTTAGAAATGTATCATGAGGTTTGTATGTTAGTAGATGCATATAAGGATTAAGTTTTAAGTGCTAAGGATTAAGTGCTAAGGATTAAGTTTTAAGT
>CAZQRD010000213.1:0-1998 GCA_964595535.1 uncultured Flavobacteriaceae bacterium | reverse complement strand
TACTTTGAAATTTCTTGGCAAATTCCGCATTGGCAAATAACTGTTTCACCAGTAGAAAATTAAGTTCAATCGACTTTCTGCTTATAACCCTTGTAGGTTGTAAAAAGATGATGTTATTATTGACAAAATCAAATTTCCTAATGGTCTTATAGCCCAGTAAAATAGGCTTTAGCGAACGTTTGCTTTTAATATGACGTGCAACAGCATGTACCGTTATGGTCTCTTTTTTATTGGCAAAAATAGAGGCCATCTGCAAAAATGCTTTGATGATTTCTCTTCGGCTTATTTTATGTGGTTTCGTACCTACAGCAGTGCCAATCATGGCCGAATTTGCAGGATTTTGACCCTTTATGTTCACCAAATGCGTATGTTGTAACTTATTGATGTTCACATTCAACCAGGAACGGCTTTCCCATGGATAGATCATATCGATCACTGAAAAGAACTCACCGACATGGGCATTATGGAAAAAGAAATCTCTAGGACCTTTTTTTAGGCCTTTCTTTTTAATATCTACCTTTCTATTTCCGCCTTCCCAATAAAAATCATGATTATTATTGACAACAGGAATCCCTAAATATTCTGAAATTAAAACTGTTGCCAAAGCCAAAGAAACATTACCTGGATTAGAGCAAACATTGATGAGATATAACAGCGAAATATCATTTTCTTCAATATAATTGCCCAACTTTTCTACAAGAATCAATACCTCTTTCCAGAACTTACCAATAAGATCATTATACTCCTTGCTCCCTCGTTCCATCCTGGTTTTAAAGAAGTCATCGTATAAGGGCCAGGCATCAAATGCTTCCATCTCTGGAATCACTTTTCTAAAAGCATCTTTTGGGATGAGCTCATCGGCTTCCTGCTTAATTTCTCCCGCAACATAGTGTATGGGGATATCTGGATAAATGTTTTTAAAAGTCTTGGCATACTTTTCAGTTTCTACTGTAATACCATCTATTGCGAAGTAAAAAGTTAAGAAAGCAATACCTCCTTTTTCAAGGTGGGCATCAAAAGAATTGGCATCGCCTCTAAACTCAGATTTTGATTTTTGGTCTTTAAATTTATCTATAAATAATCCTAAATCAAACCAAGTATTTATTTTTTCATTCTTTAGTTCTTTTAATATTTTACTAATTTTAACCGTCCTTTTATCAGTCATTGTTTAATTTCTTAAAATGTGAATAGCTCATTCAATTTTTCCTCAAGCACCTCATATGAGAAATATTTTTTACCAAGCTTGAAGTTATATTCACCGATTTCTTTACATCGTTTTAGATCGTAAATGATGTCAGACATTTGTTGGACTTTTTCATTTGTCAAATTACCATCTTCTATCATTATGGTTTCAAACCCTTTGTTGCCAATATCTTGCATATATACCGGCTTATAGTTATTTACAAATATTGGTTTTTTAGCAAGGACGCTTTCTACAAAAGCATTTCCAAAACCTTCATAGGTACTAAAATATGTGCAGGCCCTGCCATATGCATATACATCTGATAAATCTTTATGGTCCAAAACTTTATGACCAGCAAATAATACCTGACTCGATAGATTGAGCTCATGAATTTGATCTATCAATTCATCATAATATTCCTTGTTTTCGTCATCATTATGATTTCCAGTAATAACAAGTTTCAGCTTTTTATCGTTTAGCTTATCAATTAATGAAATAGCCGTTTCAATTCCTTTACGTCTTACAATTCGAGTAACTTGTAATAAGGCAATTTCATCTTTTTTTACACCAACATCTCTAAGAAAAAATTCATTTTCAGGAGTTGGAACGGCATAAATGCGATTAAAATCCATCACATTGGGCACCAAGGTAGCGTCAATGTTAAACCTCTTTTTAAAGGTTTCAACTCCAAAAGTATTAATAACGGCATGTTTTACATTTGGCAGTAACAATGGGAAGTTATCATCCACATATTGGTTAATTTCAGGGTGAGCCGAAATATAACGCTGACCCCGTTCCCAATGAAAATCATGGTC
>CAZQRD010000212.1:0-2036 GCA_964595535.1 uncultured Flavobacteriaceae bacterium | reverse complement strand
GCACCTGCATTGGCTTCATGATCCTGACAAGAAACAATGATTTCGTCTCCCTCCTTCCACATCGGGCGCATGGCATGTGCCAATACATATACATTTTGCGTTGTGGAGGGGCCAAAATGAATTTCAGATTCTTCTACATTCATGTAATCAGCCATTCTTTTATAAGAGGCCTCCATCAATTTTCCAGCCAAGGTGGAAGCAGGGTAAGGATAGCTCACCTGTACCTTGTTTTTCATATAGAAGTCGGTCAATCGATTGATAACTTGTATACATGGATAGGATCCTCCGGCATTTTCAAAAAAGGCCCAGCCCTGTAAAGAAGGTTCGGTAAAAGCAGGAAATTGTGAGCGGACAAATTGTAAATCAAGTTTCATATCTAAAGAGCAGCTTTTAATGTGATGATTATGTTGTTCGGGTTTGAACAATAAATATAGGGATTAAGTTTTAAGACCTATGGACTAAATACCAAGTAAAATGAATATTGAATGCCTGATTTTAAGAAAAGTTCAGAGGTTTTTGAATGCCTGCAAAGAAGAAAAAACATGGCATTAGCTAAAAATGGATACTTTTGTGCCCTTCTCACTCGCAATTAATAATCTAATAAATAATAAAGCTCATAATAAAATGAAAAAAGTAATTGGCAAAATAGTAAAGGTAATTGGGATACTTGTTTTGCTAATAGTATTGGCAATTGTTTTGTTTCTTAACTTTTCTCCTGCTTTCGGAGATCGCCCCAGCGGAGAAAGTTTAGAAAAAATAAGGGCTTCAGAAAATTTCGATGGGGAGATTTTTGTGAATAGCGTTGAAACGACTTTAGACACACGTGATGCTGAGAATAGCCAATCTATGCTCATGTCTTTATTTAGATTCCTTTCTCCTGATGATGGGAAAAATCCTGCAAGTATATTGCCATCTGCCAAGTTTTATAAAAGCGACCTCATAAATAATTCGTTTGTTTGGTTAGGCCATTCTACTATTTTAATGAAAACGGATGAGGTTGTTATCCTTACCGATCCTGTTTTTAATAATGCATCTCCTATCTCAGGTACCATCAAGCCATTTGAAATTAAACATCCAATTTTGTTATCCGATTTACCCGAAATAATTGATGTAGTCTTGATTTCCCACGATCATTACGACCATTTAGATTATAAAGCCATTCAAGAAATGGATAGTCGGGTAACTTATTTTTTTGTCCCTTTGGGGATCAAAGCTCACTTGATGAAATGGGGTGTGCCCGAAGAGAAAATTAAAGAAAAGGACTGGTTTGATGTAATTGACTATAAGAATATAACATTTACCATGACACCTGCCAGACATTTTAGCGGACGTGGTTTAAGCGATCGGTATTCAACACTATGGTGTTCTTGGGTAATCAAATCACCGCAGATGAATTTATTTTTTAATGGTGATAGTGGTTATTTTGAAGAGTTTAGAAAAATAGGTGAAGAATTCGGGCCCTTCGATATCGCGTTTATGGAAAATGGAGCTTATGACAAAGACTGGGCAGAGATTCATATGCTGCCGGAAGAATCGGTACAAGCCAATATCGATTTACAATCTGATTTAATGTTTCCTATTCATTGGGGAAAGTTTGATCTCGCTAATCATACTTGGGATGAGCCCATTATCAGAGCAAACAATGAAACGGCCTTGAAAAATGTAAAAATCGCTACACCACTCATCGGAGAAGTTTTTACCCTGAAAAAAGTACCACATGTTAAATGGTGGGAAATGGTAAAAAAATAAAGACCGATTCGAAGCTTATTTCGATGAAATGGCGATCAAATACCAGGCTGCATGAGGCAGCCATTGCTCTGCCCAACGCCAGTCATTATCTTTCCCCGTTTCATTAAAACCTCGGTTTAAGTCGATATCATTTTCATTATACAATCCAGAAGTGATCCCATTACAAATTCCTCCAGGCGCATTGGTATACTCATACGAATTAAAAAACAGGTATTGCACATTATTGCGCCCATGACCTTCCAGCATACAGGCATCAAAAGGGTTGAGTCCTAAAATCCAATTGAGTT
>CAZQRD010000211.1:0-2046 GCA_964595535.1 uncultured Flavobacteriaceae bacterium | reverse complement strand
CCATATTGGTTTGGCCACCGGCTGGAAAGGTCAGGTTAAAATCGCAGTCACGCTTTTGATAGGTTACTGGCTGGCCATGATGCTAATTCCTGTACCTGGAATTGGAGCAGGTGTTCTGGAACCTGGCCAAAATTTAGCGGCGTGGATTGACAGTATAGTTATACCACTTAGAATGTACCAGGGAACCTGGGATCCGGAAGGCTTGTTAAGCACCTTACCTGCTATTGCAACGGGGATCACTGGGATGTTGGCCGGTCAATTGCTCAAGCAGGATATGGACATAGAAAAGAAATTATATTACCTGTTCTTTATAGGATTTATGTGTGTATTGATCGGTTATACCTGGGATCTTGTTTTTCCTTTCAATAAAAATCTATGGAGCAGCTCCTTTGTAATGTTTACTTCCGGATGGGCCTTTATGTCTTTTGCTGCCTGTATATTGCTTATTGATGTTCACGGTTATCAAAAAGTTGCCAAGTTTGGGGTGATCTATGGAAGTAATGCCATAACAGTATATGTTCTGGCAGGCATGCTTCCCATACTTTTAAATGGTGTTTTTGGTGTGCAAGACATTTTCTTTAATGGAATGGTTGATATAGGTATGGCTCCAAAACTTGCTTCAGCATTATGGGCCTTTTTCTACATGTTTATCTGTTTTATCCCAGCCTATATTTTATATAAGAAAAAGATTTTTATAAAAGTATAGTGTAAGCGGCCTGAGTTGCTCGATTAATTCAATACCCTAACCCTTTGGTTAGGGTATTTTTTATTAATCTGGAGTCACACCCTATATAGATCGGCCTTGGGCTAAGAGCAAATCTAAGCTCCTGCAAAACAAAACATTGTTATACGAATTCATAGAAATTTCCTTTGTAAAACACTGTTAATTTCGTAACTTATAGGGTTGCAAAAAACATTAGTTTTCATTTAAACCATTAGTTATGAATCCAATTATCTTTTTATTAATCATTCTCTCCGTTTTTCTACTTTCAGGCATTCGAATTGTATACGAATACAAACGAGCCGTTAAATTCAGATTTGGAAAATACATCTCCCTGCTTCAACCAGGATTAAGATGGATTATTCCTCTTGTCGATAGAATTCAACTAGTTGATATAAGAGTTATAACCATTAATATTCAGAAACAAGAAGTAATGACCAAAGACAATGTGCCCTGCCATATTAATGGCGTTCTGTTTTTCAAAATTGAGAATGCCACCAAGGCCATACTTGAGGTGGAAGACTTTGTATTTGCCATTTCACAAATGGCTCAAGCCTCACTTCGTGATGTATGTGGAAAAGTTGAACTGGATACTATTCTTTCGGAAAGGGAGGAAATAGGAAGAAACATCAAAAATATTGTCGAACAGGAAACTGAAATTTGGGGAATCTCCATTCAGGATGTTAAAATCAAAGACATTGAATTACCAGAAAACATGAAACGCTCAATGGCCAATCAGGCCGAGGCTGAACGCTCAAGAAGAGCCAGAATCATACTTGCAGAAGCAGAAGAACAAGCCGCCGGTAAATTGCTCGAGGCAGGAAAGATTATTGATCAATCGCCATCTGCTATAAAACTGAGGTTATATCAAACTTTATCAAACATAGCCAGTGAGAAAAATTCGACAATCGTATTCCCATTTCCAGAAGAGGTTCTGCCCCAAAAAAAGTAGGTATAATTAGCTTAAAGACAATCAAGACTAGCTGAAAATATAGACAAAAACAAGTGAGAAAAACAGGACTCGTTTTTTGTATCTTGTTGCTTCAATTGATTAATTATGGTACAGAGCTTTAAAAGAAAACCCCGGTTGCATGATCATTATCATACTATTCTTATAGGATCGGGTATGGGCTGTTTGTCAGCAGCAGCAATTTTAGCCAAGGAAGGTCATGCAGTACTTGTTCTGGAAAAACATTATACAGCTGGTGGGTTTACCCATGTTTTTAAAAGAAAAGGATACGAATGGGATGTTGGTATTCATTATATTGGAGACATGCAACGCCCAAATAGTGCCATGAAGAAGCTCTTTGATTATGTAACTAATG
>CAZQRD010000210.1:0-2065 GCA_964595535.1 uncultured Flavobacteriaceae bacterium | reverse complement strand
CCAAAATAATGGAAAGCGTTTTTGATAATATGGAGGTATGCTCAGGTGTAACCTTATTTTCATTTACAGATGGCTGGTGGAAAGCAGGAAATAATGAGGCTCAAGACATTGGTGGATGGGCACCTAACAGTACCGGTGTGCCTTATGATGGAACTCCCAACGAAGAGTATTGGGGAATTGTTGATCTAGACAGGAATAAAAAAGAAACCTTTGATATTGTCAAAATAAAGTACAATCAAGTAAGCAATAAAAAGTAGAGACCGAGTCATTATCTGATCCTGTCAAAATATAAAAACATGAACCAGTTTAAATTTTTTATTTGCACCTTAATTTTAATGACCTTGATAGGATGTAATACAAAACAAATGGACTTGGAAGTTGATGTTTATGAAACTTCGGCCAGTGGCAACAAGCTCAAAAAAATAACAGAATTTTCTTCTGGTCAGGAGGCGACTAGCCTAAAACTGTTGCCGGAAGATACATTTCAAACCATCACAGGATTTGGAGGATCATTTACCGAATCCTCTGCATATCTTTTAAACAACGTGAGCAAAGAAAACAGGAACAAAGTTCTTGAGGCCTATTTTGGAGAGGAAGGGGCCAGGTATTCGCTCACACGTACGCATATGAATTCATGTGATTTCTCATTAAGCAATTATTCCTATGCTCCTGTTGAAGGAGATAAAGACTTGATAAATTTTTCAATTGAAGAAGATCGTGATGATTTGATCCCAATGATTAAAGACGCCATGGCCATATCAAAAGACGGATTTAAAATTCTGTCATCCCCATGGACCGCACCGCCTTGGATGAAAGATAATAATGATTGGCGCGGAGGAAAATTATTGCCTGAATATAACGATTCCTGGGCCTTGTTTTTTTCAAAATATATAGATGCTTATAAATCAGAAGGTATTGATATTTGGGGTTTCACTGTAGAAAACGAACCTTTAGGTAACAATAGCAACTGGGAGAGTATGCATTTTTCACCAGAAGAGATGACCGATTTTGTAAAAAATCATCTCGGGCCTAAACTTGAAGCAGATGGTCACGATGTAAAAATTCTTGGTTATGATCAAAATCGAGGGGAAGAGCTAAAAGAATGGGCTGATACTATGTTCCAGGATGAAGCTTCGTCAAAATACTATGATGGTACTGCAGTACACTGGTACGGAAGTACCTATGATTATTTCGCCGAATCACTTCAATATACACACGAAAAAGCGCCCGACAAATATTTGATTCAATCTGAGGCTTGTGGCGATTCTGAAATCCCCAAATGGCAGGATGACGCGTGGTATTGGTCCAAAGAATCTACAGATTGGGGTTGGGATTGGGCGCCGGATGATCAAAAATATTTACATCCTAAATATGCACCTGTCAATCGGTATGCAAGAGATATTATCGGATGTCTTAATAACTGGGTAGATGGCTGGATAGATTGGAACATGGTACTTGATAAGCAAGGAGGTCCAAACTGGTTTAAAAATTGGTGCCTGGCGCCGGTAATAGTTGATCCGGAGAGTGATGAAGTTTACTTTACACCGATCTTTTACACACTAAGTCATTTTAGTAAATTTATAAGACCAGGTGCCACTCGTATAGGATTTGAAAATTCAGATGAATCCTTATTGGTAACGGCGGCAAAAAACATAGATGGTTCCATTGCTGTAGTGGTGTTTAACGAGGGAGATACCTCTAAGAATTTTACCTTGTCTCTACATGAAAAAACAATAGATATAAAAATAAATGAAAAAGCGATTCAAACAATAATAATCCCAAATCTATACTAGGAATAGTTCCTACAGATTACTAAAAAAAACAGAAATATGTCTACAGTCTCTAAAAAAGTTCCATTCGGTCAAAAAATCGCTTTTGGAATTGGTATGTTTGCTAATCAAATGTTTCCTGCAGCGATGGGAATCTTCATGGTAGTATTAGTTCAAGACCTGGGTTTTCCTGGTTGGATGTGGGGCGTAATATTCTTTTCACCTAGACTTTTTGATTCTCTCACAGATCCAATTATGGGATTCATTTCAGATAATACGAAATCAAAATGGGGAAG
>CAZQRD010000209.1:0-2093 GCA_964595535.1 uncultured Flavobacteriaceae bacterium | reverse complement strand
CATTCTGAAGCGCAAATACATCTCCCACTTCACGACTATATTGTTCAACCCAAATAGGCCGATCACTTGAAGCCTCAATCAATTGGATATTGAGCAAAACCTGATCTCCGACCCGCTGACCACTGCCCTCCACCACGTAGTTGACATTCAGTTCTTCTGCTATCTCCGGAATACCCTTGTCTGTATCTCTATATTTCTCCACCGAGGTTCTACTGATTACCCGCAGGTCTTCAATTTTCTGAAGGTTGCCTAGTGCCGATTCCATAAGTCCATTGACAAAATAGAGATTCGTAGAATCGCTGCTCTCATTATTGAAGGGTAATACCGCAATAGATTTTTCAATTTGAATTTTAGTAGTAACTGTACTTTCTTTATTGAAAAGAAAGACTGATATAACTATTATTAGAGACACCGCTGTTAACAGGTGCCACCTGTATTTATTCAAAATATTAACCTTGATAGCTACATTTTCATCTACCAATATTTCTTTTCCTACCTCACCAGGTGGATGTCCATAATATTCCCGAAAGCATTTAATAAAATATGAAGTGCTTCCAAAACCTACTTGGTATGAAATCTCAGAAACAGTCAATGTGTTCTGCTTAAGCATCTCCATACCTTTTATAAGGCGCACTTGACGAATAAATTGACTCGCAGAAAGCTGTGTATTTTTTTTGATTTTTCTGAGCAGGTTAGAACGACTCATGTTCATAACCTCTGCTAGTTCAGAAACTCCGAATTGTTCATTAGAGATATTCTCCAGAATAATCGCTTCTGCCTTGACAATGAAGTCTGATCTAATAATTGATGTGTTCGACATGCTTTTATTTGCTTGGGCTAAATTAGAGAAATTTATGCAAATAGATGTCATAAGGTTATTGGCATATTTATAGGAAAAATCAACTTTTGCATCATAATTTATATCCTTGCGCCATAGTTTTCATCCCTTCCTCAAACTTGATGCATATTGCTGCATAGCTCATAGGACAGGCCTTCACACTTACCCCATCTTTGTACAAGCAAAAAAATCAAAGTTAAATGTTAAAAATTAAAATTATGAAATCACCAAAAATTAATTCCTTTAAAATGTTATTAAACTTTTCTTTAGGTATCCTTTTACTAACAAGTGCCTGCGCTCAATCAGGCAGCAGTACTGACAATAAGTCGGAAAATATTTCTAAAGCTAAGTCAATAGTAGATACACCGAAAATTGACATTCAAACAGCAGTATTATCAGGCAACCTCGAAGCCGTCAAACTTCACATTGAAGCAGGAACCGATATCAATATGAAAGATCAAATGAGTAATTCAACACCTTTAATCTCGGCAGCGACCTTCGGCAAAACAGATATTGTTAAAGCATTAATTGATGCTAAAGCAGATCTGAACATTAAAAATAATGATGGGGCTACAGCCTTGCACAGCGCCGCATTTTTCTGTCATGTCGAAATCGTACAGCTGCTTATTGATGCCAAAGCGGATAAGACCGTAAAAAACAACTTTGGTGCGACACCAAGAGAAAGTGTTATGGGGTCATTTGCTGATATGAAACCCATCTATGAAATGCTCCAACAACAATTAAGTCCGCTTGGTTTACAAATTGATATAAACGAAATCGAAAAAACGCGTCCTGTGATTGCCATGATGCTACAATAATTAGTGTCTGTCTAGAAACTCCAACTTCTTCGTTGTTGCTCAAAATGCAAATCCTCATCCCGCCAAATGCGGGACTGCGGTTTACATTTCTTACACGCCTTGAATTTGAAGTTTCTAGGTCAAACACGACTTTATGGACAGACTCAGACTTTATGGACAGACACTCATTAATTTAAAACAATACAATAATGAAATTAGAAAGAAGACACGATATCGATTGGTTGCGAGTGATAGCAATTGGCCTGCTGCTGATCTATCACATAGCCATCATTTTTCAACCTTGGGCCATGTTCATTGCATTTATAAAGAGTGATGAAGCAGTAGAGGCTTTATGGACACCCATGACTATGCTAAATGTTTGGCGAATTCCACTTTTATTCTACGTATCGGGAATGGGGCTCTATTTCGCCATGCGCAAACGAAACTGGAAGCAATTG
>CAZQRD010000208.1:0-2106 GCA_964595535.1 uncultured Flavobacteriaceae bacterium | reverse complement strand
TGGAGGAACAGGAATGAATATTCTTAACCCTGCGCTTGTTGCCAGGGCTTTTGCATTATTCTCTTATGCCCCTTATATGTCTGGAAATACAGTTTGGGTTGCAGATTCAGTTGCGGATGGCGTTTCTGGAGAGACTATTTTAGGGTCACTTGCAGGCGGAATAATGCCTGATGCGAGTTGGTTTGATATGTTTATGGGTTATATCCCAGGCTCTGTGGGAGAAACTTCAGTTGCCATGATCTTGATCGGAGCAGCTTTGTTATTGTTTTCAGGTATGGCAAGTTGGAGAATTATGATTTCATGTTTAGTGGGCGCTTCTCTTATGGGGCTTCTATTTAATATGATCGGAAGTGAGACAAATGAATTATTGAACTTTCCATGGTGGAAACACTTGCTAGCTGGTGGATTTGCTTTTGGTTTGGTATTTATGGCAACAGATCCGGTGTCAGCCGCGCAAACAACCAAAGGGAAATGGATATATGGTTTTCTTATTGGAATCTTTGCAATTTTGATTAGAGTGGTCAATCCTACGCTACCTGAAGGAATGATGATGGCCATTTTATTGATGAACGTCTTTGCACCGACCATTGATCATTACGTAGTTGAAGCTAATGTTAATAGAAGAAAAAAGAGATTACAAAAAGTTAACGCATAGTTATGGATAGAAATAGCAACACTTACACTTTTATATTTGCCATTGTTATGGTTGTGGTCGTAGCAGCAGCTCTTGCTTTTACAGCAACCACACTAAAACCACTGCAGGCGGAAAATGTAAGGCAGGAAAAGATGCAGAACATCTTATCGACCATTGGTATCAACCTTAGCAGAAAAGAAGCCAGCGAACAATTTTTACAATATGTTAAGCAGGAATTAGCGATTAAATCAGATGGGTCAGTTAATGAGGGGGCGGATGCCTTTAAGATTGATTTGATGAAGGAAACCAAGAAATCAAAGGAAGAGCAGTCATTTCCATTGTATATCACTGAAAAAGAGGGAAAGACATTTTATGTGATTCCACTTTTTGGAGCCGGGCTTTGGAAAGAAATCTGGGGCTATATCGCCCTTGACAGTGATAAAAATACTATTGTTGGAGCGTCATTTGATCATGCAGGTGAAACTGCAGGTCTTGGTGCTGAGATTAACCAGTCATGGTACGAGGACCAATATATAGGTAAGAAAATTTTGGACGAGAATAACAATTTCGTATCAGTGAAAGCAATTAAAGGAGGGGCTAAAGCAGGAGATATTCATGCTGTGGATGCCATTTCCGGAGGAACCATTACTTCAGACGGTGTGTCAGACATGGTCGAAGAGAGATTAGCAAATTATTTACCATACTTTAAAAATAATTAATGATGGCAGGAGAAAAAGAAGCTTTGTTTTCGCAAAAGAACAAAAGGTTATTAATTGATCCTTTGAATGATGATAACCCTGTAACGGTTCAGGTATTAGGTATATGTTCGGCATTGGCGATTACCGTTCAATTAAAAGCGGCGATAGTGATGTCATTAGCAGTGATGTTTGTACTTGTTTTTGGTAACCTGATCGTTTCATTATTAAGAAACCTGATTCCTAACAGGATTAGGATTATTGTTCAGTTATTGATTGTGGCCTTTTTGGTGATCCTGGTTGACCAGGTTTTAAAGGCTTATTCTTATGATGTAAGCAAGCAATTGTCTGTATTCGTAGGGCTGATCATAACAAACTGTATTATTATGGGTCGATTTGAGGCATTTGCTTTAGCTAACGGACCTTGGAAATCAGTTCTTGATGGAGTTGGGAATACCGTAGGTTATGCGGTCATTTTAATCATCGTATCTTTTTTCAGAGAGCTTTTTGGCGCTGGGAAATTAATGGGATATGAGGTTTTAGGACATAAAGGAAAGACCATAGCCGAATCAACTGGCTTGTACTATTATGGGTATGAAAATAATGGGTTTATGATGTTGGCTCCAATGGCCTTAATTACGGTAGGCATATTGATTTGGTTCCAAAGGTCCAGGAACAGAAAACTGATAGAAGAATAGAATAAAATTAGAACCCTTTAGTCGAAAGGAGTTAAAAAATAAAACATGGAAGCATTAGTAAGTATATTTGTTAGAAGCA
>CAZQRD010000207.1:0-2108 GCA_964595535.1 uncultured Flavobacteriaceae bacterium | reverse complement strand
ATCCTATCCTTTGGGGGCTTGTTGCGTTTTTGTTAAACTACATACCAAATATTGGCTCGGTAATAGCAGCCATACCTGCTGTTGCACTTGCATTGATTCAGTTAGGGTATGATGGAGCTCTTTGGACTGCCGGAGTATTTATTGTTGTAAATATAATTATTGGAAATATTGTCGAACCTAAAATGATGGGTAAAGGGCTAGGCTTGTCCACATTTGTGGTGTTCTTTTCCCTTATTTTTTGGGGATTTATATTGGGGCCCATTGGAATGTTCCTTTCAGTTCCCTTGACGATGATTATCAAACTAATGACCTTTCGAAATCCAAACACCAAATGGATTGCGATCCTACTTGGTAACGGTGAAGAAGCGATCACTAAATTGGAAGGAGATACGCATACAGCTAACGATGAATAATTGAAACAAGAATGTGTTGTAGATAGCAAACATATGTAATTAAGAATTCAAAAGTGTTTATTTAAAAAAACAGTAATTTCTATGTGTAAAAGATGGTTAATTTTAATACTAATTATTATCTATAACCAATTTTGTTATACACAAGAATCTTCCGATAATTTGACCCAACAATTTAGGATTGATTATAATCCAAAAATGAAACTTTCTGAAAAACTTGACTTAATTATACCTGTAGGTTTCCGAATAACATCTCCATATAGATGGCATAGAATTTATGCGGAACCTCAAATCACGATGGATTGGCCTCGATTAATTCTTAAAAAAATGAGATTCAAAGAACAGTTAGTTGGGGGCATAGGGATATACCATACTAACAATTTAAATATCAGTAATCGACTTGAAATTAAATTCTTTCAAGGTTATAATCTTACGGCTCCAAATAGAAAGCATTTTAAGTTGAATCATTATTTTAAAATTGAGGAACGATTTGATATAAATACTAGTAATTGGAATAATACTTTTGGTTTACGTTTAACATATAACCCTACGGCAGTTATTGAATTTCAAGGTGATTTGCGGGATTATGGTAAAGGTTTTTTTATCCCTATTAGTTGTGAAATATTTTGGAATTTAATTGAAACAAAACAATTTAATGACAAATTTCATTTTGATGCAGGTCTTGGAAAATCACTTAATGAAAAATGGAAGGTTGCACTTGTTATAGGCTATAATTTTAGTCGTCAATTTGAAAGTGAAAATTTTGATAGAAACGAAGTTATCTTTAGATTGAGAGTTTTTCATAATTTAAATTAAAATTCGAGCATCTTATTTTATTGGAAAAGACAATACATTAGCACAAAATATATAACTGTTATACCGTTTTAGTGGTATTTGAAAATGGCGCCATCAGCTAGCGCTATTACGTAAATTTTGTTTTGGCAGGGGCAATACCAATTTTCTCGCAAAGACGAACAAGTTCTGCTACTGAAACTATCTCAAGCTTATGAAATATGTGTCGCCTGTGTATTTTTATGGTTTCTTCCGATATGCCCAATTCATCTGCTATTTGTTTATTTAGTATTCCTGTGATAACATATGTCATTACTTCATATTCACGTGATGTGAGCAAATTTATTTGGGAATGAATCTCTGAATTTAATTTTCGCTGACGTCGGTTTTTGGTATCTTTTTCTAATGATATTTTAATAGCCTCCATCAGTATTGGGCCATCAACAGGTTTAGTAAGAAAATCCACGGCACCTTTCTTCATCGCTTTTGCGGTTAAAGGAACATCACCATGGGCAGAAAGAAAAATTATCGGTAATCCACAAGAGGTATTACCAAGCTCTTCCTGGAGTTCAGGTCCTGTCATTCCCGGCATTTGAACATCAAGAATAATACAACCGGGACTATCAATATTATCTGAATCAAGAAATTCCCTTGCAGAAGCAAACGATTCTGTATACATTCCAGATGCTGTTATCAATCGTGTAAGACCCTTTCGTACTGAAGGATCATCATCTACAACAAAAACTGTGGGTTCTCTCATTACTTAATTATTTTAGTGCCAGGAAGTATAAAACATACATTTGCTCCGCCTTCTGGCTGATTCTCGGCTGCCATTCTTCCACCATGACTTGTTATAATTGAATTACTGATTGCCAGTCCCATCCCTGTTCCACCGGGTTTCCATGT
>CAZQRD010000206.1:0-2119 GCA_964595535.1 uncultured Flavobacteriaceae bacterium | reverse complement strand
TATTGAAAATAATTTGTACCGAACGGTCTGTTTGATTATATTTGCAACATGAATATCAAACACGACAAAGAAAAAGTTCTTGAAAAAGGTGTCCAGTTGTTCTGGTGCAAAGGATATAGTAATCTTGGTGTAGACGAGATTTGCAAAACTTCTGGAATGACCAAAGGGGCTTTTTATAATGCTTTTAAGAGTAAAGAGAATTTTTTACTCTCATGCATTGAAGCTTATGGTGCAATGAATACTAATCACCTAACAAATCAGCTGAATGACAATAAAAGAAAAGCAATTGATAGCCTATTAAACATGTATGTAAACATGCTTGAAGATCAACCAAAACAGGATTTTAATGGATGTATGACGAATAATATTATGTCTGAAATTGGTTCTATAAACGAAGCAGTGGGTAACGCTACTGCCCAAGCTTTCGAAAGTCTATTAGATGTGATTGAACCAGTGGTTCAAAAAGCACAAAAGGAAGGCGACATCTCTTCTTCTTTAAATTCAAAATCAGTTACAGAGTTAGTTCATTCCTCGTTTTTTGGGATTTTGACCAGAGTTAAAAGCACTAAAGACTATCAGAAAGCAATTTCCACAATGACCTTATTAATTATATCACTTAAAACAATATAATATGACTACGATTTCAAGAGAAATAGAAATAAACGCTTCGAAAGAAAAAGTTTGGAAAGCCGTTGCAAGTATTGGCGACATCTGTCATGCCAGTCCGGGAGTATTAAAATCGCATGTCACCTCAGAACAGAAAGAAGGTGTTGGTGCCACTCGTCATTGTGATTTCAATATGATGGGGGCATCTGTAGAAGAGCGAGTAATAGAATGGAATGATGGAGAATCCCTAAAGATTGATATCTATGAATTCAAAAAATTGCCCGGTATTGACACTATGCAAGCGTATTTTAAAGTTCGTC
Source organism: uncultured Flavobacteriaceae bacterium (assembly GCA_964595535.1). Classification (GTDB taxonomy): domain Bacteria; phylum Bacteroidota; class Bacteroidia; order Flavobacteriales; family Flavobacteriaceae; genus Lutimonas. Next base: position 1,193 of record CAZQRD010000206.1, on the reverse strand, counting down.
AAGAAAATGGAAAGACAATATTAAGAGCTGATCTATCCTATTCAATGAAAAATGTTTTTTACGATGCTATGAATGTCTTGATGATGAAAAAGATGAATACTAAAAATTGGGATACAGTATTAGCCGGACACAAGAAGTACATTGAAACAGGAGAAAGAGTTGTTACAAAAACTGTTCTGGAATTAGATAAAGTTGTGGCCTTAAATTGATTATCATTTTAACTCAGACATAAATAGAGTTTAATATAATAAATCATGAAAATAATTAGAGAACTAAAAATTGAGAAGCCTATTGAAAACGTATGGGAAGTTCTAGGTAATCAATTTGGAGCCATAGACAAATGGTCAAGTTTAATAAGGCAATCAGAAGTTTCTGATCCAACGCCTTCACCAGGTGTTGTTAGATCTACCGAAACAACAGGAGGACCAACGAAACAAGAGGTAACGGAATTTAACATTGAGCAACACTCACTTTCATATAAAGCTATCGAAGGAGCTCCCTTTTTCGCTAAAGCAATAAATGCTAAATGGTCTTTAACTAAAAATCAGGATGCTAGTACTAAACTGATTTTAGATTTTGAAATAAAGTTCAAAGGAATTGGTGGAATCCTTGCCCCAATCGTTAAGAAAAAATTAGGAAATGTAGGTGATGAGCTGTTGGAAGAACTAAAATACTATGTGGAGAATGGAAAACCTCATCCTAGAAAGGTTGCATCGAAATAATATTTACTCCGCTAACAATAGCCAAAATATTTTATCCTACCAAAAAATAAACCAATACTAATAAAATGAAACAAAATATTTCAGAAGACTTTCCATTCGAATCAAAATACCTTGATATTAAGGGGAGTAAAATTCATTATATCGATGAAGGTGAAGGTGATCCAATTCTATTCCTTCACGGCAACCCCACTTCCAATTATTTATGGAGGAATATAATCCCTTATGTCCAGTCAGAAGGCAGGTGTATCGCTCCAGACTTAATTGGAATGGGTAAATCGGACAAACCGGATATAGCATACGGCTTTAAGGATACCTATGAGTATTTGGAAGAATTTATTGAAACTCTTGGCCTTAAAAATATTACGCTTGTTATCCATGATTGGGGTTCTGGTTTAGGTTTTCATTATGCAAATACTCACCGAGATAACATCAAAGGAATTGCATTTATGGAGGCTATGGTCAAACCTCTTA
>CAZQRD010000205.1:0-2147 GCA_964595535.1 uncultured Flavobacteriaceae bacterium | reverse complement strand
ACACACGCACATATACAAGCAAGTAAAAAACTACTTTATTTAAAGATGTTAGGGCAATGGTTGGGGCAATTGCAAAAAGAAAAACCTCAACTATCTAAAATTTAGACTGTTGAGGTTTAATCTCGTACCCCAAACGTTTCCATTCTCGAACTCTTTTTTAAAAGAGTCTACATGATAGATACAATCGTAAAGATTTGTTAAGAACAATGGATTAGGAGGCTATGTCACTCAAAATTTATGCTAAAACAAATATTTATTTACAAACATTATGGAATTAAACTACTATATATAGAAGTGTTAAACAAAACTCTCAATATCCAATTTTTCCATCATTTTTCCGTTAAGTTAACTAGACTCTACACATAAACTATGAACGAATTATTGAAGCAGTCAAGATTAATTTATTTTTACTTATTAGTTGGTTTTATAAGTATTGTAGGCTGTACTAATGACGAATCTTTCAATATACCAGAAGTAGAAGATACAAACTTGGTTTTTGAAAGTTTTGCTTTTGAAAAGAAAAATAACCCTTATTTAAGTGAGGATATTATTTTTGAAATTAAAGATGACACTATAAGAGGGGAGCTTAAAAATTATTTTTTCAATGCTATTCCTACGTTTTCAACAAATGCAACAAATGTAAAAATAAATAATTCAGAGCAGGTTAGTGAGAGTAGTGTTGTTGATTTTAGAAAAGCAATTACGTATACTTTAAAATCTGGCTCAGATAACATTAAAGAGTACCCTATCAAAATTTCTTGGGACGATGCATTAGCTCATATTAATTTTGACACTGAAGGAAGTGCTCCAATTGTTTCTAAAGATGATTATATAAAAGGAGTTTTGACTATTGATGGGCAATCTAAATACAGTGATTTAATAATCGATGCGAAAATAAGGGGTAGAGGGAATTCGACTTGGACTTATCCGAAAAAGCCGTATAAAATAAAATTGGGTAGTGAGTCTTCTATTTTAGGATTAGCACCTGAAAAAAAATGGGTTTTATTGGCGAATTATATTGACGGCACTCATTTATTAAACGCTGTAGGGATGAAAATCGGGCAGTTATTAGAAATGCCTTTTACCAATTCAATTGTACCTGTAGAAGTAACCATAAATAATGAATATTTAGGGCTATTTATGTTAACAGAGCAAGTAGAAGTGAAAGCAAATAGAGTTGATGTTGGTGATAATGGCATCTTGCTAAATTTAGATACTAATTTTGATGAAGAATGGCAATTCAAATCAGGCGCTTATAAATTGCCCGTGACAGTAAAATATCCGAAAACAATGGATGCGGATAAATTGACTTCAATTAAAAGTCAATTTGAAACTTTAGAAGCGTTGGTGGCTGATGATGATTTTCCAAATAATCAATATCTTGATTACATAGATGATGTTTCCATAGCCAAATATTTGATTGTGTATATGCTAACTGGTAATGAGGAAATTAATCATCCTAAAAGTACTTATATACATAAAACAAGTACAGGGAAATTTACAATGGGCCCAATATGGGATTTTGATTGGGGTTTTGCGTATGAAGGTTCATATCAACATTTTAGTAGTTTTGATAGACCTTTATTTTGGTCGTCTTCATCAAAAGGCACTCAGTTCTTTTCAAGACTTATGTCTGACCCTAGAATTAAATCTTTGATGAAAGAACAGTGGGGCGTTTTTAAAGATTATCACCTTTCAGAGTTGATGATTTATATAGATGAATATGCTTTTATTACCCAAGGAGCAAAAGCTAGAGATTTTGCTATATGGGATGATGATAAAGAAGTGAGTGCTCTAAAACTTTGGATTAATAATAGAGTCTCGTATATGGATAGCTTTATTAATAGTTTTTAAAAATAATTTTATATTTCTGAGTATAATTACATTATAAATACGCGCCTGTAATTTTTATTTTCTGCCGATCATGGTAATGTATTGGGAAAGTGGCGGGAATTAGCTTCGCTGAGTCCCGGCCGAACGAAGTCAAACAAAAGACCCATCCGCTTCGCGTCTGCATTTTTTTATTTTCAGACAATCCCTTAAAGAGCAAGCTCTACGGTCTTGTCTAAAAACAAAAAAACCAAGCTGAATAAGCTTGGTCTTTTATCATTAGTACTCGGAGCGGGACTTGAACCCGCACGAACATT
>CAZQRD010000204.1:0-2153 GCA_964595535.1 uncultured Flavobacteriaceae bacterium | reverse complement strand
TTTTGGTCCTTCCTTTTCGTACTAATTGTTGAATAGTTGGCATTCTATTTTATAAAATTTTAATTTTAGTTCACTCTGTTTTTTAAGAGTTTGCAAATGTAGGACTTTTTTCTCGTTATTCAAACTATAAATTATTGATTTTTTTACCTTTATCTCAGCATTAAAAATCATAGGGGTCAAATCTATGTCGCGTCATACAGCATGCTGATTCGCATTGCAAGCCGTCTCAGAATTAAACCATACGCTTTTTTATATATTTTAAGGCCAGAAACATTGACTGTGAACTTATTTGTAAATCGCCAAAATTGACAGATATTTACGCTCAAATTCCTAGGCTCTTGAGCAGAAAATTTATACCATATATATATATACTATTTTTTTGCATACAGATTTCTGGTGTTCTAGCTCAGAATTTTAAACTGGAAATCAAGGCGAGCTCGAACCAGGGTAAAGAACAAGTTGGAACATTAGATTTCAAGAAAAACATCTCCATGAAGGATTCCGTCTCTTTTGAACTGGAATCATATTTGAGTCAAATAGAATTAAAAGGTTACCTCAATGCCAACATTGACAGTGTTGTACAATCAGATTCTGTTTATACAGTCTATCTGAATCCGGGAGAACAACTAGAATATATCAATATATACTACGGCCATATCTCCAAGCTACTTCCGAATCAAAAAGTACTGAAGTCATTTTCAAAAGAAGTAGACAGTTCGCGAATCAGGATTCCTTTTTCAGAAATTTCGAACTTTATGGATTCACTTGTAGCCCTTTTCGAAAATAAAGGTAATTCATTTGTTCTGCTATCCCTTGAGCATATTGAACTTGTTAAACACGAGGCCAGAGCACAACTCAGGCTTGACCAAAACATCACCCGCCATATTGATAAGGTCATTGTTAAAGGCTATGAAAATTTTCCGAAAAATTATATCGATCATGAACTTGGCCTTAAGAATGGAACTGTATTCAACAGTGAAAAAATAGAAATTGCATCCAGAGCTGTGAACAACCTGCTTTTTGCTGAAGAACTAAAACCACCCGAAGTACTGTTCACCAATGACTCTACAATCATTTATTTGTATCTCAGTAAAAAGAGATCAAATCAATTTGATGGTATCGTTGGATTTGCTTCAAAAGAAGAAGATAATGGCATTGAGTTCAATGGCTATCTTGATCTAGCGATCAACAATATCTTTAACAGTGGTGAAACAATTGCCCTCTTCTGGAAGAACAACGGGCAAAACAGGCAACGGTTTTATCTTGAAGCTGAATTACCTTATATCTTTAACCTGCCTCTTAGTCCAAAAGCGAATTTCGAGCTGTACAGACAAGATTCTACTTTTAACAATGTAAAGGCTCAAATCAGTTTGCTTTACAGCTTTATTGGTAAAGGGCAAATAGCCGCACATTTCAACACAGAAAACTCTAATGATCTAACTAACGGAAACACACCCGGGGTAGCGTCATATTCGAATATGTTCTATGGATTGTCTTATACCTATAAAATCTTAACGTCCGACCCGCTTTTTCCGGTGAGATTTGATTTCAATCTTAATGCCCTTTTAGGATCTCGAAAAAACGACACAGAAACCACTACTCAAACAAAATTACTGATACAGGCTAATTATCTCTATTCAATCAATCAAAAGAATTATATTTTTCTTCAAAATTTTAGTGGTTTATTGATTTCCGACAATTATTTTGAAAATGAACTATTTAGAATTGGAGGTGTTACCAATCTGAGAGGTGTCAATGAAGAAAGTATTTTTGCTTCGGCTTATACAGTTTTCAATATAGAGTATCGTTTCAAACCCAATCTTTCGAGTTACTTTTATACCATTACCGATTATTCCTATTCAAGCAATGAACTCACAGAAGAGAATACGAATATTTTAAGCTTTGGTCTGGGTTATGCTTTTCAAACCAAAGCGGGTATTTTGAACCTCAGTTATGCTGTTGGAAAATTCGAAAACACTCCTTTCACTTTTGACAATTCAAAGGTACATATTAAAATAGTGAGTAAATTTTAAGTCAACGCAACCAATGTTAATTTTTACATCCTATAGGTAGAAATGCCTTTCTTCTTAACAAAGCATTAACCTTTTTTTTAAAATTTTATGTTAAAAACTTGGTATATTAACTTTTTATTA
>CAZQRD010000203.1:0-2279 GCA_964595535.1 uncultured Flavobacteriaceae bacterium | reverse complement strand
AAGAGTCGATAGGGTATGAGCAATGGTGGGTAGATCATATGTTTATGATTGCTCCTTCTGCCGCTTATGTTGGTCAGTGGCTTCAAAGTTTTATAGAATTTCCACCACGACAAGAACCTGGAAGTTTTAGTTTGGACAAGGTAATGGAGGCAATTACAAGAGGTGCTGGAGATAAATAAGATCCTTTAACTCTTAAGAATATAGTACTTAAAAACACCTTTATAGCTAAACATAGCTTTAAAGGTGTTTTTGATTTGTAGGAAATTTGATACTAAACTAATTTCTATTAATCACACTTTTAGGGACGATAATCTTCAAGTGGACACATATAACCTTTATTGTCCATATAATGCAAATAGCGTCACATTGTAACACTGACAAAACACTATGTGATCGTTGAGTTTAGTTGTTGAAGCTTATATATGGGAAAAACATCTATCTTAGTATTGAAAAATAGGCTTGTAAGTTGTAATGTATTCTAACCTGATAAAAATATTAAACCAATTTGCCAATTTGGATGAAAATGAGTCAGAACTTATTAAGTCCAGTTTTAAACCCTATACTTTATCCAAGGGAGAATACTTTTTGAAAGAAGGTGAGGTCAACAAAAATATAGGATTTCTGTATAAAGGTCTTGTAAGATATTTTGTATACAAAGATGGAGAAGAGTCAACATTTGAGTTTACAAAGGAAGGAGAGTTTATAGGTGATTATCAAAGTTTTCGTAATGCTTCTGTCTCCGTACAAAATATTCATGCCATTGAAGATTGTGAGTTGCTAATTATTGATTATCCAAATATTCAAACCATATACAATACGACTGAGAATGGCAATCTGATTGGTCGCCAAATAATTACACACCGATTTGAAGTTATGGTGAACCAGTTGCTTGAGGTTTATATGCAAAACCATGAAGATCGTTATAAAAGTTTTATTGAAAAGTATTACGATTTAACTCAAAGAATTCCTCAGTATTTGATAGCTTCTTATGTCGGTGTTAGACCTGAATCTCTAAGTCGTATTCGAAAAAGATTTGTCCAAGACATTTCTTAACACAGGTTAACGATTAATTATTCCTTTTGGCACTAAATTTATCTTTTGATCTTTAGAAGCTACTATGAACTTAATTAAAAATAAGCCAAATTTAAAGTTGATCATAGAATGGTCAGTTGCAAATACAATTGCATGGCCTTTGGGAATCCTATTGGGCATAATCCTTTCTTACTTAATTGTCAACATTTTTCATCCTGAAGAAACCAACCTGATTATCGGTTTTAGTGTAGGAATAACCATAGGATTTGCTCAATGGAAGGTACTGAAGAAACTAATGAAGATAAGTATGTTGTGGATTGTTGTTCCTGGCATAGGTATTGGATTTCCTTACGCATGGGTCACAATACATGTTGAATCAGGAAATAATCTACCACTACTATTAAATACTGAAGGAGTTTTTATGGCCATTTTATTTTTTATTTGCGGTGCATTTGTTGGATTAATTCAAAGCCGATTAAAATCGATCAATATAGGCAAATCCTATATTTGGATTTTACTGTCTGCAATAGCCTGGAGTATTTCTATAACATTAAATTCTTTTTTGTTTTCAGGTCTTATTATTGGATTCATAACCTTGGCTGCGTTTATTTTAATGCTAAAGCAAAGGGAAGTAAGTTCGTGAATAAGAATATAAATATCACATAAACAAAATCTTACGAATATTCTTTGAGCCCCTTCCAGACCGATTTAAAAATTAATGTTGGATGAATATTGGCCTCTGCAATTGGATTAAAAATAAATCTCTTAAATTTATGGTGACTATGAAAATGGATTTTATAGTGACTCATATTACGTTATTGAAGACCTTTCTAAATTGAAAATATAAATACGAACTACAACACTTTATATTATTTATGATTACTTTTAAACCGAATATAAACAGATAAACAAGCATTTAATTAATAATATCATGTCAAAAGGTAAAGACTCAAAGAAAAACGTTAAAAAAGAAGCTGCTAAAACTCCAAAAGAAAAAAAAGCTGCAAAGCGGTTAAAGAAATCGAATTTAGATTAATTTTTTCCAAGAAAATTGAACAGAACAATGGCTGGGCTTTTTTCTTGTTCTATCCTTTCGTATAAGTGTTAAGTACTAAGGACTAAGGACTAAGCCCGCCTGCCGGCGTGGCAGGGACTAAGTTTTTAGTTTTTTTGATTCAGAAAAAATTATTTCCCCTTAACCCTTAACCCTCACGGAGTTTTCTATTTGGAACTGTTTTGGATTCTAA
>CAZQRD010000202.1:0-2316 GCA_964595535.1 uncultured Flavobacteriaceae bacterium | reverse complement strand
TGGCTTCGGCTAAAGCCTCATTACCCTTCATTAATCTTAATTCAGACATACAATATTTTTTTTGATGAACTTACATTTAAACTTTTATGCGATAAACCGTAATTGCCCGATCTGGGCAAACTATGGCACAATTGGTGCAACCGGTGCATGCTTCAGGATTACTCATATAGGCATAATGGTATCCCTTTCGGTTAACCTCTGTCGACATGCTTATTACTTTCTCTTCGCAAACCGGTATACAGACTTCACAACCTTTACATATCTCTGTGTCAACTACTATTGCTCCTCTTACTTTTGCCATATTCTTAATTTTAGACGCGAATTTGGTATATCGATTATATAATTCATAAAATTAAGCTTAGTTTGTTGATTTAAATATGATAATTGTCATAACACATAAATGTTGGATAAATAAATTAAAGCTCATAAACGTCTATTAACTCTTTACTTAGTGTACTATTTACTTTAAAAATGAACGCTAAAATTTATGAAGAATAGGACTCAATTAATAATAGTTTGAGTAGCGAACAATACAATTTGGGGAAAATGCTTTTTACTACAGTAGAAGATTCAATATGTGATAATCTATATAGTGATATTGACCTTATTGAAATTGATGAAACTTTGGGAAATTGCTTTTATTCCAGCGAATGTTCAGCAACTAATTTCACAAAATCTAATGAACTAATCATACCTTTTATTTCTCCTTCATACATCACAATTATATGATGTACTTTATGCCTTAGCATCATTTTGGCAGCCGCCTTAGCACTTGAATCTGGATGAACAATGTGAATATTTGAAGAAGTCATTATATCTGCCACAGTTGCATCTTCGCTCACTTTTTTGTTTATATCTGTAGCAGTGATAATGCCTTGAATAGTCATTTCAACCTTTAGTGTATCATTGGAATACGAAATAATTGGAATAGCGTGAATTCCTTTTTCCTTCATAAGAATTCTAATTTCCAGAACGTTATGATCTTCCATCGCAGTTGTGACCGGAGCCGACATAAAATCTTTTACCTGTATTCGCATAAGTAACGTTTTAAGTAAATAATAGTGTTAAGATAGTTTAAATAAACAATAGCTGACAGTCCTCTTCATTTGCCCTAGTATAAAAATATGAATACATGTTCATATTGAATATGATAAAAATCATGCTATGATAGTCAGAATTTTTGAAATTTGGTTTTACAAAATTGAAATTCATAGTTGTATTTAAAAGCGGTTCAACAATGATTGAACCAGTAATTAATACTGAAATTACAAAAGGATTCAACACAACGGAAAGTAATCGTTGCTTCATTGAGTTATCTGGTTACTCTGTCATTTTTATACATAATTATTTAGAATTATGCAGCCTTTATTCAGGACGGGTCATAATTAAACACAACGGGTTGGGCTATGGTTTTGTTGTCGATTTGTCCGTGAGGACTATTCTGCTAGAACCAAGCGATGATTTAAGGTAGAAATTTTCATTGGAAAATTCCGCCACAATGAATTATAGCCGATGTTGTAACACGTTATTAATTTTAATGATGTGTTTCTTTTCCATATTTCTTTAACGCTTTTTCTACGTCTAAAATCGGTACTCGAAATGTTCCATCATATAAATCTTGTTTTTCGTAAATATCCAAATTGTGAATATCATAAGCCTTGTTATGCAAGTCAAGCATTATAATATCAAATGTAAATGCTGTTTCAGTGTTGGCAACGAACCAGTGAACGTTATCTTTTTCGTCAGAAATAGAAGAACTATCTCCTATTTTAGCAATTTTGTCAATAGTCGGTTTGATTATTAAGTTTTTTTCGTCTTGCCTTATTTTTTCATAATGTCGCAAGTGCATTTCGCCATTCAGAATCAAATGTGCAGAAGCCATATTACTATGCCCGTGAGGAATAATTGCTCGGTCTTTTTTCATTCCGAAAATCTTTTTGACAAACACTTTTTTTTCTGGAAGACCTGTAAGTTTTGGAAATTTTACAAGTTTTGTTTTTACTCCAAGATCGGGATAATCAAATCCTTTAATTAGATTGTCAAAATCTATAAATTTTAAAATTTCATTTAACTCAATTTCTTTATATAGTTCTTGAATATGAGCTTGCCATTGAGTTGTTGTGATTGATTCTGTTCTTAAATCAGAACAAAATTCATTCAATTTAATCGCCCAATGGTCGGTAATTGGCTTAATTTTATTTCCAAAAGCATTATATGCAAAGAGAGAGTCAATCAAAGAAAAACCTGCGACAGTTGCCAAAAGCCCTTTATTAAATTCTCTTCTGTCCATTAGTTAGTCTTAAATGTGTTACAACT
>CAZQRD010000201.1:0-2320 GCA_964595535.1 uncultured Flavobacteriaceae bacterium | reverse complement strand
GTATTACGTGTATAATTTTTTAGGGATTAAACCAGAGCAAGTGTTTGAATCATCGGTAAAACTAACTTCAGGGAAATATACCATTGGAATGGAATTTATTAGAGAAAAAACAGGTGAAATGGGAGAGTCAGTTGGAGCCATGAAACTCTACATAGATGATAAAGTGGTAGCAGAAGGACCAATGAAAACACAACCTGCAAAATTCACCCTTTCGGGCGATGGCTTATGTATTGGGTACGATAGTGGTGATGCTGTAAGTGAACTTTATCCTAACCCAAGTAAATTTAGTGGAGGTAAAATTGATTTTGTTGGAGTTACCGTTGAAGGTACGCCATATGTTGATTTAGAGGCAGAAGCTAAACGCGTAATGATGAGTCAGTAAATAAAGTAGACTAATTGTTGGGAATCAGAAACAATTGTATTCCAACAAAATATAGAATAATAGCCGATTTTGTGGTAATTTTAAGGGTTATAAGCCCATTTCAACTTCTTTGTAAATTGAAAGTAAATTGCTCCGATGTCGGCTATTATTCTTATACAAACACAATTTGTACAAATATTTAAATATCTATTAAGATATGAGTACTCAAAAAAAAAATTAACTCTGGAAAGACCTATATCTTTCTCTGTTTAGCAACCGTCATTTCATTTCTAGATTGTATGTAAAATAGGGCGGACAGGTCTTAAAAAGCGGTTTGGATATATTAATGAAGTGGCTAATATTAATAAGGGTTTCAAAGGGAATAAAAAAAGTGACAAATCAGATAATTCTGATTTGTCACATGAAGTAGTCGTGGTTAAGTTTGCTATTGGATATGACTATTTAGACAAAGACCCTTTTCTATTATACAAGGCTAAATCAGTCAAGAAAGAAGGAGTTGTCTATACCATTGCTTCCGAAAGCTAAAAGGATTCTTAGAAAGTATACTTCGGATGACCAGTACTTGTTGCCTGTGACCAGTAATGCCAGCTATAGAAATATGGCTGGATTTTATACTAATGTATGCTTTGCTGAAATTTACATCGGGTAGTCTCTTATATTTTTTCGTTGAGGAAAACTTTTATATTTTAGTTAGCCCAAACAGGGATTCAAGTAATATCCATTTACTGTTCTCTTGCAAAAATAAAATTCCTTTTGATCAATTAATTGAATCGAAAACGAGTAATAGCAAGGGGTAACGAGGAGTGAACTTATAGTAGATAAACACTATATACACTTTATTAACTAGTTAGCTGCAATTAAAAATGAACGAAATCAAAGTCTTAAAAGCATCTATAAATGAAGTAAAAACAGTTGTGAACCTAATAGCTGAATTATTGATTGATTTCAATAATAAAAATGACAGTAACTTTGTAATTGACAAAGATTATTTAGAAAAAACAACAAGAAAATTAATTATAAGAAAGAATTTTAGAGCTTTCATTGCTTACGATTCTGAAAACAAACCAAAAGGATTAATAACAATTTCAGAGGCATTTGCTATATATAATGGAGGTGACTTTGGAGTAATTACTGAATTATATGTTGACCGAAGCTCAAGGTCTGAGGGAATTGGAAAATTGTTATTACAAAGTGTTTTTGATTTTTCAGATTCTATGAATTGGAAGAAAGTTGAAGTTGGAGCACCAAATGCTGAAGAATGGCCAAGAACAATTGAATTCTATAAAAGAAACGGATTCAAAGAGAAAGGACCAAAATTAAGAATTGACATCAAATAACTGTAGCTAACAAAACCTATAAGCAATAACACCCTGCGGGATGCTACTACTCATAGCTAAACGTTATGCCTCATGCCTAGACAAAACAGTGTTAACTTAAAACTATACGGCAAGTAATTTACTTTCAAAAAAAACGGGGATGCTGAAAACCGATTAGAGTAAGCATAAAAAATAAATACAATAAAAATGGACAAAACAATTGTAGTACGACACAAAGTAAAGGACATTAATAAATGGTTGAAAGGTCATGAAGAAAGGATGCAAATATTTGCTCCTGCGATTTCAGGCTTTAAAACCTTTCAGGATCAAGATGACGCAAAAACTGTGATGTTGGTTATAAAAGTAACAGACATGGAAAAATTTGGAGCTATCATGAACGATCCAAAAACTCAGGATGCGAAAGATAGGCATACAGTATTGGAACCTATTACAATGTCTATGCAAGTAGATTTATAGGAACAAAATCTTATCGCTACTGCAAACTTTCATGTAGTGTTTAAACAGTAGTACTTCCTTGAAATAGTGGCATGAAAGATAACGTGTATAATTAATTGCTCGGTTCTAGCCTGCTTGGAAGTTCCTTCGGAATTTCCTCTGGTTC
>CAZQRD010000200.1:0-2335 GCA_964595535.1 uncultured Flavobacteriaceae bacterium | reverse complement strand
AGCTTTAGACATGTATGAGATAAGTCTTAATAGAAATCCAAACAGATTTAATAGCTTCTATGGATCAGCCATCGCCGCAAAAAAATCAGGTGATCAGGAAAAAGCGAAAATGTATTTCGAAGAGTTAGTTAAGCTAACTGAAGGTGTTGAAAGTGATAGACCTGAGCTAGATGAAGCAAGAGAATACCTAAATGAAATTTGAACTATTGAGTAGAAAACGAGACCTAGTAAAAAATAGAAAATGAAAAACATTAAGCTTCTAGTTGGAATATTAGTTGTAGTTCTAATTTTATTGACTATTGGATGTAGTCGATCTTTATATAAAAGATCATTTATTGAAAACCCCATTCAAAAAACTAATATAACAACCTCTACTCTAAAAGATGTTGGCATTAATAGTCAAGTTATTAATGAACTTGTTGACAGTATTAAAACTGGGCTTTATCCAAACCGTCATTCATTGCTTATATACAAAGATGATAAACTAGTATTGGAAGAATATTTTTTGGGGAAAGACCATAATTATGATCTCAATATCGGAAAGATTAATTACAATGACACAACTCTACACGATATGCGAAGTGTTTCAAAGAGCGTTGTTTCTGCTTGTATTGGAATTGCAATTTCTCAAGGATTAATAAAAGGTGTAGAGCAACCTATTTTTGATTTTTTTGACGATTACAAGCAATATAAAACAGATGGTCGAGAAGAATTAACAATTTGGCATCTTCTAACTATGACTTCTGGACTCAAATGGAATGAAGAGATTTCGTATAATGACCCTGAAAATAGTGAACTTCAAATGATGGATAGCGGGGATGGAATTGAATTTGTTTTGAGTCGGGAGTTGACCTCTAAGCCTGGTACAGTTTGGAATTATAATGGAGGGACTACAGAATTACTTGCAAATATAATACAAAGGGCTTCGGGTAAAGATATACACGAATTTGCCAATGAGTTTTTATTTAAACCAATAGGGATTGTGAAATCTGAATGGGTAATCACACCAGCAACAGATACTCCGGCTGCAGCATCCGGATTACGACTAACATCAAGAGATATGTTAAAATTTGGAATTTTATACCTTAATGAAGGTAAATGGGAATCAAAACAAATTATACCAAAAGAATGGGTTTCTGAATCTTTTAAATCAAGTATTTCTCGGCCAGATGGTGGAAGTTATGGTTATCAATTTTGGGTTTTTGACGTTACAGTCCAAGGAAAAACATTGACGATAACTGCCGCTGTTGGTTTAGGGGATCAACGGATATATTTTGATGAAAAAAATAATCTTTTAGTTGTAACAACTGCAGGAAATTATAATATATGGGATATCAAATATAATGCTGCAGCTATTTTTAAGAGGATACAAGAATCCATTGTTGTCACAAATTCTGAGATCACAGAATAAAGACTACCAGCAAAAATTAAAAGCCCATTTGATCATTTAATTGAGTCAAAAACTTGTAATCATAAGGGATAGCGGGAAATGGGCATAATAACAGATATACACTTTATTCACTAGTTAGCACCAATTAAAACAATGAAAGTTACAGCTGAACATAATGAACGAGTAGCAAAAATGAAATTTTTTTCAGTTTATCCTCACTACGTGACAAAGGTGGAGAAGAAAGGTAGAACAAAGGAAGAACTGCATCAAGTGATCGAATGGTTGACAGGATTTGATGAAAACAAAATTCAAAAGCTAATTGATGATAAAGTAACGTTTGAAACATTCTTTCAAAACGCAGAATTGAATCCAAATGCTCACCTTATTAAAGGAGTAATATGTGGCTATCGAATTGAGGAAATAGATAATCAATTAACTCAACAAGTAAGATTTCTAGACAAATTAGTAGATGAATTAGCAAAAGGGCGAAAAATGGAGAAAATTTTACGTGAAGAAAAAAAATAAAAACTGGAGCTAACAACAACTATATTCCATTGGGTTTTATCTCCAAATTTCAAGTTCATTTCTATCTGCTAGTCCCGTCAAATCTTTGATTTGACTATGTGTTATTTTTCGGATTTGTGCCAAATCAAATCTTTGCCTCATTGGTTCTTAAAACTTTTGTAATTTTAACTCCCAACGGCACATAGTCACGTGCGTTGTGTGCAAGCTAAAAAAACAACCCTAAATCAAAATAAACCATAAATTCTGTAATTGTTGACACCTTTTTTTAACCTATATAAGTGAAATAATACTTTGTCTTTTTGGAAAATAAAAATATTGAAAAAAAATTTAGCGAGAAAGTATTTGAATCGCAAGGCATCATTCATAAAGTTTGTCGAATGTACTGCGATGACGATACTCACAGAAAAGACTTATTTCAAG
>CAZQRD010000199.1:0-2352 GCA_964595535.1 uncultured Flavobacteriaceae bacterium | reverse complement strand
CACGGATCCATTTTGAATACTAAAAGTATTAAGATCAGCACGAGAAAGGACATCAGCAAACATTGCTTGCATGCCTTTACCACTTGTTCTTTTAATAGTGTCAGCACTTAAAGTTATTTCAAAAACAGGCTGTTCAAAAGAAATCTCCCTGACGTATAATCTCTTGCCAAATAGTAAATCTGCCCAAGCCAGGCCCTTTAAAGTAGCATAGTCAACATTTCCCAGAATAACAGTTCCTCCATCCTCATGTAAAGGTTGAATACGAACTTTATACAGGGTGATGCCATTAAAAAAGGTGTGTAAATCAAAATCTTCGTAAGTAATATTATAAGCGCGATCTGGTTTTGAATTGATTTTCGCCTGGAAACTGGACTCCAACCACCATTCTATCCCTTTTGAAATCAAGAATAGAATGCCCAGAACTATTAGTATTCTAATAAAAATCTTCTTCATATGTAATCAAAAAAAAAACTAATGAACCTATTGTTATACTTTGAGCATATAATGCCATTCAAACATAAATATACGATGATCTATAGGATTTGGCGTCGAGAATTTATAGAAATTGCCCGGTTTGTTAATGATGTAATGATTCATTGATATAATGATTCAATGATTCAATGATTCAATGATCTAATGATGTAATGGTGCAATGATTCAATGATCTAATGAAACAATGAATTAATGAAAAATGAAATATTATAGATGCTGCTGATTTGACGAATTAATCCTCACCTCTCAATAACCCGGATCTTGCGGTTCATACCTATACTTTAATGATAGTATTCATATCAAATAATTTTAATTTTGATCTGTCCAGAAATAAATTCTTGGCCAGCGCGTTTTAATTCATGGAGAACACTATCGTTGATTAGTGAATTATTGTTGAAACAATGGGTTGATTTTAAAACCTGACATGCATTTTGATGATTAACGCCTAAATTTTAGTTATGAAAAAAATATTTATTTTACCAATTCTATTTTTACTTTTCATTACCGCCTGTACTACGGAAAGTGATGATATGGATCGGATTCCTGCTAATGATGTTAAATATACCGCTACAATTAAAATAATTATTGATAATAATTGTCTGAATTGTCATGTTGACCCACCGCTTAATGGGGCCTCAATGTCATTGTTATCCTTTGAAAATGTTCGTGATGCCGTAATGAACAGAGGCTTAATTGGAAGGGTTGAAGACGGCTCTATGCCTCCAGTTGGGGATGTGCTAACTTCTACCCAAGTTCAAGCCATAAAAGACTGGAAGTCTGGCGGATACCAAGAATAAATTTTCACGTACGACATTTCAGTAATTTGGAATTGACATGTGTAGCACAATTTGAAAAAATATTCAAAAGGCACTATGTTGAACCAATCAAAATCGAACATCAAAGAATGACAGAAATTGTTCAAAGGGATGATGCATTATGGTCGGTTCGATTTACAGAAGACATTTAATTGTTATACCCATGAATTATACTAAACTATATTCTTTGTCGTTTTTGTAATGCATATAAACTCCCCAGTTTAACTAAATTATTTATTTTGAAAGCAATATACATGGGAGCATCAATCGAAAACTCACTTCATAAATTACTTTTTTTATTATTACTCTGTGTATCCTATGTTTCGCAGGGTCAATTTCATCACGGATTGGAACTAGGCGCGAATATGACCAATGCAGATTTCAGGGTCAATGATTCGGCTGAACCGACGAGTGCTATTGGCTTTTTGTTGGGATACGTCGCAGAACGTGATTTTTCAGATAACGTTTATATGCGATTTGGCGTTAGCTATAATAGAAGAACATTTAATGCTATCAGCAGAAGAGGTATCAATACTTCTGAAGAGAAATGGGGAATTGATGTCATTGAGATACCAATTAATTTGGGATACTATATAAATTGGAATAACAGAAACCTTCAATTTTTTGTGGATGCCGGGATAAATTTAGGATATAACGGAAGGGCCTTCGTAGAAAATGATGAAGAAACCATACGTTTGGATATTGGTGGTGATGGAGAAATTAACCGAATAACCATTGGAGCCAATGCAGGTGCCGGACTCTTACTTAAAAGGAGAATAAAGTTTCGATTGAATTATTATACTAGTTTAACCAATATTGTTAATGCCGAAGAAAATACCTGGAAAAATAAGACTTTTGGTCTTTCAATAAATTATTTTTTCAAAGAAAAACTTGATTATTAGTTCTTGATTTCCTGCTATGTATAGTTGCTGTTCAAATTTCTAATTAGTATCAGCTTTCGTATAATATGAAAAAGTTTTTCTAAAATTATATATCCTTAGATTCTCTTTAGATTTAAAAAATACATTTGATTTATACGATAAAC
>CAZQRD010000198.1:0-2393 GCA_964595535.1 uncultured Flavobacteriaceae bacterium | reverse complement strand
GGATTTGAACCATATAAAGAAATAGAAACTTATAAAATTTTGAGAAAGAGGAACAGCTAAAGCTAACAAAGACCTGAGTTAAACTCCAAGAATGGCTCAGTAAAACATACAAGAAGATAAACACTATATGCACTTTACACAATAGTTAGCATTCATTTGGAGAATACAATTAGGAAATACAAAAATCAACCGCACAAAGCTAAAGAGCCAAATCCCCTGATGCACAAGCCGACTCTTCGGCTTTGGCACATTTACTTTTTTTGCTATCACCCCCGAAAATAGTAGCTTTGTTGTTAGACTAAACGAGCTTCCAATATGGAAAAGCTCATCGGTTCCGAGCTGATAAGACAGACAAAAACACCTATAAATCAAATAAATACTATTTTGACTCTGTTCAATTCCCAAGACTTGAACTTTATGATAAGAACAAAGTGAAAAGAAACAGATGAAATTTTTATGGATGCATTACCAATAGCAGGAATTGTCCTGGCAGCTTTTTTTTCGCTGCTGATAATAAGCAAAAAATCAAAAAAAACTCACGATTATATACTATTGTGTTGGCTTTTGCTTGTGGGTTTTCATCAACTATATTACTATATAAATTTCAGAGAAATATCCGAAAGTCACCAGCTTTTCCTGATTATGGGAAATTTTTTCCCTTTTCTGTATGGTCCTATTATTTTATTATACGTAATAACTGTTGCTGCAAAGAAAAAACTGAAGCTGAAAAAGCATTTATGGCATTTCCTTCCTTTTATGTATTTCTCTGCTATATACATTATATATTATTACCTGAACGATGGCTCTTATATTTTAAAAGTATACGATGGTTATCTGCATAAATCGCGTAATCTGCCCTTTTTCCTGACCTATTGGCAAATTATGGCTGCTTTGGGTGGAATTTATACCGTCATGTGTTTGTGGTTGTTGCAAAAACATAAAAAAAGCATAAAACACGATTTTTCATACTACGAAAAGATAAATCTCGATTGGCTAAAATACTGGATAATAGGCTCGATAATTAGTTTCTGTATTATTTTTATTTTACTAACCATAGCCAGTGAAAAAACGATGGCAGCCTCCGAATTATTCAAATTTGTTTCGCTCACTCTTACACTGAATTTAGTCATAATCGGTTATTTCGGATTGAGGCAAGCAACTATTTTTGTGGATACCGAACAGAAAAAAATGGTGTCGGAACAAATAACTACAGTTCCCAAAGAAATCGATGAAAAAGGAACTAAGATTAAAGAAGAAAAACTAGTAGAAAAATACGGAAAATCTGGACTTACAAAGCAACAATCCAAGCAATATGCAGATATTTTACTGGAGTATATGAATCGGGAAAAACCTTATCTAGAAAATAAACTAAGCCTGAAACAACTGTCTGAAAGCCTCAGAATTTCAACAAATCATTTATCCCAAATAATTAATGAGCAGTTGGACTGTAGCTTTTTCGACTTTGTAAACCGGTACAGAGTCGAAGAGGTTAAGCAAAAATTAGAAAACAAAGAATATGAAAACTTCACTATTCTTGCCCTTGCTTATGAGTGTGGTTTTAATTCAAAATCATCGTTCAACAGTACTTTTAAACGATTTACAGACTGCACTCCCAAACAATTTGTAAATACCCTTAAATTATAAAGTTCTGTTTTTCAAATAATTGAATATCCATTCCTTATGAGTTTGTACACCCCTGTACGCCTGGACGACTGATGCTGTTATTCGCTGTAGGTTTGTCAAAAGTTTTCATCGTTTAATTCACTTAAAAATCTATTGTCATGCGGATATTTGAAATTTTAATACTGTTCACATTACTTGGTTCTGTTGTATTTACTTTTGTTAAAAAGAACAAGAGACCAAAATGGGTATTTTACCTGCCCTCCGTTAATTTGTTTTTTCTTCTTTTACATTTACTTATCGAAGGATACAGGATGCAGATGTTTCCGGCTTACCTGCTGATGATTATTTTCTTTTCAACAAACCTCAGAGCAGTACTGAAACCTGTTTCGATTGAAAATATAATTTCATCGAAGCGATTAATTGCCCTGCGCTTCGCAGGTGCAACTTTTGCGCTTTTGTTTTATAGTGTCGCAGTTTTTCTTCCGAATAACATACCGCTTTTTAAAGTACCAGAACCGACGGGAACATATAAAATAGGAACCAAACAACTTGCCTTTATAAACAATACCCGCGAAGAAACATGGACAAAAGAAGAAGGAGACTTTCCAAATATTTCTGCGAGAGTTTGGTACCCGGCAAAATCGGTTGAAGGCTATAAGAAAGCAGGCTATATGAAGTCAAGTGATATAGTATTCAGTTATTTAAATCATGTTAAAACCAATTCTTATTGGGATGCGGAAATTTCAGATAGTGAAAACCGGTTTCCTATT
>CAZQRD010000197.1:0-2425 GCA_964595535.1 uncultured Flavobacteriaceae bacterium | reverse complement strand
TTCATAAAATTATAGATCATTTCAATTGGAAAGGAGAAGTTGGGGTAGGTTTTCCTACACCTCTTTTTCATGGAAAATGTCTGAGCGGGAGTAACCTTCACCCTGACTGGAAAGGGGTACAGGCTGATGACCTTTTTAAAAGTGTCACAGGTCTTGAATTTACCGTTATAAACGACGCTGACGCAGCCGCAGAAGCAGAAATGCACTTTGGTGCGGGAAAAGGAAAAGATGGCTTGGTAGCGGTCATTACATTGGGAACAGGAATTGGATCCGGATTGTTTTTTAACGGTACGTTAATTCCCAATTCTGAATTGGGACATGTAAGTTACAAGGAAGAACCTTTTGAGAAATACGCCGCTGATTCCATTCGAAAAAAGGAAGATCTCAGTTATTCCAAATGGGGAAAAAGATTAAATAAATATTTTCAACATATTGAACTCATTCTCTCTCCCGACCTCTTCATTATAGGTGGCGGAGCAAGTAAGAAAATGGACCGGTTTGTCGATGAGATCGATATTAGAGCTAGAATTATCCCAGCTCAGAATAAAAATGAAGCAGGTATTATCGGCGCTGCTGTCGGGGCTTTTGATGAAGTGAAATAGTTACTAATGAATTCTCTTTCTTCAGAATACCAAGATCAACCTAATACTTTCATGGTTTCGTTATACGCCACTTCGAATCTTAGTGGATTAATTCCTGTGCCTATTTTTTGTGTTGTGAAATAAGAAAGTAATTTTTCAGTAGGCATATTACCAGTAAGTTCATCTTTGGCCATAGGGCAACCTCCAAAACCCTTTATAGCTCCATCAAATCTTTTACAACCCCCTTCAAAGGCAGCATCAACTTTCTCGTGCCAGCTATCAGGATGCGTATGCAAATGGGCTCCGAATTCAATATGAGGATACATGGGTATCAGGTGCTTAAATAAATAACTAATGGTTTTTCCATCGGCTACTCCAATTGTATCGGAAAGTGATAATATTTTTACCCCGAGTCTGGCTAATGTATCTGTCCATTTTGCAACAATCTCCACATTCCAAGGGTCACCGTAAGGATTGCCAAAGCCCATCGATAAATAGGCTACAATCTCTTTATCATTTTTTATAGATAGGTCGATAATCCCTTCCAGGGCAACCAATGATTGCGCTACAGTCTTACCCGTATTTCTCATTTGAAAATTCTCTGAGATAGAAAAAGGATAACCCAGGTAATCGATTTCTTCAAAATGGCAGGCATCCGAAGCTCCTCTTACATTAGCAACTATAGCCAATAATTTAGAAGAAGTTGTTTTTAAATCAAGCCTAGACAGCACCTCAGCGGTATCCCGCATTTGTGGAATGGCTTTAGGCGACACAAAACTTCCAAAGTCTATAGTGTCAAACCCAACTTTTAGCAGTGAATTGATATACCTCGCCTTATCTATGGTAGGTATAAAATGACTTTTGATCCCTTGCATGGCATCCCTAGGGCACTCTATGATCTTGATTTGACTCATTAAACCAAATATAGATAATAATGAGAAACCGAAAACGTTTGGATTCGATTTAATTTCTCTCTGAGGGGCTCGGAGGTGAGGGCCTCGGAAGTGGGGGGATGAGAAGCGAGGGCCTCGGAAGTGAAACCCTCACCTCCGAAACCCTCGCAGCCCCACTACATCATTAAATCATTCTATCATTAAATCATTGCATCATTATATCATTAACTCATTAACTATCAGCTGCCATTAAAAACATGGGCTTCATTTCGAATCTGTTATAATGAGGTCTCAATCTTTCAATATTATAATATTTTTCAATGTTGACGATTTTTTTAGAGTTGGTCACAACATCCAAGGGAACATCGTCATAACGACCATTCTTCAACACGACTAATCGGCCATGAAAACCTCCTAGAATAAGGTCCAGGGCAAGATTTCCGAAAGCCATAGGGACGATCGAATCAACTGCATCTGGATCACCACCTCTAACCAGATAACCTAATTTTTGGTTGATAATATTGATGGTTTTTCCTTTGTTGAAACCTGCAGTTAAACTTTTCATTTCGGCCGAGACCACATCACCTATACCGCCTAATTTGGCGTGCCCAAACATGTCTTTTTCTGAATTTTGAAACATCACTTCTCCGCCTTTAAACATGGCTCCTTCTGAAACGAGCACCACCGAATACTTACTAGGGTTATTGTTTCTGTCCTGTACCAATAGTTCTGTCAAATGAGGAATGTCAAATTCATGTTCAGGAATTACGCAACGATTCGCTGCGCCTGCCATAGCAGGTAACATTGCCGTAAACCCGGCATACCTTCCGAAAACTTCCATAACGAGTATCCTTTCGTGTGACCCAGCTGAAGTTCTAAGGTTATTGGTCATACTTATCGTTCTTGTCACGCAAGTACTAAAACCAATGCAATAATCAGTGCCGGGCACAT
>CAZQRD010000196.1:0-2445 GCA_964595535.1 uncultured Flavobacteriaceae bacterium | reverse complement strand
TGAAGTATCGCTTGAAATACCCAATTGCTGTTAATCCACAGGATAATGAAATAATTATTTCTGTTATACCACGACTATAATCTTGAGCCATAGAAGATTGACCAAAAATAGTAGGCAATGAAAATAAAATAATAGTAAATATCACAGTTTGATATAAATACAAGCGTCTATCTCTACTAAGGGCATTAATCACTTTTGGACTCGTAAACAGCATGAATCCGCTTATAAAGAAAATTAAATAATAGGTAAAGAATGCCCAATCATTGTATAAAGCATGCGTGCTTTTGGGGAAATATTGTCTTAAAATGAGTTGAGAAATAATAATTACTGGGAACAACCAATTCAAGCTCATACGCTTGGTCATAAGCACAATTAATTTGCCTCGCACCATATTATAGTGTCCACTTTTAGTATAATTTAAAAAAGGTGTTATTAATAAAGAAATGATAAACAAGTATAAAATAAACCACAAGTGATGCCAAGAAATGTTCCCTACAGGATAAGGTCCTCCATCAAACATATGGGGAATATACTCTAAAAAGGAAGCATACTTTGGGATACGTTCCACATAAACCATTAAAGGTACAAGTGTAAAAAAACCAAACGTAAACGGGATATATAATCTTGTAAAGCGTTCTTTTAAATATTGCCAACTTGTTCTATGACCAATAGCATAATACGTACCAACCCCAGATACTAAAAATAGTAATGGCATTCTCCAAAGATGTAACCACCACATTATAGGATCTAAAAACTCAAATGATTCAGCACTATTAACATGCCACTGTTCGGGTCTGAATATCATCCCTACATGGAAAAAGAACACACTAATTATAAGTCCTATTCTTAACCAATCTATAAAATACTGTCTTTCTTTTTTATTTTCAACTTGTGAATTCATAAAGTTCGTTTTTAAATTTATTCTTAATTGCTATTTATCAAATGCCACAGCAATGCTAATTTGTTCGGATTGGATGTTGATTTTCGTAGTCTTCTTCTTCAAACCAAACAGGACTCGTAAAATAGTATTCGTTTGTATAATCTTGTATAATAATATCGATGCAGGAATAGCTGTGCATGCAATAATGACAAACTTCGTAAATGTGCCTAGTTCTAAGCCTACAATATAGTAGCCAAATACGATAATCAATGATTGATGAAGCACATATATAGGCAGGATACTAATGTTTGCTGGTACAAGGATTGAATGCTTAAAGTTCATGTGTTTTGCAAAAAAGCCTAAAAAGAATAGAATCCAACTGTAAGCAATCAGCATAGAAACAAAACTTAATTCAATGTGTTTTAAAGAATAGCTAGGGTGCATATATTCTTGAATATTTAGAGGGCCTTGAAAAGCAGAGTATATAAAGTAAATGGAGCTTACAACACCTACAACAAGAAAAAGGTATGTTTTTTTCTTTATAATATTAATAAAATCAGGGTCACTCATAAAAAGAAAACCATAAATAAAAGGTAACATATATATCAAAAAATCTGCCCAATCTGTATATTCTGAATACATCGGTTTTAAGATAACACGCACAAGAATCATTGGTAACACCAAAATGAATACTCCATAATTGCTTTGCATAATACGCTTCAACCAAGAAAATTCTAATCGCCCTTTTTGGATCTTATTAAACAATGGAAGTACAACCATCGTCATAACAAATAAAAATGGTAGAAACCAAAGATGAGTACCTAAATGGCCAAACCATAGCAACAAACTGCTCCCCATGTTGGCACCTAGTTGTTGAGAAGGATATGTAAGTAAAAAATCCAGATAGTTACCAGTAAAGTCGCGGAACATAATCCATTCATAAAATCGTTGTGGTGGAATAATTAATACTATTCCAAAAAGAAAAGGAATGATTAATCGTTTGATTCTATCTTTTACGAATGCTTTTTTACGAGATTTCAATGCAAACCATGTACCCGCTCCGGATACTAAAAATATAAGAAACATACGCCATCCATGAGTAAACATAGTAAGCAAATCAAAAATGTAATTTTGCTCCTCGTTTTTTATATGCCAAGGAAATTGGTCAAAAGGCCTCCATGAATGAAAAAGAAAGAGCAAGCCAAAAGCTAAAACTCTAAGCCAATCTATATAATGTTTTCGTTCGTTTGTTAATTTGATTTGTGCATTCATAATAGTTGCTGTTTAATTATGAAACAAATCTATAACCAGTACAGAGATTTTAACGAATCAGCCTATAAGTAAGGTGTTCGAGTTTATAAGGAAGCACTAAATATTATTGATTATCAGTAGTTTACGAATCTCTATACGCAGAAGGTGTATGTGAAGTAAATTTCTTAAAAGCGGTGTTAAAGGCCGATTTAGAGTTATAACCAACGCGTTCAGCAATATCTTCGATGGTTAATTTCGCACCAATATCGGATTTTAAAATAGTCTTAGCTTCTTCAACTCTGTAAGATGCTAAC
>CAZQRD010000195.1:0-2470 GCA_964595535.1 uncultured Flavobacteriaceae bacterium | reverse complement strand
GTTGTTGTATGGGGGTTGGCTTTTCGTATCCTTGTTCCTCCAGAGTTCGGAGAATGGAAGGTATAAGCCCTAATTCTTTAAAAGTCATCTATTATTTTAAGAAATGCAAAGATACCCTATTATTTGGATATTAATGTTTTTCTTATTTTTAGTAAATTTAATGCCCATTTAACGGCATATTTCGTAAATCCTTAAATTTTTATCAAAAAAAGATTTAATCAATTATAGAATCAAAATACGAAATAATGCTTAACGCGTCAACTTCTTGATCACCTCATAATGCTCAGGATATATTTGAAGAATTTCTTGCCTATTGGCCATTTCAAAATCTGTAAAATCAAAACCCGGAGAAACTGTACAACCCGCCAGAGCATAGCTATTGAGGCTTTCTATCTCAGATGCAAACCAATCGCCACCATAAACAACAAATTGTGGAACCTCACCCTGGTCAAGATTTGATCCAATCAAATGTTTCTCATAGTTTCCGTCTTTAGTAAGAATATGCAAACTTATGGGAGACCCTTTATAAAAATGCCAGATCTCATCTTGTTTTATCCGGTGGAAAGCAGAAAAATTATCAGATGTTAGCAAAAAATAGATAGATTATTTCATTAAAAATTGAAGCCCATTCCAAAGGTAAAATACATCCCGTCATCTGAGCCAAAAAGCGCTAGATTTAGATTAATCATATCAGCACCAACCAAGGCTAAACCACCACCATATGAAGTTTTCCAGTCATTAGAATCCTCTCCATCCAACCAAACTCTACCATAGTCAAAACCGCCAAAAGCAACTATTTGCATGGGCGCTAATCCTGTTTTAAATTCCTTTATATTGAAGCGCAGATCTGTATTTTGATAAAAGGACTTGTTTCCTGTAAACCTTTGGTTGCGATAGCCCCTTAGCCCATCCTTTCCTCCAATACTGGCTGCATTGTAAAATTCAAAATTATCACCCCAAACCAAATCTGCTTTTAATTTTGAAGACAATACAAGTTTGCCATTTGCAACCAACCTATGTGTTAGAGTCAATGAAGGCTTTAGATAAGTTATATCATCAAAATTTCCATTAGTATTGGTTTTCCAGCCAGCTTCCAATTCAAAATTCATACCAAGAGTCGGAAAGGCATCATTGTCAAAATTCTCATAGGCGTATTTCCCCTCAACTCCTACATAATACTGTCTGTCTTCCTGTAAAACTGGTAGTGTATTAATAAAACGTCCTTCTGTATTTTCCAATTCGATCCCTTCAAACAAGCCTCCTAATTCAATTTCAGCCCCCATTCGCCCCTTCCATTTCAATTTTGGATAAGCTACATAGGCACTCATTCTAACGCGATGATAATCATCTCCCAATTCTTCTTCTTCATTGATGGTCTCATTCCCGAAACCATAAAAGTTCATACTGTAATTAGGGCTGGTAGCTCCTGCAGCCAAAAATAAATTCCACTTGCGAAGCACATTTGCCAACTCATAGCTATAGGAAATATCAAATCCATTCGTTGCAAAATAGTAATGAGCCTTTAATGTGTGTTGAGATGAGAATGGATTTCGATTAAATCCATATACTGTAAAAATATTATTAATTCCCAATCTGAAACCATCATCAGGGTTAAAGCCAATAGTGGGTATTAACTGATTCTGACTGTATTTGTTCTTATGGAAATCATAAAGATTCTTCTCATAATCGTTTGACAATTTAATTTTACCCTTCTTAGTTTCAAAATGATTCTTCTTGTCCTTAAAGTCGTGAATGATAACTTTTTTCCCATTTGTTATTTTATAAGTATCCTGATTCTGACCTCCAATAAGCCTGAGCAAAATATACTTCTGCCCTGCTCCCTTAACTTCAAATACATCTTTGTCATCAAGACCATAAAACCAGACCTCTTTCGTAATTTCACGTGAAAATGTCTTTTCAAAGACTTTAGTTCCGATGCTATCCTTCTTAATATTGAAGATCTCTACCGAAGTATCTCCATTTTTTAATCGACTAATTTTAAAGTAATTATCTTTATCATTCCCTTTTACAACAGGATATTTAGCCAAATAATCATGATATTCTTCAGCCGTTTTCTTTAAATTCTTTAAACGAACCTTCATTATTCTAATAATGTCTTCGACAGTTTCGTCTTGCACTTCTAGGGGAAGATTTTTAAATGATTCTTTGATCAAGTCATCACTAATGTTTTTTTGGATATATTCGGCCTGGTTTAACCAGACTTCCAAGCTTGATCGATTGATCAGTGCCTTATCGACAGGAAAGGGATTCGTATTAAACCATTTTAAACTTCTGAATTCCCCCTTATATACCTGCATTTTTTTCGCGGCCGGGATAATTCTTGTAGTGAACTCCATCAAAGCTCCATCGTATTTTGAAAAAGCCTGATCCCTATCTCTTGGAACAGGTTTGTACATTCTCTTTTTACCTTCCTCAAATTGGGCCCAGCGCCATTGGTCTTTATGGCGAT
>CAZQRD010000194.1:0-2513 GCA_964595535.1 uncultured Flavobacteriaceae bacterium | reverse complement strand
TCAAGCCTATTGAAAATATTGATTTTAATGCGGTTTTGCTTGGTAGCACGAACTCTTAAAATTATTTTATTTCAACGTTGTGCTTGTACCCGGACATTACAAAGTAGGAACCTACTAGTGATGGAAAAAGTGCATAAAAAAAACTCGATTTCCGAAAAGAAACAGGGTTTTATATCAACAAAAGTTGTTAAGCTATTCCCTATCAACATTTCAATTTAAAGAATATTAATAATGAGAAATTTATTTATGCTTTTTAAAAAAATAAGAATAACCAGATGGGATACTTTCATGTGTCAGTTAATTGAGATTGTACCAGAAGCCACATTTCTAGAGGATATTCCTAACCATCCAATTATTAATTTTAAAATTTCAAATAAAACATTTCAAATATATAGTTCAGAGAATTATTTAAAAA
Source organism: uncultured Flavobacteriaceae bacterium (assembly GCA_964595535.1). Taxonomy (GTDB): domain Bacteria; phylum Bacteroidota; class Bacteroidia; order Flavobacteriales; family Flavobacteriaceae; genus Lutimonas. Next base: position 2,098 of record CAZQRD010000194.1, on the reverse strand, counting down.
GAACAAAATTTTGTCGTGAATATAGTACCTTTCTTAAAATTTCAGTAATAGATGAGAGTGAAATTGATATTTTAAAGAAAAGGGTCGATGAGCTTTTGAATTGTAATGTGATTACAAAGAAAAATAGTATTATTATAAATATATCTATAACACATAAACTAGATAAGATTATAAAGTTTATTGAAGAGCAAAAAAACGAAATTTTGTAGTTTAATTTACTTTAAAAGTAAATCTTAAATAAATATTCAGCCACACTTTTGAAGAAGAAATTTAATAAAAGCGATATTTTACTGCTAATTTCAAAAAAAGGAAATATTAAATATTTTATTTCATTTTTTGTTATTATAGCAGCTTATTTTAGTTATCTATTAATAAAAGGTCCCATTCTAATTGTTTTCTTGATTTTTGCAATGCTTGGATTTTTGTTAATTTTTAATATTCCTTCTAAATGGGTTGAGGATAGTTTTTCCAAAATTTCTTATAAATTTAAAATTTCTTCAGCTATTGCTGGAGGCTTTTTTTTGGCAATTGCAAGTTCTGCTCCAGAATTTTTCACAGCAACATCAGGCGTTCTATATTATAAACTATTTATTATAGGCTTTGATACCTTAATTTGGTCGGCCATTTTTAATTTATGTGTTATTATTGGGGTTGGAACGTTTTATAGGAATCCAATACTTGTTAGAAAAACTATTCTGTTTAGGGATATGCCTTTTTTAGGGATTACAATTTTCACTTTATTATTTTTAGCATTGGATGGCTTATACTCCACTTTAGATTTTATAATATTGATTGGTGTTTATTTAATCTATCTAGCGTTTTTATATTTCGATAAATCCAAACCTTATAAGGATACTAAATCTGATTATTCTAGGAGAGAGATTATTATAAAATTGTCTTTTGGTCTGATTCTAATTGCCTTTTTAGCGCATTCTATGGTGTCAATTGGTCAAGAAACTATAAAACTATTTAAACAATTTTATGGCTATACTCTGCCTATTGGTGTGTTGGCTTGCACGATATATGGTCCAGGAACCTCAATTGCAGATTTGTTTATGTCAATAGCAGCGCTTAAAAAAGGTAATTATACAGCTGCTCTTTTAAACGGAATAAGCTCCAATACTTTTGATTTAACAATTTGTATTGGAATTCCTGGTTTGGCCTATACTTTTTTAACAGGAAAAGAAATCCTTATTGATTTGAATTCTTCATTGTTACTAATATCAATGTTATTGTTAAGCTTTATTTTGGTGTTTTTTATTCTAAGAAGTGGAAGAGTCACAAAAGGGAAAGGAATATTTTTACTTGGATTTTTTCTCAGCTGTATGATTGTATATTTAATTGATATATTTTAGTGCAATCCTATTATACAATATAAGGGTGAAGAGGCTGGAAGCGGCTATTTTTCATAGTGGTATCATGACTTCTATAGAATTACACCTGCCTTGCCGTCAGGCTGGACTGCGCATTATGTTGAATAGCTTTGGATTATAACTCAGTTTTTTGTTGTACACAGTTTTACTCCTTGATTTGCCCAAAACCAAATTTTGCCCAATCCCATCCACTACCCCATAGCAGGAATAACGCTACAAAAAAACCTATGAATTGACTTTGCAAAAAGGAACTGAAAAGAAAAGAATCAGATACTAAAATATACCCTCACTATTGATTAACCCGAGTGATTCTTCATTTGGGTTTTTCTTTCCCACCACTTCCAATTAGCACGTAATTGTTCTTGGAGGCATATTACTAAATTTATTATCTTGTAAGAATAACAACTAACCCTATGATCTCCTTCTTTAAAAGAATCCGTAAAAAAATGCCTGATGACAATAGACCAATAAAATATATGCGATATGCCAATTGAATTATATTTACCATATTACATCTAATCAGAAATATGCTCTCGAATATGTAGGCATTTACAGTATCACACAAGTACATTTATAAAATAAAGATGTACATAAATATATATGTATATTGAAGTGTATTATGTTAAGTTCCTGACGCACCGAAACCATACACGAAACCGTTGGTTAACATTAAATTACTCACAATGAAAATAAAATTTTACGGAACGAGGGGTTCTATACCAGTT
>CAZQRD010000193.1:0-2554 GCA_964595535.1 uncultured Flavobacteriaceae bacterium | reverse complement strand
TCATTACATCATTACATCATTGTTACGTCAAATACCTTTTCAAAATTTTCTTTAATTAGTCCCTTAACTTCCTCCAGAGGAACTTTTCGATTGAGCTCTGCTTGCATGGAAGTCACTGCTTTTCCTCTGATTCCGCAGGGTATGATATGGTCAAAATACCCGAGATTTGTATTCACGTTTAAGGCAAAACCATGCATGGTGACCCATCTCGAAGTTCTAACACCAAGGGCACATATTTTTCTTGCAAAAGGCGTTCCCACATCCAGCCAAACACCGGTTTCACCATCGCTACGCACTCCCTGAAGTCCGTAATGGGCAATGGTTCTAATGATGACTTCTTCCAAACTGCGCATGTACCACCTGATATCAGGCTTGAATTCTTCCAGATCAATAATTGGATATCCCACAATTTGTTCTGGTCCGTGAAAGGTAATGTCACCACCTCGATTGGATTTGAAAAATGAAATACCTTTCTGCTTCAGTTGTTCCTCATTAAGAAGAAGGTTGGAAAGATCACCACTTTTACCAAGCGTATATACGGGAGGGTGTTCAGTGAATAATAAATAATTAGGGCTTAACTCTTTTATATCACGATTGCGATTCGCAAGTTTAATGTCTATGATGCCTTTAAAAAGCTCATTTTGATAATCCCATGCATCCTTGTAATCCATAGATCCAAGGTCTTTAAAAGCAACCTGATTCATCAGTTGTATTTCGGATTATTTAATATGATCAACGCTCCTATTACTCCCGGAATCCAGGCGCACAGGGTTAGGATGAAAACGATTACCACGCTCCCGCAGCCCTTGTCTATGACGGCCAAAGGCGGAAATAAAATCGATAAAAGTACCCTCCAAATGCTCATTTTAAATAATTGTTTGAGATTGCAAAATTCGTTAATTTATTTTACTTACTTGACGCTATTTTATAGTTTTCGTTACAAGTTTTTTAAACATAAGCCTTTCACTGACGGGATGATCCATTAATTCATTATATCATTAATTCATTTTATCATTGATTCCCCGTATCTTTGCGACCTATTTTTCAAAACCTTATAGAAAATGCAGTTATCAGAACAGGAAATAGTTCGTAGAGAGTCATTACAAAAATTACGTGATTTAGGTATTAATCCATATCCTGCGGCGCAGTTTAAAACCACATCTACAGTTCAGAAAGTAGTCAATGAATTCGAGAGCCTTGAAAGGAAAGAGGTTGTGATGGCCGGAAGGATAATGAGCAGAAGAATCATGGGTAAGGCATCATTTGCCGAATTAAAGGATGCTACGGGTAGAATCCAGATCTATGTGAACAGAGACGAGGTTTGTCCTGGAGAAGATAAGACCATGTACAATGAGGTTTTTAAAAAATTACTGGATATTGGTGATATCATTGGTATTAGAGGTGAAGTTTTTAAAACACAGGTTGGTGAGAAGTCTATCATGGTGAAAGAGCTAACAGTTTTATCGAAAGCTTTAAAGCCTATGCCAATAGTCAAAGTTGATGCAGACGGAAAAGCCCATGATGCATTTAGTGATGCTGAAATGAGATACCGACAGCGTTATGTTGATTTAATAGTCAATGACCATGTGAAGGAGACGTTTATTAAAAGAACCAAGATCACCAACTCCATGCGACAATTCTTTAATGACAGAGGGTATCTTGAGGTGGAAACACCAATTTTACAGCCCATACCAGGGGGTGCTGCGGCAAGACCATTTATCACGCATCACAATGCATTGGATATGCCCTTGTACATGAGGATCGCGAATGAGTTGTATCTGAAAAGACTTATTGTTGGAGGATTTGATGCTGTTTATGAGTTTGCCAAAGATTTCAGGAATGAAGGAATGGACCGTACTCATAATCCTGAATTTACAGTGATGGAGCTATATGTCGCTTACAAAGACTATAACTGGATGATGAAAATGACCGAAGAACTGCTTGAAAAAGTGGCAGTTGATGCTAATGGATCATCAGAGGTGCAGGTAGGAGAGAATCTGATTAATTTTAAAGCACCCTATGCAAGAATTCCCATTTTATCTGCCATTAAACAGCATACTGGTTATGACGTTGCAGGGATGGATGTGGTCGAATTAAGAGAGGTTTGCACCAAAATTGGGATAGATGCTAATGAGACAATGGGTAAAGGTAAGCTGATCGATGAGCTGTTCGGAGAGAAATGTGAACACCATTATGTGCAACCAACTTTTATCACAGACTATCCAAAAGAAATGAGTCCTTTATGTAAAGAACATAGAGATAATCCTGAATTGACCGAAAGATTTGAATTGTTGGTAAATGGGAAGGAATTGGCCAATGCTTATTCTGAATTGAACGACCCCATTGATCAGTTGGAAAGATTCCAGGATCAGATGAATTTATCTGAAAAGGGTGATGACGAGGCCATGTTTATTGATATGGATTTTGTAAGAGCATTGGAGTATGGTATGCCACCAACTTCAGGTATCGGAATTGGAATCGACAGATTGGTTATGTTTTTAACCAATAATGCTTCGATTCAGGAGGTGCTATTCTTTCCCCAAATGAAACCAGA
>CAZQRD010000192.1:0-2581 GCA_964595535.1 uncultured Flavobacteriaceae bacterium | reverse complement strand
AGTAATAAAAGACCGCCTAAGACTAGAAAGGTTTAAAGATTCAGTTCAATTTACTAACCTATCGCGAACAATGTGCTACAATAATAAAGAGCATAGACATTCGTGTGAGATATATGGTAATTCATTAATAAAAGCTACAAAAGAAGCCATCATTCAACAACCAGATGAAGTTATCTCTGAACAAACAGAAGTAGCCAGCAATTAATTACAATTAAAATAGCTTTTCAAACCCGAGTGATCATTCATTCGGGTTTTTCTTTTCCCCACCACTTCCAATTAGTACGTATTTGTTCTTAAGTTTCTATATACACTTAGGAGGGTATTTCTTGTGTTATATGGGCTTCCCTCTTTTTCTTAGATAAATAGAAAACAGGCTTCGGACATTATTAGCTTCTGTTCGTCCTTGATTCAACGAGATTCTTCAAGCTAATCAATATCTTTCCTTTCTCAAAACAGAATTGCGTTTAGCAGGTCGTTGTAGCTCATTGCACTTAATAATAAGAAAACGATTTAAATTAAAAACACTAAGAAATGAAAAGAAGAAATTTTATCCTATTGACAGGAGTCGGGATTTCAGCTATCACACTTCCAACTTGGTATTATCCAAAACAGAAGCGCGCCAATGTGCTCTTTTCTCTTTAACCAAAAACAAATAATTATGCATATTGATGCTAGAAAATTAGAAAACAACTCGATTATTGAGGGTGATATATGCATTGTTGGTGCAGGAGCCGCCGGGATCAGCATAGCTCTAGACTGGATTGATACTCCTTATAAGGTAATTTTACTTGAAGGTGGTGGATTTGAGTACGATGAAAAAGTACAGGAACTTTATGCCGGGAAGACAACCGGACAAAAGTACTTTCCACTAAAATCTGCTCGTCTCCATTATTTTGGTGGAACAACAGATCATTGGGCTGGCATGTGTGCACCCTTTGATCCTATTGATTTTAAGAAACGGGATTGGGTACCAAATAGTGGTTGGCCAATCTCCAAAAATGATCTTGATCCTTTTTATGCAAAAGCGAATAAAGTTCTGAAACTTGGTCCTTATAATTATGAGTACGAATATTGGAATAACCAACTACCAAACTTAATCCCTTTCCCTCTTGATAATAAAGTGGTGTGGAACAAAATGTGGCAATATAGTCAAGCACAATATGGCGACTTATATAAGAAAACCATTATTGAAGCAAAAAACATTCACCTCTATACTTATGCAAATGCAGTTGACATCAAAACTGATGATAACATATCAAACGTGAAAGAAGTAATTGTCAAAAACTACACGGGAAAAGCACATACAATAAAAGCAAAACATTTTGTCATGGCTTGCGGAACAATTCAGAATGCTAGGATGCTCCTTGCTGCAAATTCCCAAGCACCACAAGGCCTAGGTAATGACAATGATTTAGTTGGAAGATATTTTCAGGAACATTTAGAAGTTGCTTCTGCCGAATTATGGTTAGCCAAACCATTTCCCACAGATTTGTACTCATGGGATTACGGAGTAACTAAGGCAAGTGCGGAATTGGCCATTACTGAAGAGGTGCAAACCAAAGAAAAAATGTTAAACGGGACAGCTTCACTTTTACCCCTAAGTATAGCTAAATATCAAAAACCCAGAATGGAAACCTGGCAAAATAGCGATCCTAGAAAAAGTGCTGATAACATGTTCGCCAACTGGGATGAGGCAGCAGAAAAAGCCAAAGGAGAAAAAGGAAATATTGAAAGAGCCTATCAGCTAAATACTCGTATTGAACAGGCTCCTAATCCAAATTCCAGAGTAACGCTTGGAGAGGAAAAGGATGAACTGGGAGTACCGAGAGCGAATCTTCATTGGGAATTAACACCACTTGACAAATATAGCGTCCGTAAAATTTATCAAATTCTAGGTCAGCAGGTGGGTATTGCAGGAATTGGCAGAATAAAACTTAATGAATTCTTAAGGGATGAAAATGACGACACATTCCCTGACAGTACTAATGGAGGATGGCATCACATGGGCACAACAAGAATGGCCGATGACCCAAAGAAAGGAGTTGTAGATTCCAATTGCCAGGTTCATGGTATTTCAAATTTGTTTATTGCTGGGGCGGCATGCTACCCTACTTCAGGAGCATCAAACCCTACACTCAGTTTGACAGCATTATCACTTAGACTATCAAACTATTTAAAACAAAAAATCTAATTTTTTATTTATTAATATAATGATAAAATCAGGAGTGGTTTAACCCAACGGGCTTTCTGTTACAAAAGTCGTTAAAAAAAGGGTAAAAAGTACATTGAAAAATAGATAAGTATATGGTAATTAATAGTCTAGGGTTTACTATTGATATACTTGATACATATATTTCTGTGAATTTGCAACTTAAATAATTCGGTTTTGTACTATATTAGGGTTATGAAAGAGTAGGGAGTAAGAATGACAGAAACCTCTAAGTCAACTCTTTATAATTACTATTAATTATTATTTTTTGTGCAAATAGTATGCAAATAAAAAAGAGGCACTAAATTTTAATTAGGTAACTCTATCAATTTTAAGTGATTGAAACAGGGTTACAAGCGTGATCCTGAATGC
>CAZQRD010000191.1:0-2589 GCA_964595535.1 uncultured Flavobacteriaceae bacterium | reverse complement strand
TTTGTAGCTTCCTAAGATTATATCTTAACCAGTTTATATCGACTTCCTTTTGTTGTTTGGAATTCAATAGACCCGTCTGCCAAGGTTTTGATATTGACTTTTTTTCCATTTGACCTTACCGTCATATTCACACCTGTTTCTATACGGCAAATCGCTCCGGCTTTGGATAAAATATCAAGTTCCGTAATGGTTTTATTCTTCCATTTCATGTTTAACTCAAAACCACCACGGGCACAAACTCCTTCAAAGCTACCTTCAGTCCATTCATCCGGTAATGCGGGGAAAAGTACTATACTGCGTTCATGTGATTGAATAAGCATCTCCGAAATGGCTGCGGTAAGTCCTAATGAACCATCAACCTGTAAGGGGGTGAAACACTTTGCAAACATTGACATATAACATTGCTCTTTCAAGTAACCTTTATAAATTGAATTTGCACGATCCCCATCCAACAGTCTTGCCCATAAAGCCATCTTCCACGCACGTGAAAATCCGGTACCACCATCGCCTCGTTGTTCTAAAACGGCCTTTATCGGGTCAACGAGCTCCGGGGTGTTTACTACAGAAAGTACATTTCCCGGATATAAACCATACATATGGGAGAAATGCCTGTGTTTGTCTTCCAACTGCTCCAAATCTTCTGCCCATTCTTGTAAAGTGCCATCCTTCCCAACTTGAGAAGGTACTAATCGCTCTCTGGCTTTTAAAACTTCCAGAGCATATACTTGATCCTTGGCTAGGATTTGAGCAGCCTCTGAATAATAACTGAACAAGTCTTTTAAAATCTGCATATCCATGGTGGCTCCTGCTGTTATGGTTGTAAAATAATACATACCGGTTACCTCATCATAGAAATACTCATACCCAGGTCCTTTTGGCGGGTTTTCAGGCGAGTTTGACGGATTCGTTACCAGCCATTTACCATTGGGGTGTTCTACAAGAAAGTCCATAAAAAAGTCTACTGACCCTTTGATTATCGGATATACTTTTTTCAAAAAATCAATATCCTGAGTATACAGATAATGCTCCCAAATATGTGTGGTTAACCATGCCCCTCCAACTGTGAAGGTGCCCCAAGTAGGTCCATCCATTGGTGCTGCCACGCGCCAGATATCTGTATTCTGGTGGAATACCCATCCTTTTGCTCCATAATGTTCTTTAGCCACATCTGCACCTTGGTCTGTAAGCTCCTCTATCATTTTAAAAAGGGGCTCAGATAATTCAGAAAGGTTGGCCGATTCTACAGCCCAATAATTCATTTCGGTATTGATATTGGTAGTGTATTTGGAATCCCATGAAGGATTCATATCTTTATTCCAAATGCCTTGTAAATTGCTTGGTTGTGTTCCCGGACGGCTTGAAGATATCAATAAGTATCTACCAAATTGATAGGATAATGATGCCATTTGAGGATCCGGCTTAGATTGGATGCTCGTCATTCGTTCATCGGTAGGAAGAAACGAAGTTGGTGTTTCAGGTAATTTTAGACTTACACGATTAAAATATGTTTGATAGTCTTGAACAGAATTGTCTAGTATTGTTTGATAATTGGTCTTATTTAATTTTTCCAAATCCGTTTTAACACTTAATTTTTCATCTCCACTTACATCTTTATAATTATTAAAGTTGGTTGCGGCTACAAAGTAAATAGTTGCTGTGTTAGCGTTTTTCACATGAACTCTCGTGCCTTTCCGAACTACTTCTCCTCCTTCAGCTTTCACCTGTACTCTGGCTTCATAGCGCAATTTTCCTTCAATTCCCATGTAGTCAGCAGATTTACCGGTGAGCACTAATTCATTTTCTCCTTTTCCGTCCATTCTGAAATAATCTGTGGCATAATTAGAATGGGCACCGTTTCTAACGCCTCTCAATTCGGTTTCAAAACTAATTTTTCCAGGTTCACTGGCTGTTAATCGAACAGCTATGGTTTGATCAACTGCAGAAGAAAATACTTCACGGAGATAGGTAACTCCATTTATTTCATACTCAACACCAGAGATACCTGTTGACATATCCAACCATCGTTTATAATATTCGGCTTCTGCCTTCATATCGAAAAACAGATGGAGGTTGGCCAAAGATTGGTATTTTTGTTGTTCAACTGGATAGCCCATCATATTTCGCCCGAAAAGCTTATGCGCTTCAATGGGTTTTCCTTCAAACAGGAGTTCCTGAATTTTAGGAAGTGCCTTGTATCCTTCTTTAACCACTGTGCTATAAGGCCCCCCTGACCAATAGGTGTCTTCATTTAATTGGATCCTTTCCTCTTCAATTCCTCCAAAGACCATGGCTCCCAACCTGCCATTGCCGACGGGTAGCGCATCTTCCCATGCTGCAGCCGGTGCAGTGTACCACATTAGGGTAGAAGGATCAAAAGACTTATCGGAGATATGTTCTGCAACCGAACTTAAATATGTAGAATTCTTTGTTGGTTGTGTTTCATCATTCTCATTACAAGCAAGCAAGAGCAAACAGAAAAACAGAATGATTCTCATTTGGATTGATTTTTATTTAAAAAATATATTATTACTCTTACTTTTCAGAATTACTCCCTCCATCAATCTCAAAAACTCTTTTCCAATATCTGGC
>CAZQRD010000190.1:0-2617 GCA_964595535.1 uncultured Flavobacteriaceae bacterium | reverse complement strand
TCCTACCTCCTCAAAGCGGCTGCAAAACTAAAACCTTTTTCTATAATCACCAAATTAAATTTAGAAAAAAATTATCCAAATAAATTAAAATGATTTTGCCGAAAGAATCATGACCAATTCTAAGAACCAGTCATAAAAAAAAGGGAATGCAAATTTATAACCCTTTTCTCTAATCAGCAAATAAAATATGAACTTTATTTACTGTTCTTTACTATCAATTTCTTCACAATGAACGATCCCATAAAAAACGGGATTGCAAATGTAAAACAAATCCTAATAATAGGAAATAAAAATGGTGTCAAACTTATTAACAATAAGAAGTATTTTTTAGGCTCTCAGCTACTTGAATAGGTATTGAGCTGATCCTTAAAAACTTGAAGCCGGTCTGTAAAAGAATGTGAGGGTAATTTAATTTCAGTAATAGACTTATTAAGATCGAAACCTGTACTCAAGGGCCTGTTTGCCGGTAAAATTAAGGCATTTGTAAGCACTGGATGGATTAATTTTTTATCTAAACTAAAGGCATCTGCCACAACTACTGCTATCTCATAGATACTCATCAATTGATTACTTGAAACATTGAAGACCCCTTTTGCCCTTTTTTCAACAGCTAACCAGCAAGCTTCAGCCAGATCTTCTGCATAAGTGGGCATTCTCAACTGATCTGTAACCACCCGAATATCCTTTTTGTTTTCCAGCGAACTCTTGACCCATAATACGATATTACTTCTATCATTTCCGTCAACTAATCCATATACCAAAATTGTGCGAAGAATTGCGTGATCCACTTTTGACTTCCTGATTATCTCTTCTGACTTCCATTTTGAAAGTCCATAGTGATTAACAGGATGAGCAACATCCTCCTCCTTATATACACTACCTTTTTCACCGTCAAAAATAAAATCAGTTGAAAGGTGCACAAGATAAATACCATTAGGCTCACAATACTCCAATAGAAATGCCACAACGTCTATATTCATGAGGTCGCATTCTTTTTGTTGAAGCTCACAGGCATCCACATTGGTCATGGCCGCCGTATGTATGACTATATCTGGTGCAATTTGTTCAAGGGAAAGCATCAATGCAGCTTTATCCAAAAGATCCACATTGTAATAAACATATCCCTCTTGATTGTGAAGCCTGTTTGCCCCTCTGGATAAGGCATGAATCTCATAACCCGGCTTTTTCAAAAACAATTTCACTAATTTTTGTCCGAGCAAGCCATTACTACCGGTTATCAATACTTTCTTCAAAGCTGTTAGATTTATTTAGAATAATTTATGCAGTTTACTGATCTCCTCCGGCCTGCCAATCACGATAAGTTTGGACTTAGGAACCAGTTTGGTTGAAGCGTCGGGATTGATGATATAATCTTTGCCTGGTGTTTTAAAACCGATCACGGTACAGCCCGTTCTCTTTCTAAGATCCAAATCTAAAATTGATTTATTTGTATATTCAACGGGCAAATCCTCGATGATCAATTCTTCAAGATTCGAGGAACTTTCTCCCTCTATTGACAAGCGGTCAATGAATTCAATAATATCAGGTGTAATGACCAAAGACGCCATATGGGCTCCCCCCAATTTATCAGGCATGATTACATTATCGGCTCCCGCAATTTTTAGTTTTTTAGAGGAAGTATCTATTGAAGCCCTGCTAACAATTGTACATTTATCGTTCAACTGTCTGGCCGAAAGCACCACATACAAATTATTAGCATCAGAAGGAAGCGTCGTAATCAAACTACTGGCTCTGTCTATTCCTGCCGAGAGCAATGCCTCATCACTGGTAGCGTCACCCTTTATATATAACATGGACCCTTCTTTTTCGATTTCCTCGATCAAATCGGGGTCGCTTTCCACAATCACACAGTCTTTTTTATAACTCTTAAGTCTTGCCATCGCCTGCTTTCCGTTTCGGCCAAATCCACAAACGATCGTATGGTTCTCTAAACGTTGTATTTTTTTTCGCACCTGCTTAAATTTAAGTTCCTCAATGAATTTATTGTTTGCAATATAATCTGTAATCACCGAAAGGACATAACCAAAAATGGTAATACTTGTTATAATTAATAATATGGTAAAGATCTTTGCATCCGCGTCAAGGGGCTCCACCTCCTTAAAACCAACCGTTGAAATGGTAATCACGGTCATATAAAGGGCATTTATCCATCCATAATCTGCGATATATGCATAACCCAACGTACCTATAAAGATTATGAGGAACAACAAGCCTAACGCTGAGTAGAACCTTGATTTTATAAATCCACTTTTAAATGCCAATTCGATATATTTTAAGGGTTACAGATCAAAAACAGAAGTTCGCTTGGTATAGATCATATCCTTCAGTCTCAATAAAAAGGCTAAAGTAAGGTAGATTCCAAACGATAATCCCACCGTTACAAAGGAAATATAAATAAAAAACAAGCGAACATTGGCAGCCCGCATCCCCAACCTGTCGGCAAATCTTGCGGAAACGTCATATCCTCTGATCTCAAAAAAATGGCGTATGGAATGAATAAAGTTCAAGCTTATTTTTTTATTGCAATTTATAAAAATAAAAATTACAATACATCTATAATTTAAAACTGCTTTCAATTAATTAGATTTGCTCTTTT
>CAZQRD010000189.1:0-2623 GCA_964595535.1 uncultured Flavobacteriaceae bacterium | reverse complement strand
CCATTGTCTTTTACACTAATTTCAATGCCTTCTTTTACTTTTTTAGTATGAACAACTACTTTTGGCTCATAGTCAGATCCTTGTTCATTTTTCCTTTCGTTGACCGCATAAAAAGCGTTAGTGATCAGGTTCAGTATAACCCTCCCAATATCTTGGGGAATGATGTCTATCTTTTCTATGCGTTCATCAAATTCAGTTTCCAGTTTGGCATTGAACGATTTGTCTTTTGCCCTTAGGCCGTGATAGGCCAGTCTTAAATATTCATCGCTTAGGGAGTTGATATCAGTTAGTTCTTTTACACCACTGCTGCTTCTACTGTGCTGCAGCATCCCTTTTACAATTTCACTTGCGCGTTTACCGTGGTGGGTGATTTTTTCAAGATTTTGCTCTATATCAGTACCAATTTCCAGGGCTTCATCAAGGTCTCCTTTCTTGAGCTCGTCATGCATTTCCTGCATCAATTCCTGGCTCACTTCAGAGAAATTATTAACAAAGTTTAGCGGATTCTGTATCTCATGGGCAATTCCTGCTGTGAGTTCACCCAGAGAAGCCATCTTTTCAGATTGAACGAGTTGGGTCTGGGTCTGTTTTAAATCTACCAGGGTTTTTTCTATTTTTTTATTCGCCAATTCCAGTCTATTAAAATCTTCATAGCGCGAATAGGCCGTGGAAAATGCGTCGGCCAGGTTCTGAACTAAATTTAACTCATCCTCGGTCAATGATACTTCACTCCCCACATACAGCATTCCTTGTAAAAAAGGAAGAAACTGTAAATGTAAGTTGGTGGGTTGGTTTTCTGTTACGTATGTTTCTGATGAAGTTATTGCGCCACGTTCCATCAAGATTTTTGTTGATTCGATAAATGCCGATTCATTCCAATAATCTGTATACAGTTCTTTTTTTCGCCAATGCGGCAATAATTGGGTTAATGGCTCAGTATTATCAAAAGGCAAGTTAAAAGAAGCAATGGCCTTTCCGTCAGGGGTAGACAAATGAGTTTGTACCTGTTGTTGTGCTTCATCAATAATAAAAACACCACAGCGGATAAAAGGCACATTAAGTGTTTTTAATTCATTCCAAACCAAAGGGGTGATCCTCTTTAGATCAGTCGCTGTTCGCATAGAGGCTATTTCTGCCCGAACTCTGTCTACTGAAGCATTCTTAAAAGCTTCTCTTGTATTTGTCTCAGCTTTTTGTAAATCAAGAAAACGCGTATAAGTTTGTTGGAAAACTTTGGCAAAGCGCTGCAACAACTGCATCATTTCATCCCCTACTGATAAATGAGAGCTCAGAATCAGAAAGCCTTGTGAGAAAAAAGCAATATGATGTACCCTTCTTCCCTTGAATTCAGATTCGTCTAATTCCATCCCTGTTTCTTCCTTTACAAAACGCACCCAATCTTGTAATTTTTTTCCTTTAAGATGAACGATTAAAGTTTCTTTTCCTTCTTTCCAGGCCTTATAGGCTTTAGCCATAACAGTAGGTTCATCAATGGAAAAATCATGCCCGTGGTTTACAAAAATTCCGCTTTGATCGGTAGACCACATATCAAATATTCTTTTCTTTTGATTAAATGTCGCGATGCTCATACGGTCAGGAATAATTCCCAGAAGATCAAATTGTTCAAAAAGCACTTCGGCAGTTTCGGCCAATTGTTCACTTTTATGCATGGCCATGCTGCTCGCCCTGACTCTTTCTAAAGCAAGTTCAATCTTGGCTTCCTTTGATTGATTCTCTGCCTTTTTAAGATCGAGAAAACGGGTGTAAGTCTGTTCAAAGACCTTTGCAAAGCGTTTGAATATCTCATGACCCTCACGAACAGGTTCATAGGTTATAAACATAAGGTAACCCTTTGAAAAATATGCGCAATGAATAATTTGAAAGATTGGAAAAGTGAGACCTGCCTTAGCCAAATCCTTAATCTCAGGGATCTTTGTCAAATACTCATAATGCTCTTCCAGCTCCTTACCTCCCTGTTCAATTATAAATAATGATTCCCCTCTTTGATCTGCCTGATAAATGGGCAGATAAACATCTTCAGAAGAATTTGTTTGAAACGGAGGCTGCAGGCGATCTTCACTCGCCATCCATGCAGTAGCAAATTTCTTATCATCATTCCAGATATTAAAACCACAGGCAAAGGATTTTATGCCCAATTCATCTACTTGTTGAAATAGCAGGAGCGCAGCTTCCCTTAATTCCTCACTTTTTTGCATACCCATCGTTCGGCTTCTTACTCTTTCTAAAGCCGCCTCTATTTGCGCTTCTCTTGCTTGTGCTTCAGCTTTTTTCAAATCGAGGAATCGCGTATAGGTTTGTTCAAATACTTTCCCAAATCGTTTGAAAATATCCCATTCATTTGGTACAGCTTCATAGGTTATAAACATAAGGTATCCATGTGTAAAATAAACGATATGGAAGATTTGAAAGGTTGGTAACGGAAACCCAGCTTCAATAATACCATCGATGACTTCACCAAAAACGGGAAGTGTACGCATAAATTCGTAATGCTTCACTATAGTTTTTCCTCCCAACTCTCCCACATGAAAACTTTCTCCTTTTTCTAACGGTTTCTGAAAATTGTAACCTACACCAACATTTGGCAGAATAAATGGTTTTTGAA
>CAZQRD010000188.1:0-2628 GCA_964595535.1 uncultured Flavobacteriaceae bacterium | reverse complement strand
AGGTTTATCCAGTTTAGGAAACAGGTTTGAAAGGACAATAGATAATATGATAGCATTAATTGAAAGTAATATATTTGCTTTGGTATCGGCTATATCACTCAGTTTTAAATGATTTTTCAACGTAACCCTATATAAGGTTTGAATGCCCCTGTCAGGATTGGTTTCTTTGTCTTTACGAAGTTTTACCGTTTCACTTTTGAGTTTGTCTTTTTTAGTTTTTTCAGCTTTCTTTTTAATTATTTTTTTTACACCTTTTTGAACCTTTAACCAATTAGCTGATTTTTGGCTAGCGAGTTGGCTATAAGCATAGTCTGTAAAATATTTATGATCTTTAAGAAAGGATTCATTTTTCTGAAGCCAGTCTAACTCTGAATAATTCATTTCACATAATTCCTGGATCTCAAGTTTTAGTAAACTGGATTTTTCAAAGAAATTATCACTACCTAAATGATAAAGATCGGCATCGCAAATAATTCTTTCTATATCTTCTTTCGGGTTTTGAGGCATCTTAGTAGCGAGAATACAGTTTCGCACAATGTTGATGTCCTCGACCGAATAAGATTTTGATTTTAGATAATTCTCAGCTATCTCTACGCTAAGTTCTTCATGATTCTCATATCCCTTGGTATAACCCGTATCATGAAACCAGGCTGCCAATAATAAGAGCTCTTGCCTACTTTTTTCTATATGTTCTGCCTCAGATATTTCTGCTGAAATATTGACTACAGCAAGTGTATGTTCATAATTATGATATACAGCTTCCTGTGGAAGATCGTTCTTGAAAAGATCAAAAACAAAAGATTTTACTTCTAAAAAAATTTCCTTGTCAAGCATTTGAATTATATTAGTAGGAAATCAAAAGTACATAATTTTTTATATGTGTAGTTTTCCAAGAATAATTTATGATAATTTCTAGAATAAACACCTTTCATATTGCAAGTTGCTTACTTGTATTAGGTCTGTTGGGCTGTGCTACCTATGAACCCCATTTTAGTGATGAAAATGTTGTTAATCAAGACACGCAGGAACAAGAAAATAATAGTATACATAGTTTATATTTAATTGGAGATGCCGGAGGAGCTGAACCAGGTCAATCCCTTCAACATTTTGAATCTCTAAAAGCTAAACTGTCTAAAGAACAGCCCAATGCTACCATGATTTTTCTCGGTGATAATATCTACGAGAAAGGTATGCCGAAAAAAGATCACGAAAACAGAAAATTGGCAGAACACAGGCTGAACGCTCAATTGGATCTAATCACAGACTTTAAGGGTAGAGTGATTTTTATTCCCGGGAATCATGATTATTATTCCAATGGCGTAAAAGGCGTGAAAAGGCAGGCAGATTATATTGAAGAAAAGACAGGTAAGAAGCATTTATTTCTGCCCGAAAATAGCTGCCCAATTGAAAAAGTAGACCTCAGTGATGAAGTTGTTCTACTTGTTCTTGATACTCAGTGGTATCTTGAAAATTGGGATAAGAATCCTACAAAAAATGATGACTGTGAGATTAAAACACGTCAGCAATTTTTTGAAGAGTTTGAAAGTTTGGTAAAGAAAAATGCCATGAAAACCACCATCGTTGCACTTCATCATCCTTTGTTTAGCGGTGGGTCTCATGGCGGTCAGTTTAAATTCTCAGCCTTGGCTACTATTCCTAATTTGTTGCGCAAGACAAGTGGAGCTTCAGTGCAGGATCAACAGAATCCTTTTTTTATCGAGTTCAAAAAAAGATTGATCACGCTTTCTCAATATGGCGAGAAGATCGTTTTTGTTTCGGGTCATGAACATATTTTACAATACATTGAAAGGGATAATATTGTTCAGGTAGTTAGTGGATCAGGGTCAAAGTCTACAGCATCCAGACATGTTGCTGGAAGTAAATTCTCAATGAGTGATTTGGGCTATGCGAAATTAGATGTCTTCAACAATAGAGAAGTTCAGATTGGTTTTTATAAGGCAGGTGAAACTCAGGATTCATTAGTTTATTCAAAAAGAATTTTTGAGAGAGATAAAAAGAGAAATGAAATGGATTATGCTTTGGTATTTGATAGCATAAAGTTTGCTTCGGTATACACTGAAGAGGAAGTTTCTAAGGGGCGAGCTTATAAATATTTATGGGGCAAACATTACAGAAAGTACTATGGAATGTCTATTAAAGCTGAAGTAGTGTCTCTGGATACCTTAAAAGGAGGTTTAGTTCCGGTCAGAAAGGGAGGAGGGAATCAATCTAATTCACTTCGTTTGGAAGATAAAAATGGGCAAGAATACGTATTGAGGGCCTTGCGAAAGAATTCAAACAGGTTTTTGCAATCAATGTTCGTCGACCAGAATATTGAAGGTAAATTTGAAGACACTACGACCGAAGATTTACTGTTAGATGTTTTTACAACTGCTCATCCATATGCTCCAATGGTACTGGGGCCTTTGATGGATAGGCTTGACATATATCATCCAAATTCTAACTTGTATTACGTTCCAAAACAAGCGGGTTTAGTACAATACAATGATGAATTTGGAGATGAACTTTATTTTCTGGAAGAACGAGCGGCCTCTGGTCATGGAGACAAGAAAAATTTTGGTTATTCTAACAAGATCATAAGTTCAGATGATATGATGAATAACCTAA
>CAZQRD010000187.1:0-2652 GCA_964595535.1 uncultured Flavobacteriaceae bacterium | reverse complement strand
GCAATAATAAATACTATTCTGAGTATTCGTTTTGTTTGTTTCTTCTTCATAGTGTTATATTTTTTCTGGTTGGTGTTTTATTAAATTACTTATAATGGTAAATTGTATGAGTAGTGGCAGATTTCGTGGCACTTTCATGTCAAACCGTGTTGAAGTTTGAGTGATTTACAGACTTTGTTATTTAGCACTTCACCTACCATTACTTATACAAATGTTAGCAGCAGTGAGTTGTGAGTTTCTATCAAATCAGCTATACAAGAATTTGTTTCACATGTTTATCATCATCTCCGAAACAGAGGAGGGAATTCCTCTTCAAAAGGAGTTAATTCTTGTATGTATCTAGCAAACATCAGGATACTTGCTTCATCAAAGTGATTTCCTAATAATGTTATTGTTCCTGGGTTATCTTCAGCATAAGATCCATCAGGCAATACTACGCAAGGATGTCCTGTTAAATTGGTCATTAGAAGTTGACGACTAAATGAAGGCGCAATTAGTACATCAATGTCTTTCATCATTTCATTGAATTGAAGTGTCAATTGATGTCTCAAGCGATTGGCTTGGATGTATTCTACTGCAGGTATCAGTCTAGAAGCACGAAGCACATTTGGCCATGCACCTTTTATTTGTCTCACTAATAGGGTATCTCTACCTGAACGCGTCAGTTCATCGAAAGCAGCTCCCGCTTCTGCGGTTAAGATAAAGCTTAATGCATCTGCGGGGATCTCTGAAGGAAGCTCTTTTTCAACCAACTCTATATTATTAGCTTTTAAAAGTTCGATCAGGACACTGTCATTTTGGTAATTAAATCCGTCTGGTTTAAATTCATTCTGTAAAATGCCAATTCTTAACTTCTTGATGTCCTTGTTGATATCATAATTGAATGGAAAATCCCGAACTGAATAATCAAGTCCATCTTCACCGCGAATAGCTTCTAAAATCAGTGCACAATCAATAGCATTTCGGCAGATTGGTCCTAGTTTGTCCATGCTCCAGCTCAATGCCATTGCTCCATTTTTACTCACTCTACCAAAAGTAGGTCTCAGCCCTGTCGCTCCACATCTTGTTGCTGGACTAACGATAGAACCCCAAGTTTCACTGCCAATGGCAAAAGGCACTAAACCAGCAACTGTTGCTGAAACGGATCCTGCCGATGAACCACTACTTCCAACTTTAAGATTCCATGGGTTTTTAGTTTGTCCTCCGTACCACACATCTCCCCATGCTAGTGCTCCTAAAGTTAATTTCGCAACCAAAACTGCACCTGCATTTTCAAGCTTTTTAATTACAGTAGCAGTGTATTCCAATTGTTGATCTTTGTAAGGCGTGGCTCCCCAAGTGGTCCTATATCCTTCCACAGCCAAGAGGTCTTTCGCTCCATAAGGAATCCCATGCAAGGGTCCTCGATAGATTCCCTGTTGTAATTCAATATCAGCACGTTTAGCCTGTGATAGTGCCAAAGAATCGGTAATTGTAATAACGCATTCTAATGTGTCTCCATACTTTCTCAAACGGTCTAGAAAAAATTGGGTAAGCTCGACAGAGGTAATCTTCTTGTTTTTGATCAACGATGAAAGTTGATGTATTGGAAAGAATGCTAGATCTGCTTTGTCTTCTGGCAACTCTACATCGTTTTCCAAATTCCAGTCAATATCAATTTGTTTATCTGGTATTGTTTCGGTGTTTAAAGGTGGCATAAACACCAGACTGTATGACAAATTATTTGGTATGGAAATTTTACGTATTTCCTTGAATCTTTTTGTCTCCTCAAGCACTGATGTTCTCATGGAGTCTAATTCAGAAGTTCCAAACGAAAGGCCAACGAGATCCAGTGCTATCGAAAGTGAATCTTTTGACTGGGCCACTGCTGAGCAAACGAGCATGGAGATGAGTGTTACTAGTATAAAATTTCTCATTTAGATAAAGATTAAATTATTGCTGCTAACTTGAAATATACCAATAAATATAACTGATTTAGCGATTAACGTATGTTTGAGTTCTTTTTATCCTTTCAGATACGTCTTTCAACGTTAAATCTTATGGATTTTTTATATTCAATAAATCTTTTTTACCTACCCTATTATATTCGGATTTTTGCTTTTCTACTTTGTTGAATTTCCATTTCAGTCCAAACAAAGGTCTTAAGAAACCAATCCTTCTAATGATGAATTCATAAATGAGGTAGCAGGCTAAACCGGTAAAAGCTACAATGCCTGCGAATTTTAACATGATGGGTATTTCCAATGGCAATATGAACATGGCACCGGCGTATAAAACAAACATGTGAATAATGTAAACAGGATACGCTGCTTGGCTTAAGTAGCTCAGGGTTTTACTTGGTTTGTTCAAGTACTTATAACCAAATCCGAAAACTCCAAATATCCAGCAATTTGACTCGATGGCCATGAGATACCCAGGCGCTTCAGATCCAAATAGTACGAATCTAATACCATACAGAATGATAGCTAAACCAACGTACAACCATCTCCATTTCAAAACGGTTTGCCAGAACGTTTTACCACTGTACACGAAAATAAAACCGAAAAAGAAGGCAAGAAACCCATTAAAAAAACCATGCCAAGTCTGGGCATACAATACAAACAGCTGGGGCTTTACCAACAAAACCTCAATGACAAAAAATAGGGATATCAA
>CAZQRD010000186.1:0-2674 GCA_964595535.1 uncultured Flavobacteriaceae bacterium | reverse complement strand
CAGCAGCCATAGCTTCTAGATTGATACTTGAAGGAGCAATACGATCAAAAGGGGTGTTAAAGCCAATAACAGAAGAGATATACAAGCCTGTATTAGCTGAGCTAGCGGAAAATGGTTACAAATTCGACCTTAAAACACAAGTGATTTGATATAACGCACACCCAGAAAAGGCTAGATGCAATAAGGGTTTAAGTAGTAAACCTGCCTGCCCTCCTCCGGCGGGTAAACCGGACGGTTAGGTACAAGGGTTGTATCCCAATTCCTTTCTTGTAACTTGACAGGAATGTAGCTCACAATAGGATACTAATCTTATGCTTAATCATTTTCCAATGCTATTCATTATATTTACTTGTATGGCCATTTTTTGCTGAAAACAACTAGTGATAAACAAACCGTTGTATTTAAGTTTGAAAAAATAAATAGTATGAAGGAAAATAAAATACTGATATACGGGATTGGAATTTTCATACTTGAAATAATTGTTATGGGAATTTGGTTTTACGCAGTAGGGCCCGAGAAAAGTGTTGCTTTTGGAATATTGCAAATTACCTTATTATTATTTGGAATTAATCTGATTTTAGGTGTCATACTCTACATTCTTAAAAAACCATTTGCAGTTTTGCTTTTAACTAATTCAATAATGTGCCCTATGATTTTTTATGCGCTTTGGATTATGTGGTTTACGTATTTAGCCGTATAAATAAATACGATTAGAAAATAACTTTCAACCGAATTAATATTAGAACAAAATTTATTCAACATAATACTCAGTCCTGCCCGCCGGCAAGGCAGGTATAATGCAAGAAAGAATAACACCATTACATATAATACCCACATCTCACTTGGTAGCCATATGGCCAAGCATGGCTCTGGAGTATGACCTCTATTTAGCGCACTTTTAGAGACAATAATCTTCAAGTAGGTGCGTACCCCCTTTTTGTGATTACAATGTAAAAAATGGCGCATAGCATCACCTTAGTTTAGAAAAAAGTTCAGTGAAACGAAGGTGAAGAAATGAGCAGAGTGAATTAGCTTCGCTGAATCTTCGATTTCACGAATACAATTAGACAATAAAAAAGGCATGAGTAAATGAGAAGGATAAGAGAGGGGTTGAGATAATCACCTGTGTGCATTTAGTCATATAATCTTGAATTTGACTATCTTAGTTGACAACAACGAGCCAATGATACGCTTCTTTAGAAAGATTTATCAACGATTACTGACTGAAAATAAGCCTGCCTTGCCAGCAAACAGGTTTAGTATATATCTAATTCATGCCATTGGCGAAACAGAAAGGAGATTATGATTAGGATAACATATATAAGTAAACTTGCCCACCCACTTTCTATAAAAGAAATTGAGACAATCGGAATCATGGCAAGTCATAATAACAAACACGTCAATATTACAGGCTTGTTAATATATTTTGAAAAATTGTTTTTCCAGGTTCTTGAGGGTGATGATAAGGAGATTGATCGATT
Source organism: uncultured Flavobacteriaceae bacterium (assembly GCA_964595535.1). Lineage (GTDB taxonomy): Bacteria > Bacteroidota > Bacteroidia > Flavobacteriales > Flavobacteriaceae > Lutimonas. The sequence goes on along the minus strand of CAZQRD010000186.1, from coordinate 1,193 downwards.
ATATGTAAAAATCGAAAAAGACGCAAGACATGTGGAAATTCTAAGGCTCAAAACAGAATATGATGTAAAGGAAAGACTTTTCCCTTCATGGTCCATGAAAACGATCAACCTTGATAATAATTCTGATGATTTGATGCGTCCTATTAAAATTTTACTCCGAACAGTTTTAGAATCTCATTCCATTATAGAAAGATATACCCAACCGACTATATTAAAAACGCTTAATAAAGGTATAAACCCTCTTAACCTTGCACCTGTTCCGGTAGAAAGAATTATTCTCTTTGCAGACATTGTTTCCTACTCAACAATAAGCGAAAAAATGCCGATAGAAGAGACGCTCCAGTTTTTGAATACCTATTTTGAGGTTTGTAGTCGGATCATTTTAAACAAAGGTGGAGAGGTTAATAAATTTATGGGTGATGGTTTATTGGCATATTTTGATATTACTAACGCCGACAATGCTATGCATGCTTGTCTGGAAATAATGGAAGAGTTACGAAATTTACGCCAAAATTCTCCAGAAAACTCACCAATAAAGCTACTTAACTCTGGATTTGGACTTGATCAAGGCTTGGTAATTGAAGGCAATATGGGGTCTCGATTTAAAACAGACTATACTATTATTGGCGATCCTGTGAACGTTGCCGCTCGACTTCAAGAATTGACTCGAAAAGTCAATTACTCAATGGTTTTGTCAGAATCACTTAAAAACAGTACAAAAGAAGCTTGGTCTTTTATCAGTCTCGGAAAATATAAACTTAAAGGAATGCAGAAAAATAGTGAAGTATATTCTATTGAACATGATCTTGTCAAAGATTTTAAAAAAAGAATATTTGTTGATAAATTATAGAAGCCATCAACTCGACCGGCTACAAAGTAGTCCTATGATCATGGAGACAATCTTAAAATCGACAATAACCTGCCCAGATTGCAAACATCAAGAAGAGTGGACGACCATGCCAACAGATCTTTGCACTCCATAAACTATTCAACATAATACGCACTTTTAGCGACGATAAACTTCAAGAGGGCACATAGTAATTTTTATTAAGGGTTAAGTGCTAAGTACTAAGGGTTAAGTGCTAAGTGCTAAGGGTTAAGTGCTAAGTGCTAAGGGTTAAGTGCTAAGTACTAAGGGTTAAGTGCTAAGTGCTAAGTACTAAGGGTTAAGTGCTAAGTATTAAGGGTTAAGT
>CAZQRD010000185.1:0-2680 GCA_964595535.1 uncultured Flavobacteriaceae bacterium | reverse complement strand
CCAAAGATGACACAGCAGGAAAGATGTTAACCTTTCAATTGCTATGGAGTATTTTTACCATTATTGGAATGCTAATTTCAATTTTCCTAACTAACCTCATTGTAGGAGATGCTGGTTTAGGAGGTTACATTGCAAACACAATATATCTACTTGCGGTATCATTTAATATTATTATTATAATGAAAACATCTTCTAAACTTAATAATGAAGATGGAAAACCTCTCTCTTTTGTGCCTAACTTATTTTAATATTTTTTCGTAAATAACTGATATACAGATAAGTCATTTCAAAAGACATATAAATGCGGTAAGAATGCTACACTCTTGAGGCAGCAAAATAGTATTCTTCACTTTACTTTTGCCGTTTTAATTTACAAACGAATAGAAAATAATGAATATAAGAAAACGTATACTGAGAATTAGTTTAGCAATAATTTTGGTATTTATAGCTTGGGGAGCATTCATCGCTTTTAAACCAGATCCAAAAACTATTGGAGATTTAATGGAAAGCTATGAAGATCCAGGAATAAAAATTAAAATAAGAAGTCCATTTAGTGGTGCTGTACTGGTTGCAAAAAAAGGAAAAATTATTTTTGAAGAAGCGTATGGCGAATCAGATAGACAAACAAAAGCTCCTAATGCCATAGATACTAAATTTGGCATTGGTTCAGTAACCAAGCAATTTACCGCTATGTTAATCATGCAATTGGCAGAAGCAAATACAATAAAATTACAGGACACTGTGGCTAAATACCTTCCATATTTACCTGTGGAGAAAGCAAACCACATCACTATTCACCAACTCTTAGCACATACTTCCGGATTACCGCACTACAGCGGATTACAATCTATAGGCGTTAGTTTGAAAGATTTCGGTAACATAAGTCATTCTCCAAAAGAATTGACAGAATTAATAGGCAGAACCAATTTAGTGAACAAACCAGGATCTGAATTTTCATACAGCAGTTTAGGCTACGATCTTTTAGGAGCTATTTTAGAAGAAGTTTCTGGAAAATCTTATGCCGAACTATTAGATGAAATGATTGTAATGCCTTTGGGATTAAAGAATACAGGATTCGGAACTAATGAATACATTTCGAAGAATTTAGCAAAAGGCTATAGCTACCATGAAGTTTATGGATGGGATTGGTGGACCTCTGAACATGGGGGTAAAACGACAGAAGCACCTTTTAGAGATCAATCAACGGCTTATGCCGCCGGAGGTATGCATTCAACGGTTAACGATTTATTTATTTGGAGTGAAGCTGTAAAGTCGCATGAATTGTTATCAAAAGAATTTACCAAAATAATGTTAACTGCTAATAAGCATGGCCAGTGCTATGGCTGGGTGAGGAATTGGGATGATGTCATAGAGAAAAACACCAACGTGCGACTATATGGACATGGAGGCGCATTAGCTGGTAACAGTGCATTTATTGCGCTATATGATGATGAAACTACAATTATTTATTTATCTAACAGAAGTAATTTAAGGGCCCAAGAAATTTTACATCAAATACATTTGCGAGCCAATAATTTAAAAGACGAGTACAAACTAAAAGGCTTTCCAAATAGAAGTTCATATCCAAAGTTTAAAGAATCAGGAGGTATGCTTGCTTTACAAGATTATTTTAATAGACTTTCTCAGTATAGTGGTTATAAAGTAAACCCGTCAAACAGTACGATAAGAGGTGTTATGAAAATTCATTTAGAAGCTGGAAAAATTGAAGTAGCAGATAGTCTGAAAACAGTATTTTTTAAGACTTACAATCCAGATGAAAGCACACTTAATCAATTTGGATATGATTTTCTATATTCTGATAATCCAGACTATGCTTTAGAATTCTTTAAAGAAAGTGCGCTAAAATATCCACTTTCTTCAAATGCCTGGGATAGTTTGGGAGAAGCATATGAAATATATAAAGATTATGAAAATGCGGTAGCCTGTTTTAAAAAAGCGGTAGCCTTAGGTGAAGAAGTAGGACATAGCTCATTAAAAATTTATAAAGAAAACCTTACTAAAGCACAAGGCAAGCTTGAAGGTTAATGCTCTAGTGCAGCATCATTTTTTCACTAATTCATTATTTCATTGTATCATTTTTTCACTAATTCATTGTTACATTCTATCTCGTTAAAACGTTACCTGCTTTCTCAAACCAAAAAACAATATTAAAATACTAATCGTATAACAGTTCCACTATTTTCAATCGAATTAACATGAATTTTGCCTTTATGAAGTAACATAATTTGTTTACTCAGGCTCAATCCTATACCACTTCCGTTCTTTTTGGTGCTAAAAAACGGAACAAAAATATCATCGAGAAATTCCTCTGGTATTCCTTTGCCATTATCAGAAATCATTAAGATTGATTTTCCGTCGAGACTTTTTTGTGCTGATAAAACAATCTTTTGATCTTCTCGCTCTTTACAAGCATCAACAGAGTTTAAAATGAGATTTATAAGTACCTGCTCAATTAAATAAGTATCAATTTTTATTAGTAAGTCAAAGTTATCCTCCTCAAAAATGAGTTCAATGTTTTTGTTTTCTAATGAAGGTAGCATTAGTATTTTTATTGTGCTAAACAACTCTTTTACTGAAATAAGGCTGAGATTTAGCTTGGTTATCTTATTTAAACTTCGATACGTTTTTGCAAATTTTAAAAGCCCTTCGCTTCTCTTTT
>CAZQRD010000184.1:0-2687 GCA_964595535.1 uncultured Flavobacteriaceae bacterium | reverse complement strand
ACTATGGATATTTTATCACTTTTTGTTATTGTTCCTATTATAACAGTTATTGTTCTGGGTTTTACGAAAGACTTAAAGCAGGCAAGAGTAGTTGTTTTAATTGGTATGGTGGTTCAATTTGGTATGGCAATAAATTTAATTTTTGCCTACTTAAAAGAAAGGTCTGTAAATACAGATATAATGGTTTTTGTTAAAGACCTAACTTGGTTTGAAACTTTTAATATACACTACACTATTGGAGTTGATGGTATATCGGTTGTAATGATAGCCCTTACTTCTACTGTAGTTTTAGCAGGGGTTTTTATTTCATGGATGGTTGACGATCTTCCTAAAGAGTTCTTTATTTCTTTGATTGTTTTATCCGCAGGAGTTTTCGGATTCTTTATTTCTATAGATCTATTTACCATGTTTGTGTTTTACGAAATAGCAGTAATTCCCATGTATTTATTGATTGGTATTTGGGGTTCAGGACCAAAGGAAAATTCGGCCATGAAATTAACATTAATGTTAATGGGAGCTTCAGCAGTATTATCAGTAGGAATCTTTGGAATTTATTTTAACTCCAATGCCGATGGTGGTGCTTTGACTTTTAATATATTAGAAATTGCCCAGGTAAATATACCCGAAGCAGCTCAAAATTTATTCTTTCCACTTACCTTTCTAGGATTTGCCGTTTTAAGTGCATTGTTTCCTTTTCATACCTGGTCACCTTCAGGTCACGCATCGGCACCAACAGCAGTATCGATGTTGCATGCGGGTGTTTTGATGAAATTAGGAGGCTATGGGGTCTTTAGAATTGCTATGTATCTTTTGCCTCTGGGAGCGATTAACTGGTCAAATTTCTTTTTGGTCCTTGCCGCAATCGGTGTGGTTTACGGTGCCTTTGGAGCGATAATGCAAAAAGATCTAAAATATATAAATGCCTATGCATCAGTAAGCCACTTGGGTCTTGTTTTATTCGCTTTATTAATGATGAATAAAACAGCCTGGAATGGGGCTATTATTCAATCTTTGTCCCATGGTTTATTAACGGCACTGTTCTTTGCCTTAATAGGAATGGTCTATGGAAGAACACATACCAGAGATATTGCCAAATTAGGTGGTATCATGAAAATATTACCTTTTATAGGAGCGGTTTATGTAATAACTGGACTGGCTTATTTAGGGCTACCAGGATTTAGTGGTTTTGTTGCCGAAATGAACATTTTTGTCGGTGCTTTTCAACATGATGATACATTTCACAGAGTAATAACAGTATTGGTTGTTTCATCAATAGTTATCACTGCAGTGTATATTTTGAGAATGGTAGGAAAAATAATGATGGGACCACTTAGTAATCCAGAATATGTCGATTTGCCAAAAGCCACATGGTTTGAAAAAGTAGGACTAGTTTTACTTTTGATTCCGGTTGTAATAATTGGAGTTATGCCGTTTGGATTAAGTGAAATGTTAAAAGAAAGTATTCAACCATTTTTAGAAAGGTTACTTTAAAAATTATATAAAATGAATTGGGAGAGTGTACTATTAATGCGTAATGAATTAGGATTATTAACAGTCACATTATTGTTGATTATCTTTGAAATATTTACCAATAAAAAACAAAAAGCAAATTTAGTACCCGTTGCTATTGTACTTTTTGCAATCCATACATTAATTGGATTTTTACCTATTGATAAAGGAACTCTGTTTGGGGGTATGTTTAGAACCCATTCACTTTTAAATTTCTTTAAAAGCACTTTAAATATAGGAGTTTTGATCTTAATTTTGCAATCGGCTGATTGGCTTAAAAAATTCGTCGTAGATGAAAACAAAGCTCCCGAATTTTTTATACTGCTTTTTTCATCCTTGTTAGGGATGTATTTTATGATCTCTTCCGGTGATTTTTTGATGTTTTATATAGGTTTAGAATTAGCAACTTTACCAGTAGCGGCATTAGTTGCTTATGAAACCTTTAAGCAGGATTCGGCCGAAGGAGGAGTAAAATTCATTCTTTCTTCTGCTCTGGCATCAGGAACCGCTTTGATGGGAATTTCATTCTTATATGCCACGACCGGAACGATCTATTTTGATGCTATGGCTGAGGTTTTAACAATATCTAATTTATCTGTTTTGGGTTTTATACTTTTCTTCTCAGGACTGGCCTTTAAAATTTCTTTAGCACCATTTCATTTTTGGACAGCAGATGTGTATCAGGGAGCACCAATTAGTATTGCTTCCTTTCTATCTGTAATCTCAAAAGGTGCTGCTGTTATGATTTTGATGATCATTTTATTTACGGTAATGAAACCCTTAATACCAGTTTGGTCCAAGATTATTTATATGGTGGCAATAGCAACCATGTTTGTTGGTAACTTATTTGCTTTAAGACAAAATAACATGAAACGTTTTTTAGCGTATTCTTCAATAGCTCAGGCCGGATTTATTTTACTTGGGTTCCTATCAAATGATCAATTAGGGTATACTACTATTGTTTATTTTGTTGCAGTTTATATATTTTCTAATTTAGGGGCCTTTGGTGTTGTTCAGGCAATTTCAACCGCATCAGGTAAAGAAAATATGGATGATTATGAAGGACTTTATCGCACGAATCCCAAATTGAGCCTGATCATGATGCTGGCCTTATTTTCTCTGGCAGGAATACCGCCTTTGGCAGGGTTTTTTGGCAAATTCTTTTTATATGCCGCAGC
>CAZQRD010000183.1:0-2699 GCA_964595535.1 uncultured Flavobacteriaceae bacterium | reverse complement strand
ATTGTTTTACAGATTTATTAACGATTAAAACACTAAGAGAAATGAATACTTATTTAGCTACTCCTTTTGTAAATCTGAATTCGTTCAAAAGGCGTGCAAATATACAAACAAATTATTGTTTTCACAATAGCTTCATTTAGATTCTTTACTTCTTCCCTTAAACGGCATATAACTAACTGTATTTCTGTGCTTTAATTTACAGAAGTGAATTGATGATTTGGGTTTCAGTGATGCCTTCAGCTTCGGCTTTGTAGTTCTTAACAATTCGGTGGTGTAAAATTCCGTGAGCAACTGCTTGCACATCGGCAATATCTGGTGAATATTTTCCATGAATAGCGGCATAGGCCTTGGCTGCCAAAACTAAATTTTGAGAAGCTCTGGGTCCTGCACCCCAATCGATATAATTTTTTATAATTTCGGGAGCATTTTCGCGTGCAGGTCTCGTTCTTGTGGCTAAATTTACAGCATATTCAACCACATTGTCGGCAATAGGTATCCGTCTGACTAAATGCTGGTAGTCAATAATATCTTTATGTGAAAAAACCGGATTCACCTTGATGTTTTCGTCATTTGTGGTGTTTTTAGCCACGAATACTTCCTCTTCAAAGGTTGGGTAATCAAGGTATATCGAAAACATGAACCTGTCAAGTTGGGCCTCCGGCAAAGGATAAGTACCTTCTTGTTCTATTGGATTCTGTGTAGCCAATACAAAAAATGGGAGTTCCAGATCAAAACTATGCCCTGCTACAGTAACTGATTTTTCCTGCATGGCTTCCAGAAGGGCTGCCTGTGTTTTAGGAGGGGTTCTATTGATCTCATCAGCCAAAATAATATTGGCAAATATGGGTCCTTTTATAAATTTGAAATGCCTGTTTTCATCAAGTATCTCGCTTCCCAGAATATCAGAAGGCATGAGGTCGGGCGTAAATTGTATTCTTTTGAAATTTAGCCCTAAGGCTTTTGCAACAGTATTCACTAATAAGGTCTTGGCCAGTCCGGGCACACCTATTAGCAATGAGTGTCCACCACAAAGAACAGATAGCAAGACGTGATCCACGGCATCATGTTGACCAATAATTACCTTCCCTATTTCCTTCTTTAACAGGGCATAGTTTTCTACAAGACTATTGATTTTTGCAACATCAGACATGTTTCTTAGTTTTTTACCCAGTTACTTTTGAAGTCACACTCAGTATACACATCATTGATATTCACATAGGTATCCATGATCTTTTCATCTGACCATTTTTCAATAGACTCTGTCTTCTTTTTTTGCAGGGCCAATTCCATGATCTTAACATAGTCCAGGGCAAGGTCTGCGGTGTGTGATTCCGTACGGCTTTTTAACAACAGAATCTTGTACATCTTAAGTCCTTCTCTTGTTTGATCTAAAAATACCTCACTGATTTCTCCTTCTTTTAAATTGCTGACCTTGGCATACAATTCAGGATCCATTCTTGTAAGATCAAAATGTGTATCACTTGAAACAGGGTTCATAAGAACTCCTCCGCTTAGCCTGGTGTCTTTGTCCTGAGAATACTTTAATACAGCTTCCTCAAATGGGATTTCTAACTTAAGGATCTGTTTTCTGTATATCATCAAAGAATCCCTAATAACGTCGGCAGCCTCATCATCAGCTTTTGGTTGCATGAGAATATGATAAACATCTCTTTGCTTTCCCTTAATTTTATCAACCATTAATATATGATAGCCAAAATTCGATTTAAAAGGCTGAGAAATTTCCCCTTCCTCCATGCTAAATGCAGCTTCTTTAAATTCCTTTACAAACGGACTGTTTCTTTCGATCGAATAAAAACCACTATTTTGGGTTACACCGGGATCATCTGAATAAAGAATAGCCTTCATTTTAAAGTTTCCGCCTTCTTCAACTTCTTTTTTAATTTCCTTTAACCTTTCAATGGTCTTTTCAACTTCTTCTTTAGAAGGTTCTACATTAAGAACAATTTGAGACAATTCTATCTCTGCTCCTATTTCCGGTAAATTTCCTTCAGTTTCTAAACTGTTAAAATATCGTTTAACTTCCTCAGGAGTTATATCAATATCAGCTGTTAACTGTTGTTGCATTTTCTGAATAAGTAACCCTTCCTTTTCTACTCTGTACAACTCGTCTCTCAGGTCCTTCAGGTTGTCAAATCCATAGAGTTCTAACATTTTTTCGGGAGACCCCAACTGTTGTGTAAAGTAATCTGTTTTTCGCTGAACCTGCTGTTGTATTTCTCCTTCATTCACAACAATACTATCAATCACTGCGTGATGTGCCAATAACTTTCTGTTCATGATCTGTTCTAACATCTCACAATCTGAAATTTCAATCTGACCCCCACTTTGTTGAATCAATTCCTGTTTAAAAGCATCTATTTCTGAATCCAGAACGATATTTTCTCCAACCACGGTAGCAACTCCATCAATTTTTACTTTTTCCTGGGCTCCCATTTGCATCCCACTAGCTAGTATAGCAATCATTAAAATTCTCTTCATCTCAATACTGTTCAAAGTGTTTATTGTTAATGGCATCAATCATAATCGTCTTTTCAATATCGTTCATCAACTCGAGTTTTCTCTTATGCAAGATCATTTGTTTGATTGTTGGCGCCACGTAATTCTTAGGGGCAATATCATTTCTATGGCGTATGTCCTTAACAGCCAGCAAATATAGTCCTAATGAATCTTCTTTTTGA
>CAZQRD010000182.1:0-2741 GCA_964595535.1 uncultured Flavobacteriaceae bacterium | reverse complement strand
TAAGATTAATGCTATCAGGAAAAGATATTTCTGTATTGTATTTATCATGCAAAAAAGGCGATTGATAACGACTTTCAAGAGATGATTCTTGCATCTCCATTTCAAAATCATTCATTACTTGCACCTGATTTCCACAGGTAAATATATCTGGGTGGAGCGGACTTTTTTTAATTTTAGCAACCAATTCAGGATAATAATTATTCACATCCACAAGGGTAGTAAAACCATGGAACAAATAACTTTTGGGCAATTGCTCAAAATAGGCATCTACTAATTCTGGATATTTATTTTTTAATTGTCCATTAAATCCAGCAGTATTGGCAAGATGCACATGAGAATCCATCAATCCTGGAATGAGAAATTTTCCTTCACCATTAATCACTTCAAAAACACCTTTTACATGAGGTTTTATAGTATCTGTATAGATAATTTTACCTTGGTCAATTACAACATATCCCAAATAACTATTTATGTTTTTATCATTTGCTGATATGACTGTTATATTATTGATTAAAGTTCCTTGTTCAACTTCTATTTGTTTTATGTTCTTTTGTCGACATGAATTGATTAATAGGACTATAATTATGATTAAAATATTTCTTGTCATAGTATGTTTATTTTTTGTTGTGTGTTGGTTTTTCAATTCATTTTATTCAATGTATACCTCCAAATGCTATAGCAATAAATCCAAAAGCTCCAAAAAATGCGTGAACAACTATTGCAATGGTCGTATTTTGTCTATGTTGAACTACAGCTGGCAAAATAAAGAAAATGGGTAGCGAGGCAAAGATTAAATCCAGTCCCATAGGGATATGCCAAGCAGCCCAGAATAATCCATGAACGAGCCATGTCCATTTTTTGAGTTGTAATTCCTGACGTGGTTGAATGTACCCTCTCCAAAGAAACTCCTCGCCAAAAATATTGAAAAAGAAAAAGATTGGCCAGACATATAGTATCCATAAGTGACTGCTGTCTAAAGGCATATTCTTAAAGAAAAATGGTATTGCATCAAATCCCAACTTCGGCATTAAAACCTTTGCAATAAGAAAGGATGTGATACTGAGTAAAATAAAAGTGGAAATTGTCCATGCCCAATCTTTCTTAGACAGTTTATGTACTTTCATTCGTCTTAACAAATCAGACCATTTTTCGGAATTTATTTCTTTTTTGACTAAGTAAAGGGCACCAAAAAACATAGGCAACAAAGCAATTCCACCAACACTAATAAAATAGATAATTTCTATTGGTAAAGCGCTATTTGCTTCAAGGTAAGGTATAGCCAATTGACAAGCTATATAATTTAGCAAAGTTGGAACTCCATATAACAAAATATAATCTTTCCACTTCAATGGTTTTAGTTCATTCATATTAATTCATTATTAGATGGTGTTCTTGAGTATTGCCGATAACGATTTTTATGGAGTTTGTTTTTTGTTAACCACAGTATTTCCATAGTGAACAATCAAATTATACGTATAGTGTTTAAGTCTATTTTTCTTTTCTTCCCTCTGAGTTCAATACTTCCTAAAGGGATTAATTTATAACCGTTAGTGTCAGAAATAAGATCAAAAGTCTCCTTAGAAATCAAGATGTTTACGTCATAGTGATTGCATTGTTCCTGGATACGCGCAGTAGTATTTAGTATATCCCCAGAATAGATGATATCCTTTTTGATGACACCAACTTCACCTGCCATAACAGAACCATAATGAAGACCTGCCTTGAATTCTGGCATAACCTTATATTTCTTTTGGTAGATAGGCCTTAATTCAGCAAGTTTTTCTTGAATCTGAGTAAAACAACGAAGACAATTGGCGTTTTGAGTACCCTTCTTGATCGACCAAGAGATTACAATTTCATCTCCTACATATTGGTATATCTCCCCTTCATTGTTAAGAATCGTATCGGTGATGTCGAAAAACAGATCATTCAGTAAATTAAAATATTTTTCGTTGCCTAATTTCTCCGCAATAGAAGTTGAAGAACGCATGTCCATAAACATAAAAATTCGTTCCTCCTTTTTTGGTCTGTGGTAATTCCCTGCAAGGAATTTCAACAATATACCAGGACCAAACTTATCATTTACTTGTAACAAGAAAAGTGTGAAAAGAATGATTAGACCCCACAAAATAAAATACATTCTTATCAATGTTGATGCAAATACGCCCCCTAGAGCAATTTTTATTGAATCAAACGATATTCCTTGTAGTCCGTCTTTTCCTAATACATACGCAATTGATGAGGCTATAGTAACCAGAAGAAAAATTAGCATATAAGCCATGAGCGAAGTGAGCATGGCAAACTTGAATGATCGTCTACGGAATAATTGATTGTTAACTGAAACAAGTAAGGTTCCGCCAAGAAGTCCCGTTACCACACCGGCAACTATGTTTGTAAGCAAATAACTTTTAACATTAAACTCTTGAGACGGACCAAGGGAATAAGGAGAGTTGATTAACGTATAATTGAAAAAAAAGAGAAAAACATTTATTATAACATAGCCAATAGTGATCACCGCTACTTTGTTGAGATCCATTTTTAATTGTCGCGATATTTTCATCTATTGAAGGCTAACGGCTAGGCTATGATTTCGTTGTGGATAAATTCGCTAGGATTTTCCGCTTTAGAAATCAGTCGTGTTAAATATACTAAACTTTGGTGTGGCACAAAACCACAATGAATTATCCCATCTTGTTGTACATCGTTATTTTTGTTTGAGTTTTAGCAGCATTTTAAATCCA
>CAZQRD010000181.1:0-2746 GCA_964595535.1 uncultured Flavobacteriaceae bacterium | reverse complement strand
CACCCTTGCATCCTGCGACTGCCTTTTTGATTAGCTCTCGATCATTAGTGGCTCCAGGAAAGATACTAATATGGTCTTTGAACCTTTCAAGCTTATCGACGCTCTTGCTCCGGCAGACACCAACGACTTCATAACCTAAATCTAAACAGTGTTGGACCATATATTGTCCTAATTTTCCGGACGCTCCCACAATACACACTTTCATTTGGATTACCTTTTAATTCTTATCTATATCATATATCGGTGGAACTAACCGACGCCCGTACTGCTGTTGCTATTGCGCACAAACGATCTCGGCGTCTGGCTTAGTGATTTGTTAGGTAGATGCAATCTCTGTGACTTGTGATTTATAATATTTCCATTTATCATTCACGTATTTAAATATATCAGTAAAAAGCACTTCGTGTTGAAATTTGTTCTCACCATAAATTCCCTCAATACTGCCTTTACCGGTAATAATACCTAAATCATTAGTCACATCATAACGTAAATCACTAGTAGTATATTTAGTTAATTCAATACTGCCTGGTTTGAAGGTTTGTAAAATAATCTCTTTGTTCTCTATTGTACCATGCAGGCTAAATCCCTGATAATCATCTGAGATTATTTCATCCAGTCTATTTTCATCGCATTCTACTAATGCGTTTTTGAGTTCTTCAAATACGGATAAAAGTGTTTTCTCATTTCTCATATTAAGTATGTATTATATCTTTCATTATTTCACTGGAGTAAACCTTGCTACCCAACCGCCCCCGGAAACCATATTTAATTCAATATCATCTCCTTTTTGAATGTAAATAGTTGATCGTTTATAATCTTCGGCACGGGTATCAGCGTTAATTCCATCACTGATAATATCTACCTGATATTTACCTGTATTTAGAAAATGAGTATTCAATGTGAATGTTCTGGCGCCCCAGTCTGTAATTGCACCCACAAACCATTCATCACCAGCTCTTCTCCCTAGGATCGTGTATCGTCCGATTTTCCCTTTCAACAGCCTTGTTTCATCCCATTCAACAGGGATATTGGCAAGAAAGTCGGTACACTCCTGCTCCCGGTAATAATCGGAAGGTGAGTCTGGCAACATGGTCATAGGGCTATTGAGAATGACAAACAAAGCCATTGCATGGGCCCTTGTTCCCTGCCCCATAGGAAAGTCACCTGATTTCCGAAAGCTGTTTTTGGTTGAGTTTCGTGTGGTACCAGGAATGTAGTCCATTGGACCGGTAAACATGCGAATGTATGGAAGAAGATTATGGTGCTCAGGAGTTACGTATTCAGTCCATCCATTGTATTCAAACTCAATAAGTGCTTCCCTTGTAAGTACATTAGGGTATTTCCTTCTCAGGCCACTGGGTTTGTAGGCACCATGAAAATTTACTACCATCTTTTTTTCGGCGGCCTTTTTGGCAACAGATTCATAAAACTGTACCATCTTCTGATCATCCCTGTTCATAAAATCCATCTTGATGCCTTTGATGCCCCACTTTTCAAACTGATCAAAGGCATCACTCCATTGCCGCTCAAGTGTATGCCATATAACCCATAGCATAATATCCACACCCTTCTCAGCAGCATATGATGTCACTACATCCATATCCAGTTCAGGGTTTACTGACAATAGGTCATCCTTGGGACACCAGCCGTCATCAAACAGAAAATACCTGAAGCCCTGGGCCGAACAAAAATCAATGAAATACTTTGCGGTTTCGGTGTTTATGCCCGATTTGAAATCTACACCATATATGTATTTCTTAGCCCACCAGTCAAACATTACCACACCTGGCATGATCCATGATACATCTTCCAACTCGGTTGGACTTGCCAAAAGGTAAACCAGATTATTTTGTATTAGTTCTTCTTCATTATCTGCAACTGCAAAAATCCTCCATGGATAGGTTCTCTCTCCCTTTACCTTAGCTATGAAATCATATGTTTCCAATATTTGACCATGATTGTATATATTGCCTGAATATTTATATGTTTCCGGATAAGGTGGATGCAACCCTTCTAAAACTGCATTTCCTTTGTTCTCTACCCACAACCCTGGAAAATTGTAAAGATCAGACTCGGTAACCATTACCAAAGACCCATTCTTTTTTTCTGCAAGTAGAGGCAAATAACATCGCTTGTCCAACTCCATTTCGCCAAAGCGATCATGCTCATATGGCGTTTCATAGGATGAATTGTATGACTTTGATGACTGATAGCGAGTTGAATCACTTTCCTGGAACTGAATGGTAAGGTTCTCACTGATTATAGTCAGGCTATCTTTTGCTGAGCTTGTGAATCGGTAGGCCATGCCTTCATTATAAAGCCTGAAAGTAAGTCCCTTGTCTGACTTAAAAGTAAGGGTCAACTCGTTATAATTTTCGGGATAGCTGGCACTTTTTTCTTTAATTACTGGAATAGCAGTTTTACTTACAGACTGATTGGTGGACTTCTTTACTCTCATTCCTTCCAGTTGACCATCAACTGCTATCAAATCAATTTCATCCAGATTCAACAATTTCTCGTTCCGTTTTGAAATTTCCACACGAGCATTAGCACTGATAGAGATTTTGGCCTTCAAGAATCCATCTGGAGATGTTAGGTGGTATTCCTGAGCATGACTGCTTATCACAGCGATTAAAATAAATGTTGTTATTAATAGTTTTTTCATAAATCAATTGCTTATTAAATTTCAAGATTCAATACAATTCTTCCTTTTAATTTTCCACTGAGCATTAAGTCGATTTTTTCA
>CAZQRD010000180.1:0-2753 GCA_964595535.1 uncultured Flavobacteriaceae bacterium | reverse complement strand
TAATTCTTGCCTTAGTTAAATCGTAAGGACTCATTTCTAATTTTACCTTATCTCCAGGTAGCAATTTAATATAATGCATTCTCATTTTCCCAGATATATGAGCGGTCACAATGTGTCCGTTTTCTAATTCCACACGGAACATGGCATTAGATAATGCCTCACTTATTCTACCGTCCTGTTCAATTGCTGGTTGCTTTGCCATAATTAATAAGCTACTTTTCTTTTTGACCCTGATTTCATCAAACCATCATAATGACGATTTAACAAATGGGCATTAATTTGTTGTAAGGTATCAATTGCAACTCCCACCATGATCAATAGTGATGTACCTCCGTAAAATATAGCCCATCCTGGTTGCACTCCAGCTTGGGTAATGATCGCCGGAAGTATCGCAAGTAAAGCTAAAAATAAAGAGCCCGGAAGAGTCACACGAGATAAAATCGTATCCAGGTAATCAGCAGTTTCCTTTCCAGGTCTGATCCCTGGAACAAAACCACCACCTCTTTTCAGATCGTCAGCCATTTTATTTGTTGGTATTGTAATTGCAGTGTAAAAATAACTAAATATTATGATCAAAACTGCAAATAATATATTATACCATAAACCGAAAATATCAGTAAATGCAACTCCTATAGTTTTGATCACTGAGTTCTCCGAACTGGACATCAAACCAGGAACAAACATCAAAGCCTGAGCAAAGATAATTGGCATTACCCCTGATGAATTCAATTTCAATGGGATATATTGTCTGGCTCCTGCAACATCCTGAATATTACCAGCCACTGTTCTTCGAGCATACTGTACTTGAATTTTTCGAACAGCGGTGACCAATAGCACACTGGCAAAGATCACAATGAACCAAATAACTATTTCGATTAAAATCATGATCAAACCACCGTTTGATTGATTTATTCTTGAGGTAGCCTCTTGCATAAAAGAAGAAGGAAAACGAGCAATAATACCGATCATGATCAGTAATGAAATACCATTTCCAATTCCCTTATCTGTAATTTTCTCTCCTAACCACATGGCAAAAACTGTACCTGTAGTAAGTAATAGGATGGAAGAAAAATAGAACAACGGACCAGTTCCTAATAAAAATGCGCTTTCAGGAATACCTAAACTTGGTAAACTAATCAAATAGGTAGGTGCCTGAATAATCAAAATCGCAATGGTCAACCAACGTGTAATCTGATTGATTTTCTTACGACCACTTTCTCCTTCCTTTTGTAACTTCTGTAAATATGGAACCGCTATTCCCATTAACTGAACCACAATTGAAGCCGAAATATACGGCATGATCCCTAATGCCATAACCGAAGCTTTAGCAAAAGCTCCACCGGTAAAGGCATTTAATAATCCTAATAAACCATCTGAGGTATTATTGGCCAATCCGGTCAACTGCGTTGGATCGATACCTGGAAGAGGTACCTGCGCAGCCAAACGGTATACAACCATTAAACCTAAGGTCAGAACGATCTTACTTCTTAGTTCTTCAATTTTCCAAATATCCTGGACGGTATTAATAAACTTTTTCATTTAATTTTTCTCATTAAATAGTTACAGCTTCACCTCCCGCTTTTTCAATAGCTGTTTTAGCTGTAGCAGTAAATTTATGTACCGTGATATTCAATTTAGCTTTTAACTCTCCTCTTCCTAGTATCTTTACCAGGTCGTTCTTTCCAACTAAGCCATTCGCCATCAGTACGTCTAATGACACTGTGTCTTTGATCTTGCCATCATCAACCAGTTGCTGTAAAACATCCAGGTTTACTCCCTGGTATTCTTTACGATTGACATTTTTAAAACCAAATTTTGGCACACGTCTTTGAAGTGGCATTTGACCACCCTCAAATCCAATCTTTCTAGAATATCCAGAACGAGATTTTTGCCCTTTATGTCCTCTGGTCGCAGTTCCGCCTTTTCCAGACCCTTCACCTCTACCGATTCGCTTACCCGTTTTTACGGACCCTTTTGCAGGTTTTAAGTTATTTAATTCCATAACCTTCTATCTTAATTGATTTCCTCTACAGAAATTAAATGATTAACTGTTTTTACCATTCCTAGAATCGCCGGTGTAGCATCGTGCTCCACTACCTGATTCATTTTTCGCAATCCTAAAGCTACAAGAGTTAACTTTTGATTTTTAGGACGTCTGATTTGACTGCGTACTTGTTTTACTTTAATTCTTTTCATCGCTAAAAATTAACCGTTAAACACTTTTCCAACTGATATACCTCTTTGTCTGGCAATAGTATGTGCATCTCTAAGATTCAATAAGGCGTCAAAAGTAGCCTTTACCACATTGTGAGGATTTGAAGATCCTTGAGATTTAGAAAGTACATCGTGTACACCTACTGATTCCAATACCGCTCTAACAGCACCACCGGCAATAACCCCGGTACCGTGTGAAGCCGGTTTCAAGAATACTTTAGCACCACCGTATTTCCCTTTTTGCTCATGCGGCAACGTTTGGTTAATGATCGGTATCCTTACCAAATTCTTTTTAGCATCATCGATAGCCTTTGCAATAGCTGAAGCTACATCCTGAGATTTACCTAATCCATGACCAACTACTCCGTCACCATTACCAACAACTACAATGGCTGAAAAACTAAAAGTTCTTCCCCCTTTGGTTACCTTAGTAACTCTTTGCACTCCTACCAAATGATCCTTAAGATCTAGTCCACTTGGTTTAACTCTTTCTACGTTATTATATTTTTTGTACATGGAATAATCTTAAAATTTTAAAC
>CAZQRD010000179.1:0-2770 GCA_964595535.1 uncultured Flavobacteriaceae bacterium | reverse complement strand
ATAGTTAGATAAAAACTGAATAGTAACCTAACATAAAAACCTACGTACAACACGGTGTATATTTCATTGCTTGTTCTGTGTGTACTCGAAAAACCCTAGCGGGGTTTTCGGATTTAGATTTCCGAGCATATAATTTAGCATCTTTTTCAGCTTTTGTCGCAGCTTTTATTTTAGCACATTTTATATTTATCAGTAGAGTTTTCCCAAATTTCATTTTTCTCAATATTTCTATTTAAAGCTCACATATTTTTATCACTTGCTGTATTTCGTTTAGTAACTTTCTCCAATTCTAATTTCATACGGCTCACCATTTACTTCACCTTGGGGAGTATCTATTTGTCGCCTTCGTTCAATTAAGGCGATATCCTTTAAGTACACTTTTGAACCATCTTCATATTCTTTAATTACCAAATCTTCAATACTTGACCATTCTATTTTAGTTGTTTGTTTATCTAGATAATTTGATATAATAGCTTCCACATGGGTAAAACCTATACCTCTAGCAAATAACCTCGGCTCATCTAATAATATAACTACACCTAATGGGGATGTTGCTCTTGAATCAGGAGAAAAAGAAACCCAGTAAGAGGCTGGAAATTCCATACTCTTAAACTCCTTATGGATTGTTTTGAATGCTCCAACATCCTCTATATTTAAAATGATATCATTAATATAGATTTTTGTTTCCATAAGAGATTTCAGGGTTCTTTGGCTTATTGATAATCTGAGTTTTGTGGCAACAGCATTGTTCCATTCGGTAGTGCTCACACCAATCTCAGAAAGTTTAGATTCTGCATCTTTATCCAAGACATACTCAAGTTCCGATATACTATAGGATGGTCTTAAAGGTACTTGGGGACGCTGGGGATTATCCGTCATAGACAGTTGCATAGTGGGGTTTCCAAAACTTTTAAGACTATTTAAAAGCGATGTACGGTGTTTGCCCTTCCATGCAAAAGATTTCGGTTCTATTTTCAATAGCAAGATGTTCTGAAAAACTGATTGAGCAAATTCATGCTCAACATCAGTGTTTACCATAAAAGTATTGATTTCATGGATATTATCTTTAGACGACCAATTTTCTTTCAACTTCTCAATTTCAAAATCTCTTATTTCTATCCGAGTTGATGGAATGAATGATGCAGTTACATATATAGGTCCGCTTTTTATAACAAGCATGCAGGCTATCGTAAAAAAGGAAAGCAATAGAAAAGCAAACGTTGAAAATAGGAACGTGGAATTAAAAGAAAAGGTATGTTTGTTTTTTAAATTGGAAACAAAACGTAACAATGATAAAGAAAAGAAGCCACAGGCCCAATGGGATAGTACTGTCAAAATTATAGGAACCAGAAAATAATTCAAATAGATCCAACTATTACCCAGTTGGATTGATTTTAGAAGCCCTTCAACCGAGTTCGAGTTGCCTGTGAATCCTATAAAGGCCTGTAAATTTTCTACAAAATAACCAGCCAATAGTAGTAGGGCAAAGAACAGCCAAATTCTTTTTTTTGATGTAAAAGGATAGGAGAAAACAATTGGGAGAAATAACAATACTGAAGCTATAATTGCATTTTTTATATTCCAAACTGCTGCTGGCCTCCAAAACTCAGGTAAATAATAGAAAATTGCCGTTCCGAAGAAGCCACCGATTAGAATAACTCCTAATGTAAAAGCAATATGTTCTTTCTTAGTTAATCTCAAAGACGTTAAGTTGGTTCAGAGATAGTCTTCAAATTTGAAATTGATTATATCTACAAACACTATTTTGTTGATTTATAAGGATATAAAAGTACAAAATTAATGTTTATTGTATCTCAGGCAATTGATTTTAAATAGGAAAGTCAAACCCTCTGCCTATGATTTAAAAGCACAACAAAGACGTTTAAATCACTTTGTAAAAGAATATAATCACATAAGACCTCACGAAGCTTTAGATATGGAAACACCAGCTGCGACATAATTCTTCTGGATATATTAGAAAATTCATCACTTTATAACAAACTCTCAAATCTAGATTTACGCTCAAATGAACTGGATACAAATAATTCTGAAATACTTGTGCATCTTCAATGTTTGGCAGCATCAACTAAATTAAACGAATTGATAAAATAACAAAGCTAATCGAACAGATTTCTGAAGGAGAGCTTACCAGCCTCCGCCTCCGCCACCTCCTCCGCCGCCGCCGGAAAAACCGCCACCACCAGATCCGCTACCACTACTTGATGGAGGTGTTGCAGAACTGCTAATGGAATTAGACAGTGATGAATTTAATGAATGATTAAAAGCTGCGAAGTTTCCAATATTTCCAGTATACCATAAGGGGTGGTAATTTTTATCAATCATTGATTTGTCAATCAAGTTTTGAAATTTTTCTCCCCAAACATCTTCTGCTCCCAATACTAAGGCATATGGTAAAAGTTTTTCAAAAATTTCTGGTGTTAAATCTGGTGGATTAAAGTGGGCAATTTGTTTTTCTTCTGCAGCACTCATATACATTTTAAATCCTTCAATTATGGACTTAAGTCTAAGTTTTTCTACAGCTGGTTTTCGAATTAAATATTGGTAAATCAAAAAGAATACAATATTTACAACGATAAATGAAAGAAATACCAATACATCATTGTCTCCTTCAAAATATTTTGAAGCAAGAAAAATAAATAGGAAAACATAAGCAATCATTGCCAAAATTGGAACTAGCCAAAATTTCAAATTGAAACCCTCATAAATTAAACGATGATGCTGTTTTTTTAATGATGCTTTAAATGCAATC
>CAZQRD010000178.1:0-2786 GCA_964595535.1 uncultured Flavobacteriaceae bacterium | reverse complement strand
TTCAAATTGAATTAAAGGTTGTCGTATTTACATTCATTTAGAATATCTTCATTTAGTTCCACTCCCAACCCCGGTTTATCAGGTACTTTTACGCAACCATCGATAATTTTAATATCATTCTTTAATATATTTTTTTTAAGAAGAGCTAATTCAGTAAACTCACTGGCATAAGGATGTATCTTCATCGAAGCGGCCAAATGGAGTTTAGCAATTAAAGAAAAACCGGGTTCAATTTCAGTGCCTGCAATACATGGCAGGCCAAGAGATTCAGCAACATATTCAATTTTCTTCCCTAAATGCAATCCACAAGATTTCGCAATTTTGATATTCAATAAATCGGCTGCTCCATATTCTGAGATTCTTATCACATCCTGAGGTGTCCAGACACTTTCATCAGCCATTAATGGAATACCAATATTGTTTCTAATATGTGCCATTCCTTTTAAATCCCACGCAGGAATAGGTTGCTCTAAAAGTTGAAGATTGCAATCTTCAAGAAGTTTCATTGTTTTTATTGTGCTACTAACATCCCATGCGGCATTTGGGTCTAACCTTAACTCGATGTCATTGCCAACTGATTGGCGTACAGCTTTTATGCGCTCAACATCCAAAGTATGATCACTTGATCCTTTTATTTTAATTACCCTAATTCCTAAATCTAAAACTTCACTAGCATTTTTAACCATTTTTTCCGGTGTATCAATCCCTATTTCTGAGGCAACTGGAATCATGTCTCGAAATTTGCCTCCTAATAGTATATAAACCGGTACGTCTAGTATCTTTCCCACAAGATCATGAAGTGCTAAATCTATTCCTTCTTTAGCACATGTTATCTTGGCTACATACGCATCGATGATAGACATAATTTTATTAATGTTTCTGGGATCCTCTCCAATAATCCTGGGAGCAATGTATTTTTCGATTGTTGTGCTAACTGATTCTAACGTTTCGCCATAAAACTCGGGTTCCCATGCACAAGCCTCTCCATAACCAATATGCCCATCATCTGAGTAAATTTTGACCAAGACAGCATTAGATATTGAAAAACCAGTATAGGCGTCAGCAAATTTTCTTATTGGAATCCCAAAGGGGATGACTTCTATTTTTTCAATTTTCATAACACTGTTTCTTTTTTAAATTGTCTTCAACATTTGGTATATGATTTGTTGCGTGTTTAAGATAAGTAAGAGTCTTATTTTCTTTAATGCTATTTTGTCTAATTTTTTTAAAGAATTTCATCATTGGTTATTGGTTGGTCAGAATGAAAGCTTACTATATGCTCACTGCAATATAAGCTTTATTTTATTTTCATAAAGATTGGGAGAACCTCTCAGCTCTCACTTAATCTCTTCTGAACTATCTTAAAGAAAGCCTGAGTTATTCTGGTCACATAAAGCATTCTCAGTGCTGCTATCTGGCACTTTCTTCATTGTAATGACAAAAAGGTACGATGTGTCCTCTTGAAGATTATCGTCGCTAAAAGTGTGATATGCAGAAGGCAGTATTAATGAGCCATTACTGTGTGTGGTTATTCTATTTTATCATCCCAATTGATAACTTCATAGTTTAATTCTAAATTTTCTTTTAGACTTATTGAAATATTTCTAAAGGCATCGTTGCCTTTAATCCAAGCTTCTGTATCCCAACTACCTCTGGTTAATTTAAATTCAACTGGACTTTGAACTGTTAGCATTACTTCTCTTAGGTAGTCAGACTTTTTGTTAAACTGTATTTTATTGGGTTCGTTCCAATTTGATAATATTTCTTGATTTCCAGTTAAATAGACTTGGTCATTTTTATTAGGAACTTGAACCGTAACTTTTATCTTGTAAGTTTCTTTTGATAAAAATGATTCGTAATTAGTGGAGAAATACTTCAGGTATTCTGTGATGCCAACCTTATAACTTGGATGAAAAGTTCCCAAATGTCCTTCATTTGGGAATTCTTTTATCACCGTATGAAGTTTTGGAGAATCTAGCGAATCTTCTAAAAAATGATATACTTTTTCTCGGGCTGGTTTCCAGCTTTTCCACCGTTTTATTGAAGCTTCATTTGCGTGACTGATATATAAGAAAGTTTCATTTTTAATTTTTTTATAATCAAAATTGATTAGCTCATTTGCAACTCTATCTCTATCATAAGCTAGATTAGGTGAAATGGCAATATAATCTGTAAATAATTCGGGTTCTTTAGTTAATGAGGAAAGAATAAAAGAAGCGCTTAGCGAATGTCCAATCGCTACTTTTTTATTAAGGGTTCTATAGTTACTTTCAATATAAGGAATGACTTCGTTTTTTACGTATTTCAAAAAATTAGCAGTATTCCCACTATATTGACCATAGGCTTCAATGGATTCTTCATAGTGTAAAACAGGAAGCATATCATTATTTCTGGAATAATCATTTTCTTCAATGTAAGGGGAAGTAATTCCGACTACAATGAATTTTTTCCACAGATATTCTTCAAGAAAGGAAATTGTAGATTGAGCGTAATCAAACATTTCCCTATTTTGCGCATCAAACACATAAATCACATCAAAACTAGTAAGAGAAGATTCTTCATAAAGTTGGGGTGTATAAACTAATATTTCTCGTTCTTGATTTAACTCTGATGAATTAATTTTTATCGTTTCAACTCTCGCTATATTCTGAGAAAATAGATCCAAAGAAAATAGTAGAAAAAAAGATAATATTCTTAAATGCATAATTTCTGTTTTCAAATTGTAGCTAACGTTTTGGATATGGTGTCGTCGCATCCCGCAGGGTGCTATGCAATATACATATTGT
>CAZQRD010000177.1:0-2805 GCA_964595535.1 uncultured Flavobacteriaceae bacterium | reverse complement strand
TCCGAATAAAAATAGCCACTTAGAATCAAAGGATAAGATAAACGCAAGAGGGAAAATAAGGGATTGTTGTTTTTTTTAGCGGTATAAATAAGTGCTATAACAGATAAAACTATGGAAAGCCGAACCCATAGAAACGTTGATAATTGAGCAGACGAATCACTGCTAAAAACGAGCAAAACAGTGCTTATAATAAGATAAATTAAAAATATAATGTCAATTTTCTTCAATGCAGTCACCGTGCTAATTTTAAAAAGCTAATAAATATACAATATTCGTTAGAAGCAATGGGATATTGATAGAATGAAGTAATTAAGTAATGAGCTAAAATAGTATAATTTTTATCTAAACCTGTCTTGTAGGTAGGTGAGAAGTGCGAAGTGAGAAGTGAGAATTTAAAAGGGAAAAGCGGGTTGCACTGCTATTTTCTTTTTTAGTGAGGTGAGGCCATGCCCAAAAAGTGCCACATAGCACCCCTGAGAATGATTTATGTGATCGAATCAAAGTAGACTTACTTGAAGATCTGGGAGCTGATGGTAAAAATCAACTAATTGTTGTAGCTTCATATCCAAAGTTAGGAACACACTTTATTATGTAGATAAGGAAAAACCATACTGTTGGTAGGGTATGCCCCTGACATGAATCACGGGGATTTTTTATGGATTCCTCCTTTTATAGATCTTTACTATAATTATATTTAAAACCAACTGGATTGATATTGGCAGCCAGAATGGGGCAAACACCCACCACCAAGTCCATTTTATTACATCAAATAATTTTAATAACAAAAAAACTATTACCAGTATTGATGTTAATGCCATGAACCAATTTTTATCCTGTAATCGTAGCATAATATTTGAATTGTATCTTAGAGACAATAAAGCTATAATTATTAGAATCAATAAATGTGTTTTCCATGATTTGTATCTAATAAATTTTCAACCCGAGTGATTATTCATTCGGGTTTTTCTATTGGCCACCACTCCTAACCAGCACATCTTTGTTCTTGAAAATTATATACCTCTAAGGGTTTTTTACGGATTTCCTGATATTTATCAGTATTCACCTTGTTGTTTTGGTTCATATTTACTCATATATATTCAAAATGAAAAAGACATTATCAATTATTGCGCTAACAATATTAACGGCTACTTCAGTATTATCTCAAGAGAATATTCAATTTGGAATAAAGGGGGGAGTCAACTTCACGAATATGACCGCAGATTATTTGGTAGACAACGAGTATAAAACAGGTTTTCATATAGGAGGTTTAGTTGAAATACCATTTGGTTCTAAGTTTTCATTGCAACCTGAAGTATTGTATTCCACTCAAGGAGCTAAAGGAGCAGAAGTTTTACTTGCTGTACCATACCCTGGAGCTCCAGAATTTGCACCGTTTAATGTTGAATATAAACTTGATTATATCCAAATCCCGATTTTGGCAAAAATATATCTAGTTGAATCTTTTTCTTTGGAAATAGGTCCATCGTTCAATTTTTTAGTCAATGATGAAATAATTCATAGATATTCAACAGACAATGATATTGGAGAAACATTTGAATTTAGCGGAATCATTGGAGTTTCCTACAAAATTAAGTCTGAATTTTTTGCATATTTTAGGTACAACCATGGTTTTACCGACGCTATATCATTAGATTATACTGAAGGCAAGAACTATGGGTTTTCATTAGGAATCGGATATATGTTTTAGGCTCATTTGAAAAGCACTAACTAGTTCTTCAAAGTTAAATATTCATATCTCACTTGGTAGCCATGCTAGCAGCAGGGCTCAATAAAATGACCTCGCATATCGCACTTTTAGCGACGATAATTTTCAAGTGGGTCAAAGTACCTTTTTATCATTACAATGTAAAAATCACCAAACGGAGACCCTGAGATTACTCCTGTGATCAATACAAAGCAGGCTTAATAAAATTCGTTCAGAAGATGGTTAAGGGAGGACTGAGAGGTTCTCTTAAACCTTATATCATCAATTAATTTTACTAAATTTACGAAGATCAATTTTTGGCTACTATACTAATATTAACCACTCCAGTTTATACAATATTTGAGTCAAAAGGTAGTGATAGCAGGGGTTAGTGGGAATAGAACATATAAGAAGATAAACACTATAGGCACTATACACAATAGTTGGCAATCATTAAAAGGAAAGTAAAATGGATAACTTCACTTTGGCACGAGTAATTCACGTAATTGCAGTCATTTTATGGATAGGTGGTGTGGCAATGGTAACTACTGTCATTATTCCTGCTATTAAAAAGTTAAAATCAAAGGAAGAACAGATAAAAACATTTGAACAAATAGAAGGAAGATTTGCGCTTCAGGCAAAAATCACAACTTTGTTGACTGGCCTAACTGGATTTTATATGCTGTACATACTTGACGCTTGGGACAGATACTTTGAATTCAAATTCTGGTGGATACATGCTATGACCTTAGTCTGGGTTTTATTTACATTGGTTTTATATGTACTAGAACCACTTGTACTCCATAAACTTTTCAAACAATATGCTGAGAAAAATCCATCAAAGACATTTACATTTATGCATAGAGTCCATTGGATTTTATTACTACTTAGTTTGATAACGACAGCTGGGGCAGTTGCCGGAAGCCATGGTTGGTTTTTATACTAATGTATGCTTTGCTGAAATTTACTTTGGGTAGTCTCTTATATTTTTTTGTTGCAGAAAACTTTTATATTTTAGTCACCCCATATAGGGATTCAAGTAATATTCATTAACTGTTCTTTTGCAAAAATTAAGAGCCCATTTGACCATTTAATTGAGT
>CAZQRD010000176.1:0-2823 GCA_964595535.1 uncultured Flavobacteriaceae bacterium | reverse complement strand
AGATACTGTAGTTTTTTCCTTTATTGGTTTTAAAACAGAAAGGTATTTGGTTTCTAAATTGTATACCTCAAATACTATTTCACTTCACCAAGAAAATACAGCTTTGGATGAAGTAGTTTTAAGTTCGAAAAAAATCAAACTCAAACCGAAAAAAATTGGAAGGTCATCAAAAGGACTAGGATTGACCCACGCAAATTTTTATTCATACTATGAAAAAGATGTTGACGACCGATTGAGTAAGGAAAGAGGTATGAAATTTAATATGAGAAGGAATTGCCATATTAAGGATTTGAATTTCAATATAACCGGAAACGACTTCAAATCTTTGAAATTTAGAGTAAACTTTTATAATATTAAAAACGGGCTACCCAAAGATTTGATAGTTCAAGAGAACATTATATTCGAGATAGAAGATAATTTTTCGGGTTGGTTTAAAGTTGATTTAGAACCTTATGAAATTAACTTTAGAGAAGAAGTCGGAGAAGTTGCTGTAACAATACAATGGCTTGAAAGTGTTAAAGAAAATGAGAAAAGTAAGTTTTTCTCAATCTCTACAGCTAGTTCTCCAACGCATACTACGTTTTTTAGGGAAAAGGCAATGGACAGTTGGACTAAGGGAGGACAAAGTTTAAGTTTCTACCTAAACGCAATATGTGAATAAAACTGATTACAAATACGGTTATAATTAATTGTTCTCAGAGCTAGACCGAAGTTAGTGCAAGTCAAAAAGTTTTTTAAAAACAAAAATAAACCATAAATATCAACCAATGAAAAACCCAAAAAAGTCCTTAATCATCAATTTAAATACCTTTAAAATTCTCGTATTTATTTATTTTTTCTCTTTTAATTTTACTGGAGAAGCGCAATTAAACTGGACAAACAATGGGGACTCTTATTTTAAATTAGAAAAAAACCAATTGGTTACCTATAGCCTGCCCAACCATGATGTAAAAATAGTTATTTCAAAAGAACAACTTACCCCATCAGGAAAAACGGAACCTATAGAGGTCGCCCATTTTTCATTTTCATTAGACCAACAAAAAGTATTATTGTTTACCAATACAAAAAAAGTATGGAGGCTAAAGACTAAAGGAGACTATTGGATTTTTAATTTTAAAACAAATACGCTAACGCAAATTGGAAAATCCTTAGCGCCTTCCTCCCTAATGTTTGCGAAATTCTCTCCCGATGGAAATACTATAGCTTATGTTTCTGAAAATAATTTATATAGTGAAGATTACGCAAGTGGCAACATTCAACCCTTAACTACAAATGGCACGGTTTCCGTAATAAATGGAACTTTTGATTGGGCTTATGAGGAAGAGTTTGCTTGTAGAGATGGATTTCGTTGGAGTCCCGACAGTAAATCTATTGCCTATTGGCAGATCGATGCAAGCGCCATAAAAAAGTTTTATATGATTAACAACACAGATTCTATCTATTCTCAATTAGTACCTATAGAATATCCTAAAGTTGGTCAAACACCTTCTGCATGCAGAGTGGGTGTCGTAAACCTTTCCTATGCTAAAACAACATGGATGGATGTTCCAGGAGATGCCTCTCAAAATTATTTAATAAGAATGGAATTTATTCCAACTACGAATAAGCTTTTAATCCAACAATTAAACAGAAAACAAAACAAGAGTACATTATACATTGCGGATGCTTTAAAAGGAAACACATCAATTATTCAAGAAGAATCGGATGAAGCTTGGGTGGATATATTTCGAATAGGTAGTAAATATGAAATTGATTAC
This sequence comes from uncultured Flavobacteriaceae bacterium, assembly GCA_964595535.1. Taxonomy (GTDB): domain Bacteria; phylum Bacteroidota; class Bacteroidia; order Flavobacteriales; family Flavobacteriaceae; genus Lutimonas. Next base: position 1,066 of record CAZQRD010000176.1, on the reverse strand, counting down.
ATAAATAATTTTAGTTTTTTAAAAGAAACGAATAGTATTCTTTGGGCATCAGAAAAAGATGGATGGAGACACTTATATCAAGTTTCCTTGGAGGGAAAACCAGCGCTGTTAATTACCAAAGGCGAATACGATGTTATCGATTTAAAACACATAAATTCGAAAGAAGGATATGTGTACTATTTAGCTTCACCAGATAATGCAACTCAAAAGTATTTATATAAAGCTAAATTAAACGGAAGAGGAAAAATCAAATTAGTAAGTCCTGAAAGCTTAAAAGGAAGCCACGATTATTCTTTTTCTTCTAATGGCAGCTATGCAGAACATAGTTTTTCAAACCACTATACCCCAAAAACTAAAGAATTTATTACGGTTGCCAACCACAAGGCTTTAACGGAAGAAGAAAGCATAGTTAATAACATAAAAGCCTTAGAAGAAAAACAAACAACTGAATTCTTTACTATAACAACCGAAGATAATATTGAAATGGACGGATGGATGGTAAAACCAACAAATTTCGATCCAAAGAAAAAATATCCTGTGGTGTTTTATGTTTATTCCGAACCTGCTGGCACCACTGTAAAGGACACCTACAATGTAAGTAAAAACAGATATTATAAAGGGGATATGGCAGAAGATGGATACATCTACATTTCATTAGATAACAGAGGTACTCCTTCTCCAAAAGGACGTGCATGGAGAAAGTCTATTTACAGAAAAATTGGTGTGATTAATATAAATGATCAAGCTATGGCAGCCAAGGAAATTTTGAAATGGGATTTTGTAGATCCTCAACGGGTAGCAGTTTGGGGCCATAGTGGAGGAGGATCTGCTACATTGAATTTGATGTTTCGATATCCTGAGATTTACAAAACGGGGATTTCACTCTCTGCAGTTGCAAATCAATTAACCTATGATAACATTTATCAAGAACGCTATATGGGCTTGCCTCAAGAAAACATGGAAGATTTTATTGTTGGTTCTCCCATTACCTATGCAAAAAATCTAGAAGGAAATTTACTTTATATTCATGGAACCGGAGATGATAATGTCCATTATCAAAATGCAG
>CAZQRD010000175.1:0-2842 GCA_964595535.1 uncultured Flavobacteriaceae bacterium | reverse complement strand
CATATAACTATCTCCTCCAGCTTCAGATAAGTACATGGGTTTTTCACTTACAGCACTCCATTGACTATAAATCTCTCCCGGTTCATCCCAACGATATACATTCATGCCCCAAACGTCAATATTTGGGCATAAAGATAGCGCTAATGCATCTGGCAACTCACCATGAGCGGTGGTTACCGGGTGTGAAGTGTCGTTTTTATGGATAATTTTGGCAGCATTATTTAATGCTGTATACCAGTTTTTAAGATCTCCGTCAAAATGTTCTGGGTGATAATTATACTCGTTGCCAAGTTCCCAAAGCAAAATGGCTTTATGCTCTTTGTATTTGTTTATATAATCGACAAATGTGCCCGAAAGAATATCAAAATTTCCGTCTTGATTGTATCCAAAGCCCATAATAATTTTTATACCCGCAGCGTGTATCTCGTCCAGAACATCTTTATCATCGATCGGCTCATATACCCTTATGGTATTTATTCCAGCTTCTTTCATAAGCGATAAATCTTGACTTAAATTGCTAAAATCACGTTTGTCACTGCCCTTTGGTACCGGGTGGTAACAAATACCTTTTATCAGGTAAGGGCTATTATCAACCATGATTTGACGCCCTGAAATTTTTACTTCTTTAGAGCTGGAATGTGCAGCACAAGAGATTAGGGCGCCCACTAGAAGTACCGACAGTATGCTGTAAATTTTAAAACTATTCTTGCTCATTTATTCTTTATTTTTAGCTATTTCATCTATTGATGGAGGTGCCAAAACAGTTTCCATCAACGCTTCTTTGTCTCCGCCGAAGGTTTTTGTAATGGGTTTACCATCTCTGGTTAAGCCCTCAAAAGTTCCATTATCAACCATCTCCCATAAGGCATACTTAGCCTGACTTTCTAAATTGATCAAGCCAAAATGATTTTCAGACCCCTTTGTATTTGCTGAATCTTTCCATTGCTCATTAAAAGCTTCAAAGTAAAAGCACGATATTCCATTTTCATTTGTCCAAGCTCGCATGTCTTTATGATAAATTGCTCCTTTATATTCATCATTAGACCTAGAACCTTCAGAGCTAAAGAGGCCATTTGAAGCGCTTGACCAACCCGTTTCACCAATATGAATTGGTTTATTAGCGCCAATGCTTTTCATATAACCAGACACACTATTGTATTGTGATTTGGCATATTCCATAGAACGTTCCATCGCAGCATCAATTTTTTCAAGTTCGGATAATTCCATTTCATTGTCAGGTACACCCCAAAAATCCGGATTATGATGGGTATCATGCATAGGGTAGGTATGCATAGATATAAAATCTACCGCGTGTATTAATTTGTTTAAATCTTCAACATGATATTGATCCTCTCCACCTCCCCAAGACGCAAAATTATCAGAACTTGTTATCCATACATCTTTTGGAAGTTTTTCGGATTTCTTCAACTCTTGTAAATGCGTCACCCATTTTAAAATTACAGCAGGTTGCACATAATATAGTGCTTGCCATTTCACCATTGCTTCATTCCCTACCGCGATTACTTTGACAATATCCGGGTATTGATTTGCCAGCCTAACCGCTTCTTCAATCTGTGGTCCGTTGGCCTCACTCTCCAGGTTGTGATCTGGTTCTTCATCTGTAAATGCATTCTTACAATTAATCCATACACCCAACATAAGGTACATTTCAAATCCAGGATCTTCTTCTTTTAATTCAGTAATAGCTTTTAATACGTTAGAAGCTTGTGGTAAGTGCACTTTATACGTACGCAGGATTTTAACACCCATCGCAGATAATAGTTTCATATCTTCTTTTAGCTCATCATTTGTAGGCTCAATACTGTGATCAAGATATCTGTAACCTCCATACGACATGGCCAAATAATCTGGGTTTCCTAGAATCTCAGCAGCAGTTGCATCTTTTTCTTTATTCATTTGCATTTCTTTAATCACCTCTTCAGCCTCTTTTTTTGACTTATTTACGCATCCAATAATGGCAATTAAGGTGCTTATTATGAGTAAATTTTTTAAACTAAATTTCATTTTGGCCTCTATTTATGTATCGAAACAATGATCTGACTAATTTCTCCGGTTCTTTCAAAAACTTTTTTGCTTGTCTTCAAATCGATATTTAAGCCGGTAAACTCTAAAACAGTTTCTTGATTAAATACAACTTTTAAACCTTCTTTATCAGATAGCTTATATATAATTGGAATCTGGCAGTAGGTAAAACAAAGGGAATCTTTTTCAACTTTAATCTCCTTTGCTTCCTTATGAATATCAATATATTTGAAGGTTTCAGGTTCTTTTAAAAATTCTTCTCTTCTGAGCAAACGAGGATTGAACAACAGTTTCCCGTCGGCAACAAATACGCCTAATTCACCAAATCTACTTAAAACATCTTCTTTAACCTGTCCTGTCATACCAGGTTGTTGTGCCCCTTTACCCGCTGGGGTGTGTGAATATGGATCAGTTGGAAACGCACCGTATAATTCGGGAGATTTATGAACCCCAATACCCTCATTAGCTTCGTAATAATGGTCCAATAATTTTCCAATAGTAACCTCATCTACACCATTTTCAATAGCTAATAAACAGGTTTCCTGAATGCTTAAAACTAATTTTGAAACCATGTGCCAATAAATAGAACCTAAGCCTTCGTAACCAAAAAATGTTCCAGATCTTCCTGTAAACGATTTATGATCAAAAATGTCTTCAAAAATATCTAACAGCAGTTGCGTGTCATTTTCAACAAGTGATTCATACGTTTCAGGTAATTGAGACAAGGCTTCTTTCAGGCTTTCTGCATTGTTAAATGATCCGTTAAAATGGTAATTTCCCTGAACATCTTTTTCAATAA
>CAZQRD010000174.1:0-2880 GCA_964595535.1 uncultured Flavobacteriaceae bacterium | reverse complement strand
TACCATCCATCATATTTGGGAAAACCAAGAATTCATTGTCTTTAACTCCCACTTCATGGAAACCTTTACGCATAGCCCATAAAGACACTCCATGAACGCTATTGAGATAGGCTTCTACAGCATGAACATAAAGAATTTCATCTTCCAACTTAGTAGCTGTTGCATTTGTTGGGTATCCATTTGGCATTTCTAGTTTGCCAATTTTCGAATTTACTTTTTCAACTGTTGGGATATCCTTAGGAATAGGAGCATATTTCCTTTCTTGGGCATGAGCAAAGCTCACAATACAGATAATAAGGGTTTGTAATACTAATTTTTTCATTTTACGCTTGTTTAAGGTTTGTGATAGTTTTGTTTTAAACTAAGAATATTTGTTCTTAAATATATGTTGGCAATAGGGTTATGATTCGTTGGCAATCTTGAGTTTACCTATGTAAATTTAATGATAATATTACTACTTACAAAGTTACTAGGAAAAGCTCTCAGCCCTCCCTTAATTATCTCAAGTAGGTCTACTTTGTATTGATCACAGGAGCATTCTCAGTGTCTCCAATTGGCAATTTATACATTTGATTGACAAAAGAGTACGATATAATCACCTGAAGATTATCATCGCTAAAAGTGAGTTAGAGAGAGGTCATTATAATTGAATGATTCTTCTGCGTATGCCTACAGAATGAGATGCTGTTATCTTATAAAAGTAATTTGGTTAAAAATTAATGAATATTCATTTGTTTTTACCACAGTTCTTTGTTAGTAATAGTAGTTTTATATAGTGTTTTTTTATTGCCGAGTATGTGTTTGTGCATGGGTAGTTGCTGAAAATCAGTTGAGATTTTCCGACATAGGACGAAGTTAATTAATTCAAGTGAATTTCACGCGAGGAAAATCTGCTGTAATTAATTATACGCGTTGATGTGAGCCGTTATTTTTTAATTGATGGCTCTTATTTCAGTATCAAATGACACATCGTTCTCCACCATTCTGCATAACCAAAATAATTCCATGTCAGAAGTACAATAAGTGTAGTAATCGTAACTAAAATATATGGTTTGTAAATCTTGTTTTCTTTTGAATAATCAAGAAGCATTAATCCACAGAGAACTAGAATAATTAGCCCTCCGGAAATATAAACACATTGTTGAAAAGAGATTGGTGTCGGAAAGCCATATGAAATCAAAAGTGGAAAATAAATCAATCTGCTTAATGCAGGGAGCATTACCCAAAACACAGTTGAAAACATGTATCTGGCATGAAGATTTATATCATTCTTTTTAATTATAGCCATGATAACTGAGTAAGAAAATCCGAATACAAAAATGAAATCGGCAAAGATAAAACTATAGCGAAGATTTTCAGAGATGCTTTCTAATCTAAGATTATTCGGAATGATTTGCATAGCAGAAAAAACCACTCCTCCAGCTAGAAATATACCAATAACTCCTAATTTTCGATGTAAATTCATTTTTGATCTTTGATATAAAAAAGGCTGTATAATAATTAAAACATACCAGGCTGTTGCAGTGAGACCATGTAAATGTTGATGGAATTGAGCTTCTTTTAACTTGCTCCAATAGGAAAAATAAAAACCTATATAGGCAATTAAGAAAGGTATGATTAACCACAAATGTGCTTTTTGAAATTTTTTCATGACAGCTTCTATTTAATTATCTAAAATAGAAGTTATTGATAGTACTTTTATAGTGCTAAAAGCCTATTAATTAATGATAAAGGACAAATTTTAGTTAATTGATGATGGTAATTCACCAAAATACTTTTTGTATGTTGTAGTAAAGTTTGAGGGATGTGAATATCCCAATTCATGACTTATTTCTGTTGGTGTTTTTCGATTAGTAATTAATTCTTCTCTAGCAAATTCCATCCTAATTTTATTTCTGTATTGCAGCGGAGCACTACCAAAAAGTTGTTTAAATAAAATTTTGAATTTAGTTTTACTCATTTTCGCTATCGAAGCAAGTTCAACAATTGAAGGCGTAGACTGGGCAATTGGATTTCTTAAGTGAACAGAAGCGGCAAACAAATTCTTTACGTCTACTGTATGCAATTCCTTGTGATTTGTTGATCTAGAATGTGTGCTTAATTTCTTAAGAAAAAGGTTCATGAAATGGAGTACACTAGCATGACAAACCATTTTATTTTTCATATTGGATAATGCTTTATAAATCGTATTTTCTAATTTATAATCTAAGTCTTCATATACGAGATTTTTTGAGATGTCAATGATTGATTTCCAATCATCAAAATAAGTTTCAAGAAAAGCATGACTAAAACGGATAGAAGCTAATTCCATTTCAATATTTGGAGGTAATTTAGTGTCTATTTCTAATCCTGAGCCATAAAGAAGTATTCCAATTGGAAGATGCTTTTGAAACTCAATTTGTTCATTTTTAGTTCTTTTTTTTTGTTTGATTTTTGAAAGGTTAATATGTATAAGTAGCCATTCTGAATCAACAGGATTAATGGATTTCATATTAACAGGAACTTTAAAATAAGATTTTTTAAAGTGATAAAATTCCATTTGTCCAGGAAAATCTAAAAATTCCATTCCCTTGCCACCACCAATCGATGGATTCAGAAAATATTCCCCTTTGCGAAGTTCAAGTTTGAAATAATGTTCAAACTGGTTCTTTAAATTTTCAGTGATGTTTAATTCAATATCCATCCTTATAAAATTATTATACCAAACTCTTTTCTTATTTCAGAGATTGGAGTATTTAAATACGATTCATAATTTGACCAAGTCCATGGTTTAGTCATTCTTTTCGCTCTAATTATTACCGTTGGTATTGCTAAAAGAAATCGGCCGATATTTTTTGCAACATGCTGAAAACTATACATCCTAAATAATTCAAAGGCATT
>CAZQRD010000173.1:0-2929 GCA_964595535.1 uncultured Flavobacteriaceae bacterium | reverse complement strand
TTGCGGTCTGGACGGGACTCATGAAACCCACGTAATAAACTGTTTATCAGTAAAATATTCGTGCTTAAAGACGTCTATTTCTCTTTCCTGACCTTAAGGTAACGTCATTTTCCCTATATTTAAGCATCAACAACCAATCCACATGATCTCCTTCTTCAGAAAAATCCGTAAAAAAATTGTTGCTGGCAATCCCGCTGAAAGCGGGGCAAATAATCCAATAAAGCCTGCCTGGCCGGTAGGCAGGTATATGAGATATGCTATTGGAGAAATTGTGTTGGTGGTGATAGGGATATTGATTGCGCTGCAGATTAACACTTGGAATGAGCAAAGTAAAATCGTTAAGTCTATAAATAGTAACCTTGTAATTCTAAAACAAAATTTACTTGAAGACCAAAAACAATTGGAAAACTTAAAACAAAATATGATTACAAATATTCATTCTGCAGATTCATCAATGTTGCAAATGAAAACTCTTATTCCAGTAGATAATAGCATAAAGACATTTTTTATAACATTGATTTCAGAATATCGATTTAGCCCGAATACTAATGCTATTGAAACACTCATTCAATCTAATGAAGTTCCAGTTTTAAGTACTGAATTACGTACAGCTATACTTAATTATTACGCATTAATTGAAAGAACTAACGAAAGAGAGCATATTTCCAATTCTAACATACAAAATGATTTTCAACCTTATATTTTTAATGAATATCCGGATATTATTCAAAAGGATAATAGAGACCCGTTCATAGAGTTATACTACAAAAATGATCCGAGACCTATATCGGCAATAGACGAAAATAAGCTTTTAAAGGACAAAAAAGTTGAGGCACTTTTACTTGTGCGTTATTACCAGATTGTCAAACTAAAAGATTTTTATGAAGAACTAATAGAATCAGCTAATATCATTTTGAATTTGTTAGAAAAGAAACATAAAAAATAACGAAAGCACAACAAAGACGTGTATGAGAAATAGCTCTGTAAAATAAACACTTCTCACTTCGTAGCAATGCACCCAAGCATGGCCTAGTAATAATAACTTCTGCATATTGCACTTTTAGCAACCATAATTTTCAATTGGGAGCATAGTACCTTTTCGTGATTTTAATACAAAAAGTGCCAGATAGCAGCACTGAGAATGATCTATGCGATCAATACAAATTAGACTTACTTGAAGATCTGGATGCGAATCGTAAAAGTCAACTAATTGTTGTAGCGTCAAATCCAAAGCTAGGAATACTCTTTTTTATTTAGGTAATGAAGAACCATACTGTTGATAATGATCAGTATAGAAATTATGATGTGTATTGGATCATGGAACTATACCACCGGCTCCGGCAACGGTATCTAAACTTTTTGAATTTTCTTCGCAATTTGGTACAAACCTAATCAACAACAATTCGCATCACTGACTAACTTTGCAGTGATGAATTACACCAAATACTTCTCTGGATTTACTAAAGAAAACGGACAACCTAACGTAAGTTCTGATCAGTTCAGCCGCCTGATGAATATAGTATTCGTTGAAGGTATGCTTCAAGGTATGAACCAGATCAAGACAAAGGAGAAGAGAGCTTTTAAGTATGATATCCTGCTATTTAATCAAGATACTATATAACTGATCTAACTGGGAATTTGAAACCTCAGGAGCTTGTTAGGGAGATGTATATGCTTAGTGGGAAGTAGAACTGTAGCAAGGCATATTTCTAAAATAGTTATCTTGTAAGACCAGCTACTACTTTGGTGTTTCACAATTATAAATTGGTTTGAAAATAAAACATTATCCTAAGGGCAATAATAGCATGAAAAAAATTCTCATTTTACAAATGCGGCCAGAAAACGAAACTGCAGATAGTGAGTTTGAAGCAATTTTAAGAGTAGGTAAAATAGATAGAGAACAAGTTCATCGAATTCGAGTTGAACAACTTGAAAAGTTTGAAATTGATATAAATAACTATTGCGCTATAATTGCAGGAGGTAGTCCTTTTGATGTTAGCTGTCCTGATAATAAAAAGAGTGCTATGCAAAAACAAATTGAATCTTTTTTTAATAGTTTATTTGATCAAGTTATTGCCATTGATTTTCCATTTCTTGGTTCATGTTCGGGAAATGGGCTACTAGGAAACTACTGTGGCACTACGATTTCTAGCAAATATTCTTCACCTTTAGGAAGTATAACTGTTACTATAACCGAAGAAGGAGAAAAAGATGCTTTACTAATTGGATTACCAAAACAATTTCTTGCATTTATAGGACATAAGGAAGCATGCGATAATGTACCTCCAAGTGCTGTACTTTTAGTGTCTTCTAAGCCTTGTCCTGTTCAAATGTTTCGTATTAAAAAAAACATCTATGCAACACAATTTCATCCAGAAGCTGATGTTGACGAATTTATTCTAAGAATAAATACCTACAAAAATCACGGCTATTTTCCGCCTGAACAAGCAGGTGAGTTAATTTCAGCGATTAAAGATGTTGAAACTCCAGTTTCTAAGGAAATTTTAAGACGATTTGTTGGAATTTATGCAAAAGAACTAAAGGAATAACCAAGGCAAAAATGGTCTACTAATTAAGTAATAAAATAACTAAAGGCTAACAACGTTGATGAGCAATCTTATAACTCGGGTTTTTCTTCCCCCCACCACTCCCAATTAGCACGTATTTGTTCTTGGAGTTCTCTTCTCGATAAGTATTTAAACACTTCCGTAAAGGATTTAATACCATTCGTCCTTAACAATACATTCAACTAAGGGTTTAATGCTATATTTAGGAATCAAACCTATAAGATGATCCCCTACTTCAGAAAAATACGTAAAAAAATGGCAGATGATAATAAGCCTTTAAAGTATATGAGATATGCTATTGGTGAAATTGTACTTGTGGTTGTTGGGATTCTGATAGCGTTGCAGATTAATACTTGGAATGA
>CAZQRD010000172.1:0-2996 GCA_964595535.1 uncultured Flavobacteriaceae bacterium | reverse complement strand
CCCTGAAGGAAAGGTTAAAATTCAAAAACCTGGAACAGATCATTCTAATGATCATTATCATGATTCCCATGAAATAACTGGTCACTCACTTGATCATGATCATTCACATGGGGAACACAGTCATCACGAGCATGGTCATGATGGGCATAGTCATTCACATGGACACGATCATTCACATGATTTGGTCAAAAAAACAGTAATCGAAGTAGAACAAGATATCCTTCAACACAATGACCTTATGGCTTCGAGGAACAGAGGATATTTTGATGCAAAAAACCTCTTTGTACTCAATCTTGTAAGCTCTCCGGGCTCAGGTAAAACGAGTATTTTGGAAAAAACGCTTAAAGATCTTAAAGGAGATCTTTCTTTTGCCGTGATCGAAGGAGATCAGCAAACCATGCAGGATGCTAATAGAATCGACGCGCTCAATGTTCCAGTTATTCAGATTAATACCGGAAAAGGCTGTCATCTTGAAAGTGATATGGTTTATGATGCAGTAAAACAACTAAATCCAGCACAAGATTCAATCCTTATGATCGAAAATGTTGGAAACCTGGTCTGTCCTTCTATGTTTGATCTTGGAGAAAGAAAAAGAGTAGTCATTATCAGCACAACAGAAGGGGAGGATAAACCTTTAAAATATCCCGATATGTTCCTCAGTTCGAACATTTGTATGATTAATAAAACAGACCTTTTACCCTATCTTACTTTTGACCTTGAAAAACTTAAGTCATATGCCTTACAGATCAATCCAAAGTTGGAGTTTTTTGAAGTTTCAGCGACCACTGGTCAGGGAATGGATGCCTGGTATAACTGGTTAAAAACAGAACAAAAAATAATTAATCACAATTCCTAAAAATTACAAAATGTGTCTTTCAATTCCAGGGAAACTAATAAAAATAACCCATCAGCTTGATGAAATATTCAGAGTTGGTAAAGTTTCTTTTGACGGAATTATTAAAGAAGTGAGCCTGACCCTTGTGCCCGAAGCTAAAGTTGGAGACTATGTCATGGTGCATGTTGGAGCGGCAATCAGCATGATTGATGAGGAGGAGGCAAAAAAAACATTTGATCTTCTCAAACAGTTAGGTGAATTACAGGATCTTGACGATCAGGAAAAAAACTAAAAAAAAGCTCCTTAAAAGGAGCTTTTTTTCTATTCTTAAACAGCTTTAATCTTTAACTATTTTTTCCACTTTGGCATCTGTCATTCCTTCCGCAACCCAGTTGGAGTATATCTGATACCCTAAGGCAAGTACCACAGGTCCAATAAAAAGCCCCAATATTCCCTGTAACATCATACCCCCAAGTGCACCGATCAAAATAACCAGCATGGGTGTTGCTAAACCTTTACCTAAAAGCATTGGTTTTAAGAAGTTATCTGAGAGAGCAACAATGATTATATAGATTGTAAATATGATCGCTGGTGTTGTATCTGCATAGGAGAATACAATCGCAATGGCAGGAATCATGGCAAGCAAAGCAGGAATTTGAACAATGGCTAAGATCAAAACCAATAAAGCAAAAAGACTTGCGGCCGGCAATCCAATGATAACAAAGCCAAGATAAGCCAGGGCTGCCTGAATAATAGCAACCAACAGAATACCTTTGACAACACTTCTTATGGTACCAATACACATAGCCATAAACTCCTCGCCTTTACTTGCTGAGAGTCTGTTTACAAAGTTCACTCCCGACTGGTATCCGGCATCAGCTGAAGACATAAATACACCGGCAATGACCAAGGCAAATAATCCCAGAAACACCGAACCCATTAATCCTGTAAAACTGCTAAAAACCCAACTCAGTGAATTTGAAATTTCATCTTTATACTTTACAATAAAGTTTTCCAGGTCTTGTGAAGCATTTGACCAGGCTGCATAAATCTTCTCTCCAACAAAAGGCCATTCTCTTATAGTTTCAGCAGGAGGCGGTACCTTAAGGGTCCCTTCATTAAAACTCTGATACAATTCTTGACCAGAATCAATAATAGACCCGGTTAGACTTATTGTTGGCATAATAATCAAGGCAACAAGTATCAAAATAAAGACAGAGGTCACAAGTCCCTTTTTCTTTCCTTTTGTCAATTTCAACAATTTCTGATAAAAAGGATACAAGGCCACAGCCACAATAATGGACCAAACAATTAGGGTCATAAAGGGGCGCACAATATAAAAACTCCAGATCAGAAGTAAAGAGAGCAGTACGATTTTGATGTAAACATCAATTGGATTTTTGGAATCGATATTTTTCATTATTAATGGGTTTAAATTAGTTTAATTCTTTAATGGTCTCTAGCTCAACATACCAACCGCCTCCAAGGGCTTCATAGAGGTTAATGATAGAGGTTATTTCATTTTTAAAGGCTTCAGAAGCTTTTAATTCAGCATTAAATTGTGATGTTTGAAGATTCAATACTTCAAGATAGCTTGTTAGCCCACCGTCATAGCGCACCCAGGAAAGTTGAGAGGCTCTTGTGGCCATTTCCATTTGTTCATTTCTCAATTCATATTCTCTTCTATAGGTTTTAACGGCAATCATCGCATCTTCGACTTCCTGCAAGGCGACTAGATAAGATGATTCATAATCTAAGAGCAATTGCTTGGTTCTGGCTTCTTCTACCTCAACATTTCTTTTCAATTTTCCTGCATTAAAGATAGGCCCTAATAATTGTGCGCCCAAATCTGCAAATAAAAATGAAGGGTTTACCAATTGGGCCCCCATATTCAAGCTAAGGGTTAATGATGGATATTTTAATGCTTCTGCCACACCTATTCTAAGTGTTTGAGCATGAAGTCTTCTTTCTGCCTGGACTATATCGGGCCTTCTATCCAAAAGCTCCGAAGGCAGGCCTACCGGAATTTCGGGAACAGAAATCTGATCGTACAATGGCAAGCCTCTCGGAATACTTCTAGGTGCCGTTCCTTGTAAAACACTAATTGCATTTTCAATTTGAACTCTTGAGCGATTAAAAATTTCCAGAGCGGTTTTTGCCT
>CAZQRD010000171.1:0-3064 GCA_964595535.1 uncultured Flavobacteriaceae bacterium | reverse complement strand
TAGGAGAGCTATACACAATAAATGTAGTAAAAAAATATCTGCCTTTGAAAATTATAAAAAACTAAATGATTCTTCCAATTATAAAAAACATCTTGAAATCGCAAAATTAATGTATGATGATGGGAAAATATTATTTTATCCTTACACTCATCATTTTGACAAAATATACATGACAGACATTGAATATGAAATAATAACGGCTTACAACAACGGTTAAAATTTATGGCTCAATTTGAGCTTAACCCGAAGTAAGTGGAAATTTATACAACTAGTTCATAATGGAATATAAAGGCCGAATCTAACCGCAACAAATCTTAACCAAAACGTTAGAGTACTTTTAATTAAAGTCTAAATAAAAGATAAATTATAGCAGGCCCAAACAGCTATTCCATTAATATTTGATTGCACGGGTTAGTGGTTTTAATTTTTGCCTAAACAATCAGATCATTTCCAAGAGGTAGACGGTCTGAAAGTTTTGTAGCCTTCAAGAAATTATTTGTAAACACATCTTGTATTGGAATTGTAAGCAGATGCTCTCTTACTTGTTTCCATTTTTTTACTCTGACTCCAAACATATGGTTTACCAAGCCAGGGAATTCCCAATTGGCATTTTTACCCCAATGAATTGTAAATGGAATGTGATTGCTTTTTAATACTTCAATCATTTTGGTAGAATAATCTTTTAGAGCAATAAGGTTGTCTTTATCGCTCCATTGTATGCCATCAATTTCTACCATGCATGTAAAAGGAAATCTTGAAAAGCCAAGGGTTGCTTTAGACCTTTTAACAAATCGCATGGCAAAAATGCCAGGAACAGGATGTTTTCTGGTCAATTTTGCTAATAGTTCCAAGGCCTTGGAAGAATTGGTATGACTTACACCAAAGGAACAAGCAAATGCCTTTCCTTGAAAACCTGCATCCCAAAAGATCTCGGATAATTTTCCTACAGTTGTCTTTTCTTCTTTAGGTAAAATGGAAGTTTTGAGAGCTTTGATCAATGTTGGAATAATATTAGGAAATTTTTCAGCAATTTTAATAAAGAGATATATTAAATCCAAATAGACAAATTGTTTCTGAAAGGGGATAGGGTTTCCAAAATCTGCTTTATAATCTTCGTAATACTGCATTTTATAGATAAATTCTACCGCATATTTATTCTCATTTTTATTATAGGGGTTCATAAAAACCTTATAATGAAAAGGACGAACACCAGCATAATCAAAACCTGGAATCTTAGGATCGTAATTAGAAAAATCTAAGGTATCTGCTAGTTGAAGTGCCTCGGCCTTAGGCACCTTCTTAACATAACGATGCAATAAGAATAGATCTTCGGCATCTATCACCACTCCATGAATAAACCCCATGGAACCTAGTCCTACCAGTGCGGCGTTAAAAATTTCATCGTTTCTGATAATTCGGGCATCCAAATTTTGAAAATAGCTATCTCTTAAGGCTGGTTTCGATTCTCTTTCTATATAGACATTATCATTTGGATTGGGCCCGGTAATGATGTTTAGACCCACTACATAGTCTTGAACTGAACCTATGTCTAGGGTAGAACCATGTACACCGGTAGAAATACAACCGGCTATGGTCTGACCGTTACTGGCTCCTGTTGTTTTTAATGATTTTCCACGCTTTTCTAAATATCGTGAAATCTCCTTGATCTGATTTCCGCACTGAAACCAAAACAAATTGCTGTGTTTAAAATTAGAACCTTGCTGAATTTCTCCTTCAAAAATATTGAACTTCAGATTCATTAAGGAATTAAAATGCATGCGGTCTTGACAATGCGCAATATTTGACATGGACCATTTAGAACCAATGGCTCTAAAGCTTTCATTGGAGTTGGCTGCTTGCAGAATCAGATCTTTGATCTCTTTAGCAACATCCTTGTATTTTTCAAAATCGGATAAACCAGAGGAATTGGGTTCCAATCTGGTAGTTAGCATTTTTTTTAATGGGAACGGGCCATTCTTATGTAGTGTGTTCCAACGCGTTCTATTTTCAATTTTAGTAGATGCCATATTAGTTGCTGTTTTCTTTAATACATACATACTTGATCTTCACCTTTTTTTTTCTGCCAAAGGTGACAGCATTTAATAATACACCTCCAAAAGTTGCTCTGTACTCCACCGTATGTAGGGCCTGAGAAGGGCATTTTGAAATATTAAAATAATGAGCTCCAGTAGTGGGTTTTCTTGTAACCACCGTGTCAAGGGTATAGACATTATAACCGGCATAGGCATCTTCTCTTTCATTATCGGCAGGTTCCCATTGTCCTTGTTCAACCTGAAAACGTACTGAGTAGCATGAGCTTAAGGCGAGTAATAGGCAAAAGCAAAAAAATATATTTAGGATTCTCATAAGATAGCTTTTTAATGAATGTCGACATAAAGATAAACCGTTAGAAGTAACCGGGCTGCGAAAGAAGAGGAATACATTAAGAACAAAGCTACGCTTTTAGAATTATACAAGGTAACTATTAATATAGGTTCTATTCTTGCAAACAGGAATTTATATGGAACCGAAGAATGGCTAAATGCATCAAAACGTTATTATCAACTCGATTGGGCTGAATTACCATTTTAAGGTGAAACTCAACCAGTCATAAGTGGGATGATTAATTTCAAATCAAACTTAGATAAAATTACGAACAAAAACGAGTTGGAAAAATGGCGAAAAATGGACATTGCATTGTTTAAACTTTCAGACTCTTTGAGACAAGAATCAAAAATTCTTGCAAAAAAATAGAAATTACAAAATTAAGAAGTGTAGAATTAATTGCTGGGGTCTGTGTGTATTGTATTTAATACTAAGGTATAAATTACATCTAACAATTAAACAATCGTGCGACAAAATGTGTGACCCTCTAAGGGTATAGAACTCCAAGAACAAATACGTGCTAATTGGGAGTGGTGGGGAAGAAATTCAAAAAGTTAGATACTGTTGCCGGAGATGATGGTACAGTCCCAAGCCCCTGACCACATCTCTTTTTATGTTCTTTGATAAAAATATAGATGCTTTGGGATAGAAAATACATGTATTGGTCCCTGTCTCATTG
>CAZQRD010000170.1:0-3072 GCA_964595535.1 uncultured Flavobacteriaceae bacterium | reverse complement strand
ATTGCTTCTAAAATTTAGAGTGATTATATTGTTAAAATGATAAGTCAAAAATCTCTCTTGATAAATGAAATGGTTCTTTTTTAAGTTTTTAAAATAAAATTTATTCCAAGGAATAGCAAGAACACCTTCTTTTATCTTATCCCTTTTCTATTGGTTTAAGCCCACCATGCTGTCTAGGCAGGTATTTTGATTTGTTTCATTTGCTACTCCAAAAACGAATATGAACAACTAAATTTATGAGTTCTCCGATGCCAGTCAGCTTCTTTATCAGATTATATAGTAATTTTTAAATTATTCTTGTCTAACTTTTTTAACATATAATTATACAAAAAAAGCCTTCATACTTATCAATTATGTGTATTTTTGGCAACATGAAGAATAGAATCGATATCGTAAAAAGTTTTAGAAAACCTCTTTTCCTCTTAAAATCGGGCTGGAATGTTTTACTTCTTGTCATCATAGTTTTGGTTAGTTTGTCATGCAATTCTGATGATATGGACTCCGTTAGTGAAGCTTCGACTAGGGAAATTAATGTTCTTCCCCAAGGAACGTCAGAATCGATCACCGAAATATTTCTTGAAAATGGCTTTACCGAACTTTATGAGGCTTTACAATATGTTAATGAGGAATTATATACCGCTCTTGTAGAAAAATTTGAAACCGGTATAGACCAGCATACAGTGTTTGTTCCTAACAATGAGGCTTTTTTTAGGTTATACGACTGCTTGGGTATGAAAACGAAAGATATTTCTGAAATCGGTAACCCAGGACTCGTTCGAGACATCCTGCAATACCATGTCGTAGAACAAAGATTGGCCCTGGACAACCTGGTTCTGAGCGATCAAGATAAAAAGGTTCAAACATTCTACGGTGAATCGTTGACTATAAAAGGCGATGGGAGTATTGAGAGTATTGTGAATTCCTCATTTATAGATTTGAATGAATCGAATAAATTCGCTTCAAACGGTATAGTTCATGTGATCAACGATGTGCTCTTACCAATTAGCGTCTCTTGTGTAGTTGATACTAACTAATAACAATCAATTTTACCAACTTTGATTTTTCTTAATTTTACGAGACCTTTCCTTTATGTCTTTTGTTTTCCTATGGCATAGGTGCTTTAGAACATCGTAGTTTAAATGTTTAATGTTGCTGTCGCCAATTGTAACCCTTCCTAAAATCAAGTGTTGAACTCCATATTTTTATAACCGGAAATCTGAAGGTTGCTCATTATTGGATTAATAAAGATGCCATATCACAATTTCAGAAATTAATATCACTTTCATTCAGGGGTCTTTAGTCTCCCCATACCCGTATTCGCCAGTATTCATTTGTTCTGAGTGGCATGCATTCTATCTACAGTCTTACTCATTTGTTTGAGAATAAAATTAGGGAAATAGCGACTCATAAACTTCATTTGACTCGATTGTCCCGGGCATATCTCATATTTATTTTTGGAAAATCCCTTGAAAAAGTCAGCTACCATAGCCTCAACCGACATGGTCTTTATGCCTTCCATATCTTCCTTGTCGAAATCTGCCAGTAATTCCGTTTTAGTCGCGGGAGGAGCCAATTCAAATACTTTGACATTTGTATTTCTTAATTGCTCCCTAAGGGATTGTGTGTACGAATGAAGTGCCGCTTTTGTTGCACAATATACCGGTGAAATTGGTAAAGGAACGAACGCCAGCCCAGACGAAACCGTAACTGTAGCTGCATTTTTCTTTCCTTTTAGTAAGGGCAGAAAGGCATCATTCATCCAAATTGTTCCTTTTACGTTGATATCCAGTTCCTTTGTTAAATCATTTGGGGATAATTTGTGATCTTGCAAGTTGATGGTAGCCATGACTCCCGCATTGTTAATCAAAATATTTAGATCAGAAAATTCTTTTGTCATATGCTGATAAAGCTCCTTAATATCATCAGGGTTACTTACGTCGCTTTTGATGGCAATCACCCCATCCAATTCATCTTTTACTTTTTGCAGCCTTTGTTCATTTCGGCCAGTGATGACGACTTTGTTATTTCTCTTGAGTAATTCTTTGGCCATCTCAAAACCAATACCACTTGAACCACCAGTAATTAAGATTGTGTTATCGCTTAGATTCATAATTCTTTATTTAGTTTATTAGTCTTTAAACAAGCTTGAAAAATAAAAACATCCATTTTGAATACAAGATAACCTTTTATTAAGTGAACTATCAACCCTACGCAATTCGCCTTTCTATCTTTCCATTGAGCAGAGCGTAAAGAAACTATTTAAAAAACCTCTTTAGTTAATGAGTTAGATTGCCATGACATTATATTCTTTGTTTGTTTATTTTCGGCCATACTCCATACAAAGGTGCTTTTGATAAAAGTGTGTTTTGGTTCTTTTTTATTCATCCCATTATATCGAATTAAGTATTCGTGAGGGTTTCTATCATTGACGTCGGGGGAGATTATAAAAAACCAAAATATGTCATAAATATTATTTTTAAGTTTATCTTTACTCTAGTAATTTTGTTCAATGTATCGCTTATAATTTCTGCCCTTTATCGATTAATTTAAGTCTATGCTACGAATAAAATCTAAACTATACGATGATGGATATTTGTAATTATTGTAACACTAAATCAAAGGCCACTGAAAAACTAGATCCTGAAGAATTACAAAAATTAGGAGATAATTGTAATCAGGCTGTATTTCAAAAAGGTGATAAGATCATTATTCAGAATACGCTGTCGTATAATATCGTGTTTGTAATAGAAGGGCTGGTAAAGGTTCATACTATGGGTCCTAATAGAGAACAAATATTAAAAATCGTAAAGGCACCATCCTATCTTGGTATTCCCACAACATTTGGGGCAAAAATCAATGAATATTCGGCTACCGCGATTGCTGAAACCAAAGTTTGTTTTATAGAATTCGGTGTTTTTAAAAGTTTTATCAAACAAAATGGACAATTCGCTCTTGAGATCATCACTGATTTATGTGAACGCGAAATACAGAGTTATAAGAAGTATATCAATCAGGTACAAAAACAAGGCCCCGGAAAAATCGCTGAGGCCTTGTTGTTTTTTTCAGAAAAAA
>CAZQRD010000169.1:0-3085 GCA_964595535.1 uncultured Flavobacteriaceae bacterium | reverse complement strand
TTCAGTAATAGCATCTGAATCGATTTTGTGAAAGTCCATAAATAATGACATACTTGACGTGTTTTGAAAAGAACAATTTTTCTATCCAGGAATACTAAATTGAATATTACTAATATACGGATTATGTCAACATACTTTTTATTGGAAAGAAGGAGATTCTTTCTGATTTAGTATTGTACAAATACCCTTTATTTTTAATGTAGAAATCGGTATAAGATTTACTCATAGTAATACAGATGTATAAGATCTATTATCTATCAGAGGCGTTAAAGTTGATCATGCTACTATTCAGTGTTGAGTATTCACATTCACACCTCTTGTAGAACATCGTTTCAGCAAGCGAAAGAAATCAGTTGGGGAAACAATGCCCTTTGAACACCTCATTTTTTTTAAATAAAGATAAATTTTTAATTTTTCTCTAAACGAGATGAGATAGAACCTTTTTTCTAGCTTCAAACGTCCTGTTTTTAGTCAATTTTCTTTGTGTAGTAACTCCAGGTTCATTTGGTTTTATACACCAACAATCTTCAAAGCAGCGTAAAGCACAAAAATACTGATCAAAATTACCGCTTCAGTTTTTTGGAGACCCTTCTTTTTATAGAAGAAAAAGAGTACAATGAATGACAGTACTAATAAAAAAGGGAGGTCAAATAGCAGTAAATTTTTTTCAATTTTAAGTTCTGAGATTGAAGCGCCCATTCCAATAGGAATTAACATATCAAATATATTACTGCCAATAAGGTTACCAACAGATAATCCACCGGCTTTTTTTCTTACGGCATTCAATGCAAGTGCAAGTTCCGGAAGGCTCGTTCCCAAACCTAAAATAATTATTCCTACAAATGACTGTCTAATGTGAAATTTTTCTGCAAAACTTATAGAGTTATCTACTACTAATTCTGATGCAAAAATTACAATAACAATCCCCACGAAAAGATATATTATATCTTTTCTAATAGTCTTAGTGAACTTCTTTTTAATTTTTTTACCGATCCGTTCCTGATGGAACAACCTAAAATAATAAATTAAATAAACCACTACCAGAACAATTCCATCAATTCTGGTGATCTTTCCATCAAAACTCAATAATATGACCAATATAACTGACCCTAATAGCATGATACCATCTTCAAAAAGATGTCGTTTTTTAAGGGTCAGATAACCTAATAACCCTGCGGACCCTAATACCAGACTTATCTGACTAAAACTGCTCCCAATTGCATTACCTATGATTATACCGGAAGCATCCGTATTCCCAATTGCACTGTGAAGAGCAGCGTTAATAGCGATGACAATTTCAGGAAGGTCTGTACCAATTGACAAAATTGCTAAACCTACAAACACTTGAGATAATTTATAGTATTCTGCAATATTTACCGCCCCTTTAATTACCAATTCCGTACCTAGCCACAATCCTGTCAGTCCAATAAGTATAAGAAAAACATCTTGCATGATAAATATGTTTTAGGCACTCTCAAAGATAAAGATTCTCGATGCCTTATTAAATAATTTAATCTTCAAATACAGCAATAATTATATAGAAGAATTCTAAAATCTTGACGAAATATTCATTATATTTAGTAGTGATTTATATGGGCTGGAATTGAAATGAAAACGAATATTTTTTATATCTGATTCTAATTTCGGAGCCAAATCTTATTTTCGTATAGACCGCGGATTCTTAGGTAAATGATTAATATTATAGGCTTTAAGATCCACTTCCAGGTGAGTATCGTAAGCACTATAAAATTATTAAAAGATCGTTTTTAAGACTATGTAAATAAAAAATATTGAACGGACTGTATACTGATTTAAAGAATGAATAAGTATCTCAAATATCCTCATTCACTAAGTCTAGAAGCGGTTATTGATGAGTTACGGACTGCTAGCAGCGGGCTTAGCAATAAAGAGGCTCAGGAAAGAATGGGAGTATATGGCCCTAATGAAATACCGGAAGGCAGATCTATTTCCCTTTTCCTTTTAATACTCAAACAATTTAAAAGTTGGTTGGTCATTATTCTAATTATTGCAGCGATTATATCCTGGTTGGTTGGACATACCTTAGATACCTGGGTTATAATCGTGGTTGTTTTTATTAATGCAGGGATAGGATTTTTAATGGAGTACCGGGCAGAAAAAGCAATCTCCTCTTTAAAGCGAATGATTGTTAAAACTGCAAAAGTATTGCGGGATGATAAATTAACTATTATCAGCTCTGATAAGCTTGTGCCGGGTGATGCTGTTATATTGGAGGAAGGTGATAGTATCCCAGCTGATGGAAGAATTATACAATCTAAAAATTTTAGGTCTATTGAAGCCTCACTGACGGGTGAATCATTCCCGGTTTCCAAAATCGAGGATATATACCCAAAAGAAACTCACCTTGCAGATCGAAAAAACATGGTATGGAAGGGCACTTTTGTTGCGGGTGGTTATGCTAAAATTATTGTAACCGGTACGGGAACAAACACCGAAATTGGAGATATTTCTGAACTACTTGGTAAAATTGAGGTAAAACGAACTAATTTTATGAAGAAGACAGATGTTCTGGCAAAACAAATGTCTGTTATCGCAATCATAAGTGCTGTTCTCATATTCTTGATAGGGTATTTTTACCGGCATTTTGCATTAGAAGAAATATTACTTGTTTCTATCGCAGCTTTAGTTGCAGCTGTGCCCGAAGGATTACCAGCCGTTATTTCCATTGTATTGGCTATTGGAGCGAAACGTATGGCAAAACGAAATGCAATTGTACGGGAGTTTACCGCAACAGAAACCTTAGGAGCCGTTACTGCAATTTTGACTGACAAAACAGGAACTCTTACGCAAAATTCCCTGACGGTTAGAAAAGTATTTGTTTATGGTTCATCGGATTACACCGTTACAGGTGTTGGTTGGTTTCCTGCTGGAAATTTCATGCAGCAAAATACAATTATTGATGTGGAGAGAAATGATACGCTGCAAAAACTATTAAAAATAGCTGCAGTTTCTAATAATTCAGAATTCCGTCACATTAAAAAAAACAACACCTATGAGTTAATTGGTGATCCAACGGAAGGAGCGTTATCTGTATTAGCAAGAAAGG
>CAZQRD010000168.1:0-3123 GCA_964595535.1 uncultured Flavobacteriaceae bacterium | reverse complement strand
ATTGATCTCCGCCACATAATACAAGTTCACCTCTAAGAAGGCCAATGGATGCCAACTCTGGATTGGGTTTTGGAGTTTTGTTTTTGCAGGCTATCAAGCTCAAGAATAGAACTGTAATAACAAGAAGCAATGCTTTTTTTGAAGGTTTCATAACTCTGTATTTGAAGTTTTTATTTAATATACCCAACTATGCTATTAAGTATAACGGTCTTGCTAAGTTTCGTGGGTGATTTCAAAGAGTTGACCTCTCAAACCGCAAAAGAAGCAAGCCGATTAAATTTATAATTTTAAGCAAACCAATTTTAGTGGCTTGCTGGTGTTTATTAATTGAACTAAACTTTCAAACTGCATATCGCCGCCCATGAAATTTAGCTTTTGTTATGGCCAGTTTTTCATTTACCATCCAAACGCAACTACTTGATTCTCGTTATTGAATTGTATGTCGAAACATGGAGTTAAATCAACTGTTTTCCCCTCAGGAGATAACAATATGATGTCATAGCTCATATCTCCATATTCTAAAATATGTTTTAATTGGTAACCAGTGAACTCCCTTTGCATATCCTTAATCCACATTTTGAATCTTCGTTCTCTTTCTTTACTTTTTAAATGTTTATTGATAAAAACATCTATATTTTCATCATTGCTCAAAATAAGTTTTACAAATTGTTGTATAATTTCAAGTTGTTTATTTGCAATGCTGTTACTAATATGTTTGATACTATTCATTTTAGGCACAATAGGGCTGTAGTTTTCGTTAAAAAGAAGCTGCTCTACTTCCCAAGCTACCATTTGAGTATCATATCTTAATTCATTGGTCATATATATGATTACTGTATTTTCCTCAGGTAGTTGTATGAAATCAGCATAGAAAACACCATTTGAGCCACTGTGTGCAATGATTTTTGTATTTCTATCACTTTTTAAAATAGACCAACCATATGCATAGTATGAATCAGCTGATTCATTAATAGCCACATATGGAAAAGTTTGCTCTTCCAATGACTTTTTTGAAATTACCTTATATTGACTAAGAGCAAGTTGCCATTTATACAAATCGGAAGGATTAGAAAGTATACCGCCATTTCCTTTTAGATGCCATGATACTTGATTTGAATCATCGTTCCATTTTATGAGGTGAGTTCCCCAATCTTCCCCACACTTATAACCGTGGGCAATTTTAGTTGAATCCCATTTTTGGAAAAGATAGCCAGTATGTTTCATACCAGCTTTTTGAAAAAGATTTTCTTGCAAAAAAATCTCATAATCTACCTGCGTAATTTTTTCAATTATTATAGCCAAAATACTGTAACCAACGTTTGAATAACTATACTGCTTTCCTGGTTCAAAATCTAATGGTGAATTGTAAAACTCCCTTAAAAACTCTCCCTTCGAAATAGGAATAAAGTCTACTCCGTAACCAAGATTTCCTATTACTCCCGAAGAATGTGTCAGTAATTGATGAATAGTAATGTTTTGTTTGTCTTTCGGAACCTCTTCTAAAAATTTAGAAATAGAATCGTTAATTAATAATTTGCCTTCTTCTTGTAATTTTAGAATAGCCGTTGCTGTAAACTGCTTTGTCAATGAACCTGTTGTGAAAATGGTTTCTTTAGTAACAGGAAGATTTTCGGTTTTGTTTCTTAGTCCAACGCCTCCATTATAGAGGATATTCCCATTTTGAGCGACCAATATGCTTGCCGAAAGCCCATCTTTATTGCACTCTTCAATGTAAGCTTTAAGTCGCTTACCCAAAGAGTTCTCAGTATGGATTGACTTGGTTTTGTTTTTGCAAGAAATACAAAAAGTAAATACTGTCAATATTAGTAAAATGTATCTTTTCATTGTTGTATTTTTTAAAATTGGCCATAACAATTGTATAAACGCAATGCGTTTATACACCTTATGTGTGAAAGTTAAAGAATTATTTATTGAAAAAATTTAAATTGGGACGAGGGGACATCCTTATTGTCCGAATGGCAGTTATTTTTTATCAAGGAAATTTCTAAATTAAAAAACCACTTATCTCAATAGAGGCAAGTGGCTAGGTAAGTTGATTTAGCATCAAACTAAAATTAAAATGCCAGCTTTGACAATCTGCTATCGCTCAGAAAGTGAATGAATGCGACTATAACTGGGCATTATGTTGAATAGCTTTGGATTTTAACTCAGCTTTTTGTTCTGTCTCTGTTGCTCTCACTGGTTTCATTTTTTGCACACTCTAATAAAATGCTTTATATTGAGTAAATGCAATATATTAAACATACAAGGACAGTATAATGACAAGAATTGAACATGTAAATATCACAGTACCGGATATAGATGCGGCAATCCGTTTTCTAAAAATCGTAGCGCCCGACTTTGATGTGCGAAAAGATGAAAAGCCATCTAATAGTTATCGCTGGGTGCATATCGGAAATGAAGAGTATTATATTGCTTTGCAAGAGCCACACTTAGATGCAGATCCAAAGAAACAGTTTCAAGCGTATAAAAATTATGGAATAAATCATGTGGCTTTAGTCGTGTCTAACGTCCAAGAAATCGAAGAAAGACTGCTTGATAGTGGCTACAGAAAAGGTATTGAAACACCGGTGGAACAGCACAGAAAACGGGCGTATTACTTCGACAATGCGGGTTTCGAGTGGGAGCTAGTAGAATACCTTTCTGAGAAACCAAGTGAAAAGTATTTCTACGAGTAAATTTGCTTAACAAAGGCGTATTAGTTACTCACTTAACTCTAATTTACAAACATATTAGGTGTTCAAATATTGATAAATTTAATTTGTATTCTCTCTTAATTTCAGTTCAGTTTTAATTTCCTTCATCAAGTAAAATGGTAGAGGAAGAATTGCCCAACCGGTGCAAACAACAGCGAATAATGCAATAAAAGTTGATATATTATCTTTCGCTATTAAACCATAAATTGATATTACCGTAAGAAGCGTTAATACAATAACTAATGCTATAGCAGCAGTTTTATTAACATTTAGTTTTGACTGTAATTGCACAGTCGTTTTGTTTTTCCAATCATTATTTTTCATCTCGTTTTGTTTTTTCAGCTTGTTGTCAACTTGTTATATCAGCACTAATATAGCTATTTATTAAAGGAGAATCTCTCAACCT
>CAZQRD010000167.1:0-3142 GCA_964595535.1 uncultured Flavobacteriaceae bacterium | reverse complement strand
TAGGGTTTCTATTGCCTACGGTATTGCTGCTTGGGTGCTGGCTCAAATAGCAGGTTTAATATCGGTTAGTTTTGAAGCCGATCCGTGGGTGATACAAATGATCATTACTATCTTAATGCTGGGATTTCCCGTCACACTGATACTTTCTTGGATTTTTGACATTGGTCCCGAGGGGATTGAACGTACGTTGCCTAAAGACGCAAATACCCCAACAGAAAGCGAACCCATTTCGGTGAAGCTGGTCATTGTCAGTCTTGTTTTGATCATTCTGGTTGTTATAGGCAGCACATGGTCTATAAATAAATTTGGTAAAGCCAAAAAAGGAGCCATTCATTCTCTAGCCATATTGCCGTTTGATAATTTTACAGGCACTGATTCTTTAGAATATTTTGTTGCCGGAATGCAATCATCCCTCATAGGTGATATGCAAAAAATTAGTGCGCTGAGAGTACCTTCAAAAACCTCATCCAATTCTTTTAAAGGTACAAAAACCTCTATTCCGGAAATCGCTATTCAACTAAATGTTGATGCCGCGGTTGAAGGTTCAATTACATGTATGGGAGAAGATTCTATTTGTGTTCAAATTAGATTGGTTCGCGTATATCCTGAAGAACAGCAACTTTGGGTTAAGGATTACCGTATTGAAAAAGGAGAGATTTTGAATTTTTATAATAACGTGACCAAACAAATTTCTAAAGAAATTGATATTGTTCTAACGCAGAAGGAAGAAAATTTGTTGGCAAACTCAAGAAAAGTGCTTCCGGAAGCTTATGATGCTTATTTAAAAGGGCTCTATTATTGGGAAAAACTTGATGAACAGTCAGCTACAAAAGCCATAGGATATTTTCAATTGGCTACTGAATTAGATCCCGAATGGGCAGATCCTTATGCAGGACTGGCAAATGCATGGAATGTTTTTAGTTTTTTTGGTATTTTACCAAAATCCGTTACCCTTCCAAAAATATATCCATATCTAAACAAGGCTCTTGAATTGGATCCAAATTCGGCAAAGGCACATTATGTAGCAGCTATTCTTGCAGTGTGGACCGAATGGGATTGGGAGAAAGGCGAAAGAGAATTTTTAAGATCAATTGAATCGGATCCAAATGATGCATTGTGCAGAATGTACTACGCCCATTTATTAATGATTCTGCGAAGATCAAATGAGGCTAACCAACAAGCAAATTTTGGACTTGAATTAGATCCGATGAAGCCATTGGTTCTAGGACTTTATGGAGTTGTGATGCGGTATAACAATGATGATAGTCAAGGTGCTATTCAGGTTTTTGAGAAATCTCTTTCTATTGACCCGAATTTTGGATTTAGCAAATGGAATTTAAATGAGACACTAATGTACGATGCCTATAAAAATGGTGAATATGAAAAATGGATTAAATTATGGGATGAAAAAGTTTTGAAAATAGGAAATTGGAATATTGAAGGTAGGGAAGCTGTTTTAAAAGTCTTTCATGAAAATGGTCATATTGCAGCCATCGAGGAAATGTTTAGGATGAACAACATTTATGGGAACGACTGTTATATGAGTGGAGGTGTAAAGACTGAAAGATATATTAAATTGGGAAATATTGACAAAGTAATGGAATCCCTTGAAAAGGATTATGAAATCAGAGCTAATAATATGCCGTATATTTCACCAAAATTTACTTATTATGAGCTATTTAAGGATAACCCCCGGTATGTTGAGATCCTAAAGAAAATGAACCTTCCTCTTCCGAAAAACTAATATGGTGTTATAAACCATCCCACTGAAATGGCAAGCATTTGACTTTCGATTTTAGACTTTTTAGGTTCACCTTTTTTAAAAACCAACCATCAATCGTTAATAAGTATCTTAATAACTTATAAGTAATGGATAATCAGATCTATAAATAAATTATTATGTTGTTCGTGTATTAATCCGAATTCAAATTCTGCTTTGATTTCTAAAAAAAAAGATCGATGAAAAAATTAATGACCATGATGCTGGCAGTTGTTCCATTCGGAATGTTTGCCCAAAGTTCACAAGAAGTTTATGCCAATGTAGATGACATTTTGAACACGTCGTATGCTGATGCAGGAAATGTTTTTACAGATGAAGTGAAAGACACTTACGCTCCGATTTTGGACCTTCCTACAAAAGATGCTTTCGATGATGATATGCTTAACGTGAACGATTTGTTGCTTATTGACCCTGATTTTGACATTCAGGACAACATGATTTCTTATACGAAAGATAAAAAAACCGTTTACTTTAGTGCCAATATAAAACTAAAGTCGAAAAAAGAAAGCGAGGCAGCTGTAAAGATCAAGAAGTCAGTACAGCTCCAGTTGTTCAAAGCTAGCGTAAAGGAAAATGGTGAATGGGTAAACTTGGAGATGCTTCCTTTTAACAGCAAGAGCCATTCTACCGGACATCCTGCCCTTAACGTAGACGATACAAAACTATATTTTATTTCTGACGGACCTGAATCAACAGGGAAAACGGATATTTTCATGGTTGATTTACTCAAAAATGGAACCTATGGGAAACCCGCGAATCTAGGCTCAAAAATTAACTCCGAGGAACGTGAAGTATTTCCGTTGATCGACAACAGTAACATTCTGTATTTTGCATCAGACATAGAAACAGCTGGTGAAGAACTAAATATTTTCGCCTCTGAGGTAATTGATAACGAACCATCTACCCCTGTTAAACTGAATGTGCAAGCCACCGGCTCGAAGGAAGATTATATTGCCGCCTTTAAAGCTTTTGATAGCGAAGCCATGACGCTGGCTGAAAAAGAGGCTAATCTTATGGACCTGGAAATTCTTATGGAGGCAGAAAACATGGCCGAAATTGCCCGTGTTGAAGAGGTCTTCACAGGTACCCTTAGTGGTGCGGCATATGATTTTAGCAGCGACAATGTGGTATACACAGTACAAATAGGCGCCTTCCAAGAAAATGTGATTACCAACAACTATAAAGATTCATCGGTTTTGTACAATCATAGCTATGATGACGGGTTTAATCGTTTTTATTCGGGTGTTTTTGAATCCTATGATGAAGCTGCCGCTCATTTGAAAGAAATGAAAAAAGAAGGTTATGATGATGCTTTCGCTCTTGGCCTAAATGGAAAGAAGCGGTTTTTGCCTGAATAATTCT
>CAZQRD010000166.1:0-3256 GCA_964595535.1 uncultured Flavobacteriaceae bacterium | reverse complement strand
TTCTTTTAATTTGGAATGCTATCTTTATAAACAAACTTGTGCAACAGGCACAAGGTATAAAAATAATAGTAAGAAATGTAGTAAATTCAGGGCTTGAAAATAGCTTCAACTTTCTGGTGATGTTGTTGAAAAATCTGATTTCGACTACTATTCTTTTGAGAACTGTTGGATAAATTAGTCGAAACCGAAAACGTAAACACTAAATGAAAACTAAACTTATTTTTATAGTTTTAATTTTAATATCAACTACTTGTTTCTCTCAAACACCAAAGAAATCAGCAACCGTTTTGGTTAATGGGAAGAACATTTACTATGAAGTTTATGGAAAAGGAAAGCCCTTGTTTCTTTTGCATGGCTACACTCTTTCTTCCAAGTCGTGGTTGCCTTATGTCAAAGACTTTGCAAAAGAATATGAAGTATACTTAATCGATTTAACCGGACACGGGAAATCTGATGCTTTTAAAGAAGATTTGTCAATAAAATCGGTGGCTGAGGATCTTAATTTATTGGTTCAGTATTTGAAATTAGATAAAATTAAAGCGATTGGATTTAGTTTTGGGGGTGACGTTCTATATCAGCTTGCGTTGATGAATCCGTCATTGATAGAATCAATGATTACTATTGGAGCCGTGGGAACTTGGACGATCAATGATTTTCCCGAGTACCAGGAAGTTTTTACATTTGAAAATAGAGCCGATTTTCCATGGCTGTTAACGCACCATGTAACCGATGATAAGATAAAAGTCCTAATGGATCAATTTAATAACTATACGGTTACGTTAAGCGATGAAGAATTACAAAGAATAAAACCTGAAGTATTAATTATTATTGGTGATGATGATGAAGGTATGGATTTGGTAGAAGTGGCTCGGGTTAGGAAAAACCTCCCTATATCTGATCTTTGGATATTGCCAAATGTTTCACATGGGGCACATGAAGGAGAAACCAAGGATGAGTTTATTACAAAGTCAAAAGCCTTTCTCTCTAAAGAGTAAATCCGCTCACAAGAGTTATAATTATTGGTGATTTATAGCAATACTTAAGGTAGTGCAGGTTTAAAAGTAAAGGAAATAGGAGTAATGGGTTGGTTTTTATCGCCAAAAAATATTCACAAAACCATAAGGAAAATTAAAATTAATATTTATCTAAAACAATGAAAAACTATTTGTATATCATTGTTTGTTTGACACTGCTTTTGGCCTGTCAAAACAAACCTTCGACTACCGCCATAAAAATAAATGAACCAATGTTACTGTATCATTTAAAAGCCATTTCGCATGATTCTTTAGAAGGTAGATTCTTTGGAACACAAGGTAATTATAAAGCGCAAGAGTTTATTGCAAATAAATTTGATTCACTCGGAATAAAACCGGCTTTTTCCTCAGGGAGCATTCAAAAATTTCCTTACACCTTTAAAGGCAAACTAAGACAAAGAATGTATCCTGTTCAAAATCCTGCAGAAGACTTTAGTAATATAACAGATACCACGATAATTGGAGGAAACGTTGTAACAATAATAGAAGGGAAAATTAATGATGCGATTGTTATCACTGCCCATTTGGACCATTTAGGTATTCAAGGAGATGAAATTTACAATGGAGCTGACGATGATGCTTCTGGGACTGCTGCTCTCTTAACCATTGCCAATTATTTTAAAACAAAAACACCGAATCATACTTTGATTTTTGCAGCTGTTGATGCAGAAGAGATTGGTTCTTTAGGATGTGATTACTTACTTGATAATTTTCCAATTGACCTAAAGAATGTGGTCTTGAATATAAACATGGATATGATTGCACACAATGATTCTTTACAACTTTATGCTTCAGGATTATACCATTACCCGCAATTAAAAAAACCTTTAGACGATTTAAAATCAAAAATCAGTCTTTTATACGGTCATGACAATCCAGATGATAAGGATGTTGAAGACTGGACTTTTTCTTCAGACCACAGGGAATTTCACGAAAGACAAATTCCTTATATTTATTTTGGTGTTGAAGATCACAAAGATTACCATAAGGCCACAGATACTTTTGAGAATATTAATTCAGAATTTTATGCGGAGGCAGTTAGATTAATTATTCAGACCATTGAAGGATATGACTCCTTTTTAAATAATTGATAAGAAAATAAATAAAATATAAAACCTGCCCCATTGTTTTACTATACAAGGGCCAGGTTTATTGTGAATTATAAGCTCGTTACATTATCCACCAAATTCTCATCTGATCTGGTACCATAAGGATCAATAGAAATAAAACTTGGTATTTCTTTTACAATCATCTTAATCTCAGTCATTTCCTTATTGATGCGACTTGACTCATAATAAAGCACCGAACTATCATTTTTTACATTTGATGGGTGCGTAGTAAAAACCCCAATTTTAATAGGTTCATCAATAGCGATTTGTTTGATTTCTCCACTATCCAACGTTTCAAAACGTTTCGATTTTACTTTAACTGTAATTTCGTAGGTCCCATTTGCCAATGTTTTATAAGAACTTTCTTCTATTCCTAAATCATAGGTAATTACTCTTTTAAACCAATCATCAATTAACACATGTTGATCTTGTGGTGTTACTTTGTAGATTTCATCTAATAATTCAATGGTATTAGCTTCCAATTTATTGATAGAACGATGCCTGTCTGTAATCGTTTTCATCATTTTATTTACGTGACTCTCGCCTATTAAATCTCTTAAGGCTAACATAACAGTTAAAGCTTTTCCGTAGTCAATATATCCTTGACCATCTACTTTATAAACCGGTGGTTCTATATCACCATCAAAAGATCTCCCTCTAAAATATCTGCTTCGAACATTTTCACTCAAGGTATACACAGCTCTTTTTCCATACATTTTCTCCATAACTACAGCCTCAGTGTATTTTGCAAACCCTTCTACAAATATAGAACCACCTGCAACTGGTTTTGCAGACAAGGTATGTCCCCACCATTGATGCGCAACTTCATGAATAACTATTTTAGCAACCACATTAAAAGTATCTTCATTACTTACGTCAGACAAATACAATCTGTCTTCGACCATACCTATAACTCCTGGGTGCGCAAAGCCTCCAAACGGCCAATACGAAGGGACTTCTGCAATTCTTACATGATCAAAAGCATAGGTTCCAAAATTTTCTTGACAATAGTCCAAGGTTTCTTTCACACTGTTTTCAATGTCATCAATATTAAAAGAGTGATTTGCATCATAATATTGCTCGATTGCAATGCCTTTATAATTAATTTTTTTA
>CAZQRD010000165.1:0-3355 GCA_964595535.1 uncultured Flavobacteriaceae bacterium | reverse complement strand
GAAAAAATGCAACTGCTATTTGGTTGGCTGCTTTGGTAGGTGGATTCGGTGATTTCGGATATTTTCTTTTTATTGATTTAGCAGACTTAGCCATTCCACCAGGTCCTCAAATGACTTGGATTAGTGGGTTAGCAATCATTCTTAGTCTTTACATTTACTTTAAAACCAATAAGTTAGTTGATTTTTCATAATGGAGCACAACTCGCTAATATAGTCTATATTGTTTATATCTGCCATTATGCCACTTCCCTCTATCCCTTGCTATTAATGGTTTTTGACTCAATTAAATGTTCAAATAGTCTTTTTATTTTTGCAAAAGAATAAAGACAGAGATTATACATTCTTTACAGTTTTACTAAATCTAAAGTAATATAATTATGCTGAATCTGTCTCAAAAGTAGAACAGTTCACAATTGAATGATACATAATCCGCAGACCTGAATGCGTGTTGCACTATGGTCAAGCACAGGGTGGTGGTTCTACCTTAGGAGAACTGGGGTGTTTTTTTTAAAAAATGAGAAGTGATTCGAATATCGAACAGGGAACTTATTGTTAATGAAAAAATGAATTAATAGATTATTAAAGTATTCAAGCATTCACGAATTGTAGAAATTCATTAGAGATTCGAAATTTGATGTTTTTGTTATATAAAAAACCAAACTTGACCACTACAAGAGATTTTTAACCCTCGAATACAACACTACCAAAGGATTATAATATCCTGGAATACAGATTTATAAAAAACATAACTACACGCTTTTATTTATTGTAAAACTTCATCATGATATTTGTCATGTAATTCTTTTGAAATCAGTCGTTATTTTGTTGTAGAATTATAAATGGTACAGGTATGATTAACATTTTTAGAACTTCTAAATCAGTAGCGCTGAGCCTTGATGAGTTTTTTGATAAAATTGATCTAGGTATATTAAATTTTAAGAATGGTGCTCGAAATTATATAGAAAGAAATACTTCGGAGTTTGAGCATAATTTAAAAACCATTACATCCTTAGAAAAGGAGGCAGACATTATCCAAAGAAAAATAGAAAATGACTTTTACCTTCATTCTTTAATGCCCAATTATGCAAGTGATATTCTCAACCTATTAGAAAATGTCGATGATATTATTGATCGATCTAAGAATGTAATTAGTCAATTTGAAGTTGAAACTCCTCATATACCAGAGGGGGTAAAGGATGATTTTTTAGAATTGGTTACCCTTTCATCAAAATCAGCTGAAAACATTGTACCCGCTGCGAGAATATTTTTCACATCGCCGGATGAGGTTAAAGATAAAATTCAAAAAGTACTTTTCTATCACAGAGAAACAGATGTACTTTCAACTAAAATAAAACGTAAAATATTTCAAGATTTAGATTCATTAAAGTTGAGTGAAAAAATTCACTTAAGATATTTTGCTTTACATATAGAACAGGTTTCGGATGCGGCTAAAGACGTTGCCCAACAACTCTCAACTTTGGTTATAAAAATCAGAATGTAACGATTAGAATTACAGCCTATGTTTTTATTCTTTTTATCTAGCGGACTTTTTCTAGGATGGACCTTGGGGGCCAATGATGCTTCCAATGTTTTTGGATCGGCTGTAGGTTCAAAGATGATCCGCTTTAAGCGAGCCGCCATTATTGCTTCCATATTCGTTATACTTGGAGCCGTTTTTCAAGGGGCAGGAGGGTCGCATACCTTGGGTAAACTTGGGTCTGTAGATGCTTTGGGTGGTGCCTTTACTGTGGCGCTTGCAGCAGGAATTTCTGTTTTTTGGATGACCAAGTTAAAACTTCCTGTATCAACTTCTCAGGCCATTGTAGGGGCCATAATTGGGTGGAACCTTTTTACTGGTAACCCAACGGATATGACTTCTCTTACCAAGATTGTGACCACATGGATTTCTGGACCAATACTCGGTGGTATTTTTGCTATTCTGCTGTTTTTACTTTTGCAATTTGTTTTGAAAAAAAGTAAAATTCATTTGATAAAACTGGATGCTTATATTAAGTATTCACTTTTAATTGTGGGTGCTTTTGCGTCTTATAGTTTGGGTGCCAACAATATTGCGAATGTTGTTGGTGTTTTTGTCCCTTCCGCTCCAAATATTATTCTGGACTTTGGTTTTTTCTCTTTAAATGGAGTTCAGTTATTATTCTTAGGTGGTGGAGTATCAATAGCGGCTGGTATCATGACCTATTCCAAAAAAGTAATGATGACGGTTGGAAATTCATTGATGCGATTAAATGCTGAAACAGCTTTGGTTGTTGTTTTGGCTCATTCCCTGGTTTTATTTGTTTTTTCCTCACAAGGCTTATCTAATTTATTTGTCAGCATTGGTTTACCTGCAATTCCCATGGTGCCGGTTTCAAGCTCACAGGCAATTGTTGGTTCAATTATAGGTATCGGCCTTTTAAAAGGTGGGAAAAATATTCAGATTAATGTCATTGGAAAGATTGCCATGGGATGGGTGATTACTCCTGTCATAGCTGGTCTTATCGCCTTTATTGCATTATTTATCATGAGTAATGTATTCAATATGCAGGTATCTCAAAATCCATCAAAATTTGTAAAAGGAGATGTGATCAGTACTGAAAATATCCAGAAGGATTTTGATTCCAATACCAAAGTAATTGAGAATTTTGACACGGGTGCGGGCAACGAAGAAATTTTCAATTTGTACAAACCGGCAGTACTTCTATTACTCATACTCTTTATCGGTGTAATTATTTATCAATTCATCATCATCAGTAAACTTAAGGATAGAAATAAGTTAGAAGAATATGAAGAAAGTATAGAGCGGTATAACGAACAGCAAAGACTCTTAGAGGATGAAATAAAAAATAAAAACAAGGCGAATATTCTCCTTGAAAAGGAGATAACTGACAAGGAAAATGAACAGAAAAAAATTGCCTTGAGTATTATAAGGAAAAATGAGATTCTCTTCAAACTTAAATCAGAAATAGACAATTTAAAACAAAAGCCTGATGGAGTAATTAAATATGCTGACCTGAATCTTTTGAAGCAGTTGGTTATTGAAAATCTAAGTGTAGAAAATGAGAGAAAATCATTTAACAAGTACATAAAAAAACTGAATAATAGTTTTTATAAAAACCTTGAATTGGAATATCCTGGCTTATCTGAAAATGAGCAAAAACTATGTTCATTATTGAGATTAAAACTGACTTCCAAAGAGATTGCCTCCATATTAAACATTACCCCAAAAAGTGTTGAAGTAAGCAGATACAGACTGCGAAAAAAAATGAATATCAAGAAGAATGAAAAATTGTCAAAAATCATTCGAAAATTATAATAATGAATACATAAGTCTAAATTAATTAATATAAAATGA
>CAZQRD010000164.1:0-3409 GCA_964595535.1 uncultured Flavobacteriaceae bacterium | reverse complement strand
GTTACTTTCTAAGAGATCTTGGTGTTGGCCTGAATGAGATCGCTTTATTACAAGTAACACGTATAGTACGAAGAAAAGGGATAGAAACAGCCGTTTCATTGATTGAGAAATTGAACGACAAGAATCTTAAGCTGATCATTACCGGAAATAATAATGACGATCAAAACAGGGTATATTATAACGAAATAGTAGATCAAATTCACGATCTAAACCTGGCCAGCCAGGTAATTTTTGCATCACAAATGGTGCGCAACCATAAAGATCTATCTGATGTTTATGCACATGGCAGGGCCTGTACATATTTTAGCACTTATGAAGGTTTTGGTAACGCCTTTGTAGAAGCAGTACTAGCCAAAAAACCTATCTTTGTAAATAACTACAAACCCGTATATATGCAGGATATTGGTAGTAAGGGCTTTGAAACGGTCATGTTAGAAGATAATAATTTAACAGATGATATGGTCAAAAAAATGTCCGATATCATTTATGATCCTGACCGTTGTAGAGAAATAGGAGAATTTAACTATAACCTGGGTAAAAAGTATTTCTCATTTGATGTGCTCGAAGAGAAATTAAGTAGCTTGTTTAATTTTTAAACCTATAAACTTTGCCTAAAAAACAACATTCGGCTAAAATCAACAACATCTTACGCGAATTAAGAAAACAAGAGATCAATACATGGTTTGACCTCGGATTGTTTATTGATCGCTTTAAAGAGCAAGCGTCAAAAGCTGCTTTTAAAGGCAACACTAAAGCCTTTGATGGCTATCTCGAAAAAGGCGGGATAGCTTTTATTACTTTCTACTTTTCTATTGACGGGATTACTGTTGAAACTGAAAAGTATGCCAAAACCTTTAAAAGCATTTACCCCAACATTCCTATTCATTATATCGCTGGAGAGATCAGACCTGAGGCAGATGAATTAATTCATAAAGATGCCTTCAAAAAAGTGATCAAAGAAATGGATGGTTTCGATAACTGGCCATTATACGATGACTTCTTTAGAATTAAAATGGAAAGAGGCAGTACCGAGTACAATGCCCTTATTGTGAAATTCTGGGATGAGGTATTGATACTCGTAAAAAAACTTGGTAAGTATATTGAAGAGAACAACATTTCTCTACTCTATCTAATTAACGTTTGCTCCAATCCGGGGAACGTTTCTTTGGCGTTGGCCACTGTTCTAATTTCGGAATACTTAGGCATCCCTGTGATAAATAACAATCATGATTTTTATTGGGAAGGTGGCAACAGGGAAGTTGAAATAAAAATGAAAGGCTTAAAAAAAGGGCCTAGAGATTTCTTCTTTCACAACGCCCATGTTGGCGAGTTCTTTTCAGTTATCGACATGATCTATCCCTGGGAAAGCCGTTCATGGATGAATGTGAATATTAATAAGATACAGCACAATCATCTCATCAATATAAAGGGTCACAATCCTGCAAATTCAGCAATGATCGGAACTGCCGTGGATACTAAATTGCATCAGATGAGTAAGAGAGACATGATAAAAGCATTCATGCAGGTGTCTTCCATTTTTGCCAATACAAAGGATACCATAACGGTTCATACTGTCGCTCATCACATAGAAAGTATACGCTCATTAAAGCCAATATTATTAGGCTATAAAACCATAAAGAAATTTGATTTTGTAAATAACAATATCGTCTTTTTGCAACCTACAAGAGTAATCAGCAGAAAGTCGATCGAACTTAATTTCAAATTGGTTAAACAGTTATTTGCTGATGAAGAATTTTCTAATAAATTTCATGACAATCCTCAACTAACCCTCTCCTTATTGGTATCCGGGCCTATTCCTCATGGCCAGCAAAACTATTACCAGGATCTGCTTGAAGATTTTAAAAATTTTCTTGAGGAATTAGCCGATAAATTCAGATCTAAGGTACTCTTAGGATTTTTGTTCAGTGAATTCGACAAACACGAGTTCAAGAAAAAATATAAAAAGCCACTTGATATTGAGCAATTGTATGATATTGCTTCCCTTATACTATTGCCAAGCCAGACCGAGGGCAGAGGACTTCCTATCATTGAAGCTGCGGCTTGCGGCACCCCGATATTTTGCAAACAATACGAACCCAGAGCGGTTTATGAAGAGGTAATTGGATATCACCTGGATGAAGGTCAACGTTTAAGGGTATTAGAATTTAAAGGCTCTAAAATTCCTAAAAAGCTGATCAGAAAGATTAACGATCATATTTTTTATCCTCAAAACAGCATGGTGGATGTAATGCACAACAGAGATGTAATTCAGCAACGCTATAGTCTTGACTCCCTGCAAAAGAATATCGAGTACATCATCTGGAGATTGTATATGCAGTTAAATGTTATTTCTGATAAAGTTAATAGCCGGGTAGTTGATCTACTAAAAAAATATAAGGAGATAGTCAACTTTGAAAACGAAGATCTTAAAGCTATACTCAACAAAAATACCAGGCATTTTTTACCAGGATACGGCCGGTTATCTTTTATGATCTACTTAAAATCTTTAATTGATCCAAGTTTCTTTAGAGTTGAAGAACAATTGATCAAAGGCAGGGTAATGAAATATGCCCGCATGATGGAAAACGATATGCCTGATCTGGTAAATACCGATCTGTCCCAGGTTCATGACTATTACAATGCGATAGATGATATTTTTAGTTGTGTGGAAGGTGAAAGCCTCTTAAGGCATGATCATTCTTTAGCCTACAGGCATCGAAATAAAAAAATATATACTTACCAGGAGTTTACATATCAGGAAATAACCGGTTTGGTCAATATGATCTACAATGATGTTTTTAAACCTAAGAAGCGGCCGGATCGAACCTTGGCTCCACAGTTTTTTTCAGATTGGGAATTGGCCTTGTTTCAATTGACCAATAGCAAATTTTTGGGAATAGACAATAGGAAAATGCTTACTGAGAAGCTAAAAGTTAATGTACCCAAAGGTTATTTCCCCGGAAGGTATATTAAGCATGAACTGGAATACTTTGTATTGCAGCCCATACGTGCCCAATTGAGACTTTCTATAGAAGAAGAACTTACGCGTGAAACACTAAAGGCCAGGGTACAGAAGCTAGAGAAAGTATATATCTTTATTCACGAACCAAGAATTACAAAGTCGTTCTCAAGCGCCAATATTAAGGATTATCTTGAGCTGGAAACTGAACCAGAACTCGGGATACTATATAAGGCAGGACTGATTGAAATAATAGAAACCAAACAATGGTCTGAAGGGGTGCATTTTCCACAAATGGGCGCTAAAGCAATTAGAATATTGAGGAGGATCAAAGAATCTGACGGCTTTTTGATTACCAATGGAGAACATGCTTCTATGATGACAGATATAATTGGGATCGATCATTTTCACATCGGAAAGGCCAGACATAAAATGACCGCTAAAATTATG
>CAZQRD010000163.1:0-3431 GCA_964595535.1 uncultured Flavobacteriaceae bacterium | reverse complement strand
CATCTATTAATAGAAAAAAGTATATAGATACTGATGACATTCTTGACGTAGACACAGAAGTAGCTTTTGATTTGGAATTGGCGGGTGCTTTTAAAAACATTATGTTCCAGGGTGAATACAAAAATTATATGGTGAA
Source organism: uncultured Flavobacteriaceae bacterium (assembly GCA_964595535.1). Lineage (GTDB taxonomy): Bacteria > Bacteroidota > Bacteroidia > Flavobacteriales > Flavobacteriaceae > Lutimonas. The sequence continues at coordinate 3,295 of CAZQRD010000163.1, read as the reverse complement.
CAGAAAAAATGATTTAGAAACTGTGAACCTGGATGGTTTTTATATTCAAGCAGGTTATTTGCTATTTGGCGGCCGTTATAATTACAATAGAGCAGATGGTGAATTCACAAGGCTCACTAGAGGTAAAGATTACGGAGAATTAGAAGTAGCTTTGAGATATGATTATGTCAATGCGAATGATTTTGATGCTCAGATTTACGGTGGTTCAGCAGAAGGATACTCGCTTGGCTTAAATTATTATGTTAATCCAAATGTAAAATTTATGATGAACTACATTTATAACAACCACGATAGATATGCCAATGGAAAAGGCAAGTTATTTGTGGGTACTGATGTAGATGGTAATTTGACTAGAGATCCTTTTGCAGTTACTGAACCTGATGGTCAGGCTGGTGAAGATTTTGGTATGATGTCATTTAGAATTGAAATTGATTTTTAAAAAGGAGAAATTAAAACATAAAAGATAAAAAAATGAAAAATTTAAAATATTTAATAGTTATGCTCATCTCAATGACAGCTGTGTTAAGTTGTGTTGAAGACGAAAAGATGGCGATAGAATTGCCTCCTGTTGAAGGATCGGTGTTAAAACTGAATGAAATAATGTCAAAAGATGTAAACGATAATCCTGATTGGATCGAAGTTTATAATAGCGGAACTGAAGATATGGATATCTCGGGGTATTGGCTTAATGATAAGCCAATTGCTGAAGGAGGTTTTCAAATTCCTAACGGGACCATCATTCAAGCCGGAGGGTTCTATGATGTCGATTCAGATGAATCAGGACAATCTATTAGCTCAGGTGGTGAAGACGTCTCTTTATCAAAACCTGACGGAACTGTGATCGATCATACGGTAACTCCTGATATGAGCAATGATGTAGGTTTAACTTGGGGTAGAGAAGTTGACGGAATAGGAGAATGGAGAATTGGTTCTGCAACCCGTGGAACTTCAAATGGATCTGCTGTAAATACACCACCAATTTTAGTGGCAGAACCTTTAACTGAATTTATGGATGTATATTCGGTACAAGCATCAGATGCAGATGGTATTGCCTCTGTTAAATTAATTCAAATGATCAATGAAGGGGTTCAATCAATTGAAATGGCCTTGGTTGATAGTGAATTTAAAGCTACAGTGCCAAGAGGCTTGGTAGGGGATGTTGTAAAATATTATGTAGTTGCAACAGACAATACAGGTTTGTCTTCTTATTATCCTGAAGACGGAACTAATTCTCCAGGTGAATTTACTGTTGCCGGAGGTGTAGAAGAATTGGTAATTGAAGGTGAAGAAGCTGGACTTAGAGGAGACGTTACATTTACGGCTACACCATTTTACCCTTCACAAGTTGATGAAATCAGATTGTATTATTTATTGCCTGGCGAATCACAGGATGATGTAAATGATGATAAAACTAAGGTAGTATTAACTCAAGATGGCGAAAATTATGTAGGAGTGGTTCCTGCACAAAACACGGATGATGTGATTCGATATTATCTAAGAGTTGAATATATTGACGGTACAAAGACTTATAATCCTTTGGAAGAAAAAGATGCAGATGGTAATGTTATAAGTGACTTTGATCATGACGATGGTACGACCTGGCCAAGCTACACTGTTGAGGCTATTAGCTATGAAGATGTTGTTGATGAAACTGTTACTTACACAGCAGGACCACTTACAAGTGTTGTATTTCCAACAAACCCTGTGCCTGGAACAGACATAAATGTAGTTATTTCGTATGTGAGTACAGAAACTATTGATGAAGTAAGAATTTATTATGCGGTTGGTGATAGCCCTGAATATGTAAAGGATAATAAAGTAAAAGGTGAAGATGACGCTTCATTTACACAAACTGGCGTCACCGTAAACTTAAAAGATGTTATTGACACGGATAATGGACTTGCAGTAGGAGAAACTGGTAATACAACCACTTTCTACGTTCGTATAGCTACAGCTACTGCCGAGTATTATTATGGTAATGATGGTTCAATGTATTTAGATGATACTCCAGGTGGAGGAAACGTAGATGATTCGGATGCTTTTAAGGATGATCCATCACTTTGGAATGTATTGAAAACACAATAAATTAATATATCAGCTTGTGGTGAGAGCCACAAGCTGATTTTATTCAAAATGATACAATTAAGACATTTAGTCATCGCTTTTTTGGCAATTATTATCAATACTTCTTGTAGTGATAAAAAGATTGATGTTCCGAAGAGTGATTCTTTGGAGTTAATAGCTTCATATAAAATCAATGTGTCGGAACCTTCCGGTTTGGCAATTAATGCTTCGGGCACAGTTTTATATACGGTTAGTGATAAAACTTCAAAAGTTTACAGCATGTCAACAACAGGCGAAATTATCGAAATTTTCAATTATGAAGGAGATGATTTGGAAGGAGTTTCAACCTATACGGGTAATAAACTGTTATTGGCAGAAGAAAGAACTAAAGAAATTGTTGTTTTTGACATGGGAACAAGAGGGTTCACAAAACATAAGATTAATTACGAAAATAACGATGCCAATAGTGGCATGGAAGGCGTCACTTTTGAGACGTCTAACAATACTATTTTTGTCTTAAATGAAAAGAATCCGGGGAAACTTATAAGGCTTAGAAATGATTTTTCTGTTTTGGCTTCGTATGATCTGGATTTTGCTGATGATTATTCAGGAATTTTCTATGAAGCATCTTCCAATCAGCTTTGGATTCTAAGTGACGAAAACAAAACAATAAACAAATGTTCAATAAGCGGTAAATTAATCGAATCTTTTTCAATTAATGCAACACAAGCTGAAGGTATCGCAATTGCAGGCGATTCTATTTTCGTAGTAAGTGATGCAGAAGCGAAATTATACATTTATAAAAAACCAGAAAATTAATTTAAATTAAAAAATATTATGGCAAAACCAGAAATGAAAATTGGTGAAATATCTAAACCCAGATTTGAGTTTAGAACTTTCGGTCAAAATTTCGATGAGCAGTCGTTTCGCATGGCGAGATTGTCATTGCCAATTCCTGAAAAGCTTTGGGAACGGGAATCAGATGAAATCTATATCCTTTCAAAAACCAATGATATCAATAATACTAAAATTAGAGATGGCAAGATGGATATCAAGACCTATGTTCAAACAATAGATGGACTTGAGCAATGGAATCCATTAATGAAGGGAGAATTTCCAATTTCAAAAGAAGTATTGGAAAATGACGTATTCCCAGCTTTTCAAGTTGAAATGCCGGCTTTAACTAAAGACACCTATACTTATGATGAGTTTATGGCAATGATTGAAGCTC
>CAZQRD010000162.1:0-3433 GCA_964595535.1 uncultured Flavobacteriaceae bacterium | reverse complement strand
CAAGAATACTTTCTGATTTTTCTAAAAATAACATTATTGATATCAATAAAAGCAATGTTACTATTTTAAATAAGAGGCTATTAGAGAATATTTCAAAATCAGGTTGAGGGGAAAAGTTCTTTATTTCCAACAAGATTTTGCCTGACAATAAATAATTGACATAATCAGTGCAGTAAACAAAGTGAGCCCGAGTTTACAATAAACGTCACAAAAAAATCCTGAAAAAACGCCCAATGCATTGGCTACGATTCCGAGTAACATCATAAACATAAAAACACTCCATAGTGCTAATGGTATCAAAAAACCTAATCTTGTAAAAAATTCTTTCGTCCTCATAATAGTAGAATTAAAAATAATTACTAATCACTTCTATTTTGAATATAAAATTACATCGTAGTCATCATTAAAATGGAAAAGTATCCTTAAGGTGTGGCACTTTTTTTTGTGATATAGATCACTTAAAAAATGAAAAAACTAACCAAACCCACCTGCCTTCTCACTTCTACTAAAATCCCTTTAGTTTTGACTAATGAATGGAAAACATATGAAATCCCGCTTTCAGAATTTAAACGGCTAATTTAAAAGAGTTATTTATTGTTGCCGGTTTTATATTTGAGGGTAAAGCACAGATCATCAGTGTAAGGAATATTGAATACGTAAAATAAAAAATAGCTGATTCAAAATATCCCTTTGCTTATGATCAATTGTTGTCAGCTAAAATTTGAATATCCTTAATAAGTCGAAGAATTTCCTCATCGTCAGTTCCATCATAAATTCCTCTTATTTGTTTTTTCTTATCAATTAATATAAAGTTAGGAGTATGAATAAAATCTTGTAAACCACCATCACCTTGTTCAACAACAGCAAAGTAACTTTTTCGAGCCAGTTCATAAATATGTTTTTTGTCTCCGGTTGTAACGTTCCATTTTGAATCTACTACACCTTTATCTGTTGCATATTGTCGAAGTACAGCAACGCTATCAATATCTGGTGTTACAGATAATGATAAAAACATTACCTCGTTGTTATCCATAAACTCCTTCTGAAGTTTTCCTATATTATTAGACGTAATTGGGCAAATGCTTCGACATCTTGTAAAAAAGAAATCAGCAACATATATTTTTTCCTTATAGTCTTCTTGTGTTATCGTTTTTCCGTTTTGATTTATCAACTCAAAATCGGCCACCGTGTGGTTGCTAGTTTTGTTTTGTAAGCTGCTATCTACCAATTCAGGATTAAGATCTGAAGGGTTATAAACAGGTAATTTATTTTTTGATTCTTGATTACAAGATATCATACAACCGGCTAAAAGAATGAAAAGAAAGTAATTTGGCTTAGTAGCAGTCATATCAAATGGCATTATTTTCAACAAACTCTTTTGCCTCTTCAATTTCGAATCTATCACTATCTGTATTTTCCGATAGTTTCAGCAATGCTTCAAAATAGCTTAGTGCTTTTTCTTGATTTCCCGAGTCCTTGGCTGCAATAGCTGCTCCATAAACACCATTAAACCTGTTAGGGTGGCCTTTTAGATTTATCTCATAAGCTTCTAAAGCCTCTGCTGGTTTATCTAAAGCCAAAAGCATATCGCCCAAAAGTTCATCTGCAGGTAAAACTTCGCCTGGTGTAACAGCGTGTTTAGTGGTTTGGTTTTCTAAATATGCTGCGTTTTTCATAAGCGCAAGGGCTTCCTCTTTGTTTCCCTTTACAAGCTCTATCCATGCTTCGGCTGTATGAACCTGAACATTTACTTGTTTGGCCTTATAATCTTCGTCTGCATCCATAAGATCTTGTCGTAATGATTCTAATATCTGCAATTCATTTTCGGCAGCTTTGATATTGCCGGTATGTGAAAACCCTAAAGCTTTACCAAAATGCAATATAGCCGTTTCCCAATGTAATGTTTCCCAGTTAAAATCTATTGTCGGTAATGTAAGATTTGCAGCTTTTTCCCATTGTTTGTTTTCTAATGCTATTCTAACTGGTATCGCGACTAAAGCATAAGTTGCAGCAAAATGCTGTTTTGGAAAAACCTCAGTTATAGATTGAGTTTCAAGCAGATATTCCTGTGCTTTTTCGTTATCTCCATTTTGCAAATAAGCATATACTAAATAATCTACCGCATGAATTTCTTGTGACCAACTTGCATTTGGATGAACACTTTCTGCGTAACAGGTTGCAGATGATGCCGAATTTATATTGGTGCTTATCGATTCATCCCAAAGTCCTAAACGCGTAAATATATGGCTAGGCATGTGTTGCGCGTGTGCAGATGCGGGTGCTATTTCAGCATAACGTCTGGCGGTAGTCAATGCCATTTCTGCAAGTTCCGGATAATCATAATTGTGGATAATATAATGTGCAATGCCAGGGTGATTAGGTTTTTCTACAAAAAGGTCTTCCAGGATTTTTCCTGATTTTTTTTGCCTCGTATAGCTTTTATCATTAGGATCGGCAGCCGCACGTATGGCTAAAGCGTAAAAAACTGCAGCTTCAGTATCACCTTTGTGTTTAGTATACAATTTCTCCATTTTCTCTTCATACATTCTTTGTCTCGTCACTTTATCAATACGGTCATAGTCTGTATAGAAAACACGTATCGCATCCAAATAATCTTTTTCCAAATCTGATTTTGGTAAACTATTTGCTATTTCCAGGAGCTTCTCACCTTTCTCTAAATAACTCAGGTCAGATTGCATCCAAAGTGATTGAAAAATACTCATCGAAACACCCCAGTATGCCATAGCACAATCAGGATCCATATCAATGACTTTTACAAACGCTTTTTCCGCTTCGGCGTATTCAAAAGAATGTAAAAGAGACAGTGCCAAATCAAAGGTTTCTCTAGTTTCATAACTGCAGGATAATGAAAAGTCAACTTCTCCAAAACTTTCAGTACTGCATAACAAAAGCTCCCCTCTTTTTAAGTCTATAGAGGCTAATGCAGGATTGGGTTTTGGGGTTTTGTCTTTACAGGCAAACAAACACCCTAAGAGAATTGTAATTATAAATAACGACGCCTTATTTGAGTGCTTCAAAATTTCGAGGTATTAGATGAATATGATTCAAGGTTCTTTTTTTGCCATTGGTTGTAATGGTTTGCACATGACACGTTGTATTCAGAAAAATCGCCTTACAGGTAAATTTAGTGAAAATATTTAACTGAAGAATTTAAGATAGACTTCTTGTCCTTTTGCCTTGATGGATGATGTATTATTTTTTAAAAAAACTCGTAAAATAATATTGTCTGTTCATTTTTACTCATCCCTTTTCTATTGGTTTAAGCCCACCTGCCGTCGAGGCAGGTATTCAGAGTTCCCTGTTCGTTATTCAAAATCTCCTACTTGGCGTAAGACTTTAGACATTCGACTTTCGACATTTGAACTTCCCTGAATAGAGTTGACCGTTATTAGACAATAATTTCGTTATTAAA
>CAZQRD010000161.1:0-3435 GCA_964595535.1 uncultured Flavobacteriaceae bacterium | reverse complement strand
ACGCCATCTGTGTGAAACAATAGTTAAGCGAGTTGCACGCTGATCACGCTGATTTTTTTTATTCTGCGCTATCTGCGTGAAACCTATCAACGCCATCTGTGTGAAACAATAGTTAAGCGAGTTGCACGCTGATCACGCTGATTTCTTTTATTCTGCGCTATCTGCGTGAAACCCATCTGCGAAATCAGCGTGAAACACAATAATTATTCTATAAATCGAAAAAGTTTTAATTCTGTCCCTATATTTACAACTCCAAATTGAGCCCTTTGAAAAAAATACTCTTCTTTATATTTGTAACAACAACCTGTTTCTCACAACAGATCAAGCTTTCCCCTACCGCAGAATTAAGTGTTATTACCTGCGGACCCGGAACAGATGAACTCTATGCCAGTTTCGGGCACAGTGCCTTTAGAATATTGGATCTTAAAAATAAGATAGACAGGGTATACAACTACGGAACTTTTGATTTCGATACACCGAATTTCTATGGCAAATTTGCACAAGGGAAACTCCTATATCAGTTGAGGGCCTATAATTTTGGAAACTTTTTAAAAGGATATCATCAGGAAAACCGTTGGGTAAAAGGGCAGGTTTTGGACTTAACGCCCGTTCAGGTTCAGGAAGTTTTTGATTTTTTAGAGAACAATGCCAAGCCCGAGAATCGATCCTATAACTATGATTTTTTCTATGACAACTGTTCAACAAAATTATTCGACGTTTTAGAACAGGTATTGGGTGACAACATCATATTTGAAAGTAATTTTGATAAAGAAAATTTTACCCATCGTGATTTGATCGAATTGTATATGGGACATCAGCCTTGGGCAGATTTCGGAATCGACCTGGCTCTTGGTGCAGAAATAGACAGGAAGGCCGGTTCAAAAGAATATATGTTTCTTCCTGATTATGTTTTTGAAGCCTTTACAACAATAGAGATCAAAGATCATGGAAAGGTGAAACCCATTGTAAAAAGAACGGAAGAAATTCTATTGAGCTATGAGCAAGATACGCAACTAGGCAATTTCACACCCATATTGCTTTTCTCTATTTGTGCCTTATTAATCTTGTGGATTACCTATAAAGATTATAAAAGGAAAAGTAGAACGAAAATTTTGGATGGTATTATTTTCTCTAGTACCGGTATTGTGGGAATTATTCTCTTGTTGCTTTGGTTCGCAACCAATCATTCTACCACAGTCAATAACTTTAATGTACTCTGGGCTTTTGCTCCAAACCTGATATTTGCCTTTCTTATGAATAAAAATAGGAAAATGAGTATGTATTATGTGTTTACCCTCCTTATGTTATTGGATCTTATGGTGATTTTATGGATTTTTAAGGTGCAGGTGTTTCACTATGCGTTAATTCCGTTACTTGTTGGATTGTATGTGAGGTATATATATTTGTGGACAAGGTTTCGCGCAGATAGCGCAGAATAAAAAAAATCAGCGTAATCAGCGTGAACCCTTAAATAGTTTCTTTAGTTCCGTTTCACGCAGATACCGCAGAGTGAACCAAAACAACTAACTGATTTTCAAAGTCTTTACTTTCACTTCATCACGATCCAGTATTTCAAACTCAGAATTATTTGATTTGTATTCAGGAACAATAGACTTTATCTTTCTTACAATCTCAATATGTTCAATATTCAATTCAGAAATTAAATTTTCGATCTTAGATTTAATCTCTTCCATGTGCATGTTTTCAGTCTTTGCGATCATGATCTTTTCATTATAAGTCGGAATCGTATTCTCTTCAGTAGACAACAATTCTTCATATAGCTTTTCACCCGGTCTAAGGCCCGAAATATGAATATCAATATCTTCGGGATAACGACGACCACTTAAATGGATCATCTTTTTCGCTAAATCATATATTTTCACTGATTCACCCATATCAAACACATAGATCTCACCTCCGTTACCCATCACACCTGCCTCGAGTACCAAACGACATGCTTCTGGAATCGTCATAAAAAATCTGGTTATGTCTTTATGCGTAACCGTAAGTGGGCCACCGTTTTCAATTTGTCTTTTAAATAATGGAATTACTGATCCATTGGAACCCAATACGTTTCCAAATCGTGTGGTAACAAATTTCGTTTTGCCCTGCACATTAAGGCAATTGGCATAAATCTCCGCCACGCGCTTGGTAGCGCCCATCACATTGGTTGGGTTTACCGCTTTATCGGTAGAAACCATGATAAACTTATGCACCTTATGAGAAATGGCAAATTTCATTAACAAACTTGATCCATATACATTGACTCGAACTGCTTCATAAGGATTATTTTCCATAAGAGGCACATGCTTATATGCAGCAGCATGGAAAATCATGTCAATTTCATAGGTATTAAATACCGACCTTATTCTTTCTTCATTTCTGATATCAGCGAGCTCAACTGAAAAATTTTCCACTTTTTTCCTGTGAAAACTTTGCTGTAAATCGTATAAATCAGACTCGGCCTGATCAAGCAAGATCAAATGCTTAAAATTGTATTTACTGACCTGATCGGCGATCTCACTCCCAATGGAACCTGCAGCACCCGTAATGAGTATCACTTTATTATCCAATTCTTTTCTTAGTACCGGATTATTGATCTTTATAGGGGTTCGATCTAAAAGATCTTCTATTCTAACTTCCTTGATCTGACCAACCTTCAATTCGCCATCAATCCACTGTTGCACCGGGGGAACCATCTTAATAGTAGCAGGCAAACTAGTTAGAATATCCACCCTTCCAAATAGCTCAAAAGGTTTGATATTTTGAATGGATACTATAATCTCTTGGATGTCATGTTTCTTAATAAAAACCTCATTGATTTTTTTTGGATCATGAATTTTGATACGATTGAACTGTTTCCCTATCTTTAATCTGGAATCATCTAAAAACCCAACTACCTTATAATTACTGCTTTTATTATTGCTCAACGTGGTGTAGGTTAGTAAACCAGAAGATCCAGCGCCGTAGATTAATACATTTTTTGGTTTTTTATAATTGGAGGCTATTTTATCAAATAAATATTTAAAAATAAACCGGCTGGCTATTAAGGTTACTATGTTTAAGAGATAATGAATAGAGACAATCGATAAAGGAATCGAATATGTAGAATAAACACCAAAATTTCTTGTAAAGAGGGCAATTGTAAAAAGAATAGCAGCTACTACCGTAGAAGCCCAAAAAACATTAATAGCATCCTTTGTTCCTGTGTGTCTGACAATCCCTTTAAAAGATCCTACTGCTAAAAATCCAGCCAATGAGACGAGTCCTACTAAGGGCAACTGTCGAATAAAATCATGTGGTCCGAACTGAAGTGAAAAATTAAAACGGATCAGATAGGCTAGAAAGAAAGCCTGCATACTCAAGGAAAGATCAATCATCAGAACGATCCAACGGGAGGTATACTTCGCGTTGTTAAACAAAGATTTGATCATG
>CAZQRD010000160.1:0-3533 GCA_964595535.1 uncultured Flavobacteriaceae bacterium | reverse complement strand
TCCAGAAGGCACGCTGGGAAGATATGCAAAGAAAGTATGATGTTAAGGGGAAATAAAAAATGGAGTGTTTCGATAATCATAAATATTCAAATAGGTCAATTGATAAAAAAATAACGAAAGGCTAACAATATGTATAAAATCATAGTGGCTAATCACCACTACGCTTCATATATAAGAGCGTTGTAAATCATTATAAACTAGACATTTATAATATAATCGACAAAAATAGCATCTTTAAAAGAATTAAATCCAACCACTATGCACATTAAAAATATTCTCTTTACGGTCTTATGTTTATTCATAGGGACGGCAAGCGCTCAGGACAAAATGAGCAAAACAAAAAAAGCCATTATTACTTCGGTAGAAAAACATGAAGCTGAACTTATTAAGATCAGTGATGAGATCTGGGCACTAGCAGAAACAGCATTTGAAGAACATCAATCTTCGAAATTACTTTCTGATTATGCCGAAAAACAAGGCTTTAAAATAGAACGTGGTGTTGCAGGTATGCCCACGGCTTTTGTGGCAACTTATGGCTCTGGGAAACCCGTGATTAGTGTGCTAGGAGAATTTGATGCACTTCCAGGAATTTCTCAAAAAGCACAACCTACGAAATCAGCACTGAACGATGGTGCTGCCGGTCATGGCTGCGGACATAATGTATTTGGAGCAGGGAGTTTAGGGGCAGCAATTGCCATTAAAGAATTGATTGAAAGCGGAGACATAAAAGGAACCGTAAAGTTTATGGGAACGCCAAGCGAAGAAAAATACTTTGGAAAAATATGGATGGTTCGCGCAGGACTTTGGGACGATGTCGATGTTAATCTTAGCTGGCATCCATGGTCTCAAATTAAAGCAGATGTACAAAGTTCATTAGCGCTTGTTGATTTTATGGTAGAGTTTTACGGTCAAGCCGCTCATGCTTCGGCCGATCCCTGGAATGGTCGCAGTGCATCCGATGCCTTAGAAATTTATACGACAGGAATCAACTATTATAGAGAGCATGTAAAGCCTACAGTTAGAATGCATTATCATATTCAAGATGGCGGACAAGTCGTCAATGTCGTTCCAGATTATTCTAGGTTATGGATGCGTGTTCGTGATACAAAACGCTCTGGTATGATGCCCGTTTATGAACGTGCAATGAAAATGGCCGAAGGCGCAGCAATTATGGCCAATGTAGATTATAAAGTATCTCTTATCTCTGGTATCTATGAAGTTTTGGTCAACCGTGAAGGTGGAAAAATTATGCAAACAAATCTGGAGCTTTTAGGACCTATTGCATACACCGAATCAGAAATTGCATTTGGTAAAAAAATACAAGAGAGCACAGGTAAAGATCAAATAGGTATGGATAGTAGTATTAATCCTCTTGAAGCTACCAAAGAACACCCTGGAGGAGGCTCGACCGATGTTGGTGATGTGAGTTGGAATGTCGCCAATATAAATCTTAAGGTCACTACAGCTCCAAAAGATACACCATGGCACTCTTGGGCTGTTGTTGCTTGTGGAGGCATGAGTATTGGACATAAAGGATTGACCTATGCCTCTAAAGCCATGGCCATGACTATGGTCGATTTGTTTGAAAACCCTGATTTAGTAACTAAAGTGAAGGCTGAGTATAAGGACCGCAAAGGCGATGAAGTATATAAAGCTATTGTTCCCGAAGGTCCTCCTCCAATTAATATGGGGAATTAAATACAATTTTTAATTGGGCGATTCGGGTAACGATTTTCTGAATGGAGGAACTGAATAAATAATACATTACAACAGCCTATAAAATTAATTGCTTGGCAAGTGCCTACTTGGAAAATTCTTGCGAATTTTTTATACGGTTTGTATTTGCTAAATTAGTTACTTAAACAACGCAACAAATCTTATACAAAACGTTTCCCAAGCTATTCAACATAATGCGTAGTTATAATTCTATAGAAGTCATAACACCATTATGTAAAATAGCTGCTTGCAGCCACTTCACCCTTATATTGTATTATAGTATTGCACTAAAATATTGATATATGTGAGTGAATCTATCATAAATTGTTTGATTTCCTTGTCAAATATCACTAATAATAAACTGATAAATAGTTCCTTATGTGAATAGGTGAGCGATTCGGTGAGTAGGGCATAAGAAGGCGATTTAAGTATCACTAAATCAGGTAATTATAAATAAAGTTCTTAGAATCACCCGAATGAAGAATCACTCGGATTTTAAAGGTTTAGAATCTTTGTATGTATTGTTTAATCGGTTCCCCCTCGAAATTCTTTAGGCATTGTGAAGCTACAGTAAATTAACAAAAAACATACCCTCACGATGGTATATAAGACTTCAAGTAGAAATACATGCTAATTGGAAGTGGTTGGAGAATGAAAAACCCCCACCGAAGTAGGGGTTCACAATTCTATGTGTTTAAATGAGGGGGAACATTGAATTGATAAATATTTTATAGTTTTTTAATTCATGTTCTTTTCGAACAAATGAAAGTAATAAATATTTTGACAATTTCCAAGTATAATTTTATTTTCAAACATATATTTGATTATTATATGCTACAAAATCTAACAAAAAACCAATGTATCTTGTCATAAAAAACCCTACTCTCCACTAAGCATATACATCTCCCTAACAAGTTCCTGAGGCTTCAAATTCTCAGTTAGATCAGTTACACTGAATCTTGATTAAAGAGCATTATATTGTACCTGAAAGCCGTCTTCTCCTTTGTTTAGATCTGGTTCATTCCCTGGAGAATCTCTTTAACGAATACTATGTTCATTATGCGTCTAAACGGATCAGGGCTCACGTTCGGCTGACCGTTTTATTTAGTGAATCCAGAGAAGTATTTAGTGTAGATCATCAAGGACAAAGTTAGTCAGTGATGTCTTTAGGTGTTGATTAGGTTTGTACCAAATGGGAGTAACAAAAAAGTCAGCTACATTTCTATAGCTGACTCTAAAACTAAACCAAATCTTATTATAATCTCTTTTTCAAAACATAATAAAGTCCCCTCAACAGTTCCCCTCAAAACCCATCGAGAAGACTTATATTTTTAAATATTGACAGTCTTGATGATAATAGTTTGGTGCTATTTTCTATTTAATTACAGTTATTTCTTCCATGGGCTATTGATCATTCTACTATTCCTGCAATAAACCAAAAGTGATTATCTGAATTAGAAAAATAACAACAAACAAGCTACACCTTATCAGCATTAAATATTTATTTCATATTGATAGCCATACATTAGCGATAATTTAGTCAAGTATAATGTTCGTCACATAAATATTCTTCTTTACTTCTGAGGTTTATACAACCGTCTATGTAGCAAACAAGACTCTCACTAACATTGCGTATGGTTAATTTATTAACTATGTAATCTGCTATTAACTCACGTCGCCATAAGTCATTTTCATTATTCCTTACGAACCCCATTCCATCTGCCTGATCTTGTATATCTTTCAAGTCGTCCTTTATAGCACCCTTATCTATTTCCATTTTACTACTTTTTAATCCTTAAAAATCAAACAACACCTTT
>CAZQRD010000159.1:0-3572 GCA_964595535.1 uncultured Flavobacteriaceae bacterium | reverse complement strand
GTAATCCTGCATCAGCGGCGTGAAAAAATGGCCGATCACCATCATCAGCTCGCCAGTAATAATGCCCTGATTTGTTTTGAATCAGTCTGTTCTTTAATGAACTGGCTCTTCGATCTGCTGCTTTAAGGAAGAATTCATCCTGAGTGGCTTTGTACAATTCTGTCGCGGCCATTAAAGCACAGTAATCATCTATAATGTTTTCTTTTCCATCATTGGTAAGTTCTACATTATGTACCTCAAGATAGATAAAGGCCTCTTTTGCTGCTTTGAGGTAATCTGAATTATCAAAGTCTCCTGACACATCAAAAGTGCTTGCTATGGCCAGGGAGGCTATCGACAATCCGGCGCCGGCTCTATAACTGATCTCATAACTACTAGAATCGGAAGTTTCATCTTCGGGTCCATCTATGCCTTCCGAAGGTTTTTTTGTAAGACTATAGCCTGTCATCGTAGGTGTTATTTTTCGGTCTTCAGCTTTTTTTTCCGGTCCCTTGCCAGAGATAGTTCTAAAAAAGGAACCATCCTCACTTTTCATACGATATAAAAAATCAGCACCATACATGGCTTCATCCAGGAGTCTTCTTTTGTATTGTTTAAAATTAGGATCCTCTCTTTTTTCAAGAGTTTTATAGGTTTCAAATAAACTCCAAACCGTTAGGTTAATCTGTTGTGGATTAAAGTAGGTGGAAAAGGTTAAATGAGACAGGTGTTTCCCATAATCGCCTGTTGCATCATACCAGCCCCCATGTACGTCAATCGTGTCAATACGGCCTTTTAAAAAGGTCATGTTACGATCGGCTTTATCAAGTAACCCTGATGACCTTTGTCCTTTAAAATAGTATAGTACATCCGACAAGGTATTTCGTTCTAACAAATCATCCTGAATAAGAAATGGATAAGAACGAACTGTCTCGCCGTTTACCTCGCATTCGATGGTATATGTTCCGGGACGGGTCACATCCTCAAAATTAAATACCCAAAAATGCCAATCGTGCCATTGATCTACCGTGCCTGTATAAAAGGGCACACCCTTTTGAACCTCTTTGCCCGTTTGCTGATCTTTGATGCTGAAAGCGGTAACCTTATCGTCAGCCGAAGTAAGAATTACAGCAGGTTTGGTCGCTTTGGTCTCATAGCCGATGTGGTTGTATAAAAGTTTGATCTGGGCCTTGCTCTGGTAAGGAAAAAGAAAAAGGAACAGGCTGAAACTGAGGGTTTGTATAAGAATTTTCATAAATGCTATTTTTTTGATTATTTTGTATTTAGTACCATAATTAATGACTTTCAAGAGTTTTAACTGCAGCCGTCATGGCTTTAAAACAAGCCACATCACTT
Organism: uncultured Flavobacteriaceae bacterium; assembly: GCA_964595535.1. Classification (GTDB taxonomy): domain Bacteria; phylum Bacteroidota; class Bacteroidia; order Flavobacteriales; family Flavobacteriaceae; genus Lutimonas. The sequence goes on along the minus strand of CAZQRD010000159.1, from coordinate 2,237 downwards.
TCTGAATCTTTATCACTTTCCTTATGATTTTTATAGGCTTCCATAAAATTTTCAGCCGATGACCAAACGGTATGCATAACTCCTAACAGGTTTTCATTCATTTCGGGAGTAGCGTTGCTTTTCAAATCAGCCATCATCCTAACCTGTTCTCTGGCTACCTCTGGTTTTCTCCAGGAACAAGCCACAACATCAAATCCTTTCAGGCTGAAATAAGCTGGGGTAGCAAGGGCTCTTTCATAATGCCAGTCAGCAATAATCACCGATTTAGGGATCATATCAACGGCTCTCCAGGTATTATTCATACTTGCTTCCCACATGCCAATGCCTGAGGTAGATGCATCGATAAGACGATCTCCCCAGATCCAAAGCCGGGCCTCATTTTTATTCAAATGATCGTTAATTTTAGTGATTTCACCGGCATATAGTTGAGCTGGGTCCTTTCCTTTACAGCGCGGGCATTTTGAATCGGCCAGATAAAACACCTCATCCATCCCGGCATGAAAAGCTTTGGCTTCAAAGACTTCTAGAATTTCGTCTACCAGATCAAATACAACCGCATGTACTTCAGGGTGCAAAGGGCAATAGCTTTTACAATACAAGCCATCGGCATTGGGCCATTCGTATTTTTCGGGAATCTCTACATGCGGAGTTTCATCAAATTCAGGGTAAACCGCTAACAATTTATTGAGTGTACTTGCCCAACTTTGATGGCCCAAAAGATTTACTTGAGGGATTAATTCAATTTGATTCTTTTTACAAACGGCTACAAGTTGTTTCACCTGTTCTTTTGACAATGGGTTTTCATCTCTGAGTTCTGGCCTTGATTCATAGGCGTAATTAAAGTCGACCCTCAAGATCAAGGTATTGATACCGGCCGGGGCCAACTCTTTGTCGATAAACTGAACAAAATCCTCAAGCTGAGTCGTTTTAGGAGCTGCAATGCACAAGCCATTTACATTAAAATCACTTTGTGCCTGTATGGGAAGTGTAAATAGTAAGATCAACAAAAAGGGATAAAAAAACTTTTTCATCTGATAAGAATTTGATGGATTCATGATAACATAATATTTGTGACAGATTAGATTTATAGCTTCAATTTATATCCTTTTTTCTCTAACCAACCCGTAAAAATCACTACAAGCATGGCGAATGCGAAAGAAATTAATAAACCTAAAGCAGCAGTGTTCAATACATCCGGAAATCGAAACCCGCTAAGACTGTGCATAGGGTAAATTAAATAGGGAATCATATAGCAGGTAAGTGTTGCGGTACCTGCGGGTGCAATAATTTTGGCCCAGCTCGTGATCTTTTTTTGATCCGCGACATAATATAAAACAGCAAATAATATAAATCCTATACCGGTACATATGGCTAACCAAGAAGGTGTTCCCTGAATTTTTGAAATCCCCCAAATGGGTCTTGTGACCAGTCCGTACACTATATTTATAAGACCCAAACCAAACAAGGTGGCATAAAACCATTTAAGATCTTTATGCCGAAGTTTTTTGAATAGTAAAGTCGCGACGATTCCAGCTGTTGTAAAGGCGGGAATCGCACCTGTAAGGATCGGGGATAAATAAACCAATAGTCCATCTAGTTTAGGTGCAAAGGCACTATGCGTTAGCACGGCCAATCCGTTTAAAACGATCCAAAGCAAAGCCATGATCCATAGGTTGCCTTTAGCATACAGATACACCAAAGCATTGAGCAGATAGGCCCAGCCGATCAATCCCAGAATGCCCCACCACTGGGTAGTCATCCATAGTTCACCATTCTCACCTCCTTTGTAAATAAAGGCTAAAAAGACTAGGATGAGGTATCCGGCTGCCTGCAGGTATAGGTGCCATTTTTGATCAACCGGGCTTCTTTTCCAATTCGTCCAGATCAAAACTACAGCAATAGCCATCAACAGGCTCCAAACGCTTTTAGACACGATCATATTTTCATGAGCCGTTTCGTAATTGACCATATACAATCCGATGACCAAAAGAGACAGGGAGCGTATCAATATATGTTTGGCTATTATAGCCGAACTATCTTTTTTGTCAAAACGATGTTGAACGGCCAAAGGAATACTCAGGCCAACAATAAACAGAAACAATGGAAAAATAACATCTGAAAATCCCATATAATCTTCTGTGGCCGAAGCATGTGTCAGCCATTTTGGGATGTCAATAAGGGACCAGAAGTCGTTTACCCAGATCATTAATACCATGGTCAGGGCTCTAAGAATATCA
>CAZQRD010000158.1:0-3652 GCA_964595535.1 uncultured Flavobacteriaceae bacterium | reverse complement strand
GGTTACAGCACAGCTGCTTTCGGAAAATGGCACGAAACCGCCACTTGGGAAGTTTCTGTATCTGGTCCGTTTACACGATGGCCAACCAATTCTGGTTTTGATAAATTCTACGGGTTTATTGGAGGGGAAACCAACCAATGGGATCCCGTAATTTTTGATGGTGTGACTAAAGTTTATAAAAGTGATGATCCTGATTACCATTTTACAACAGACATGACCAATGAGGCTATCGAATGGGTTAAATTCCAACAAGCCATGACGCCAGACAAACCGTTTATGGTGTATTATGCTCCTGGAGCTACACATGCACCTCATCATGCTCCAAAAGAATGGATAGAAAAATACAAAGGCAAATTTGATACAGGTTGGTTAAAACTAAGAGAAGAAACCTTTGCTCGCCAAAAGGCAATGGGTGTAATACCAGAAGATGCTCAGTTGGCGCCAATGCCATCTGACATTAAGGATTGGGAAGCTTTAAGCGATGATGAAAAGAAGTTATTTGCGCTTCAAATGGAAACTTTTGCTGGATTCGCTGAACACACTGATAATGAAGTAGGACGATTGGTCGATGCTATTGATGAAGTTGGCGAACTTGAAAACACATTGTTCATCTATATCATGGGAGACAATGGTTCTAGTGCAGAAGGTGGATTAGAAGGAACGTACAATGAGCTTGTACACCTCAATGGAATATTTGACGAAGAAACAGTTGAAAGCATGTTAGAGCATACCGATGATTGGGGTGGCCCAAATTCATTTCCTCACATGTCTGCAGCTTGGGCTGTAGCTACAGATGCTCCGTTTAAATGGACAAAGCAAATGGCTGCTGATTTTGGTGGTACAAGAAATGGAATGGTAATGCATTGGCCTAAAGGAATTGAAGCTAAAGGAGAAATTAGAGAGCAATGGCACCATGTTAATGATGTTGCTTCTACAGTATTAGAAGCCACTAATTTACCAGAACCAAAAACTATCAATGGAGTAGATCAAATCCCGATGGATGGAGTGAGTATGTTGTATGCTGTAAAAGATGCAAGTGCTGCAGACAGACACACTGTTCAATATTTTGAGATGTTTGGTAACCGTGCCATTTATAGAGATGGCTGGTTAGCACGTGTTGTTCATATGGTTCCATGGGTAGGAAAGCCTAGAGGAACTTTTGCCGAAGAAAAATGGGAATTATATAACATAGATGATGATTTCAGTCTTGTAAACAATTTAGCAGATGCCAATCCGGAAAAGCTAAAAGAGATGCAAGATTTGTTTGAAAAAGAAGCTATTGCAAACAATGTCTATCCTTTAGATGATAGATTATACGAGCGCTTCAATGCTGCAACAGCAGGTCGCCCAGACTTAATGGGAGACAGAAAATCTTTGACACTTTCTCAAGGAATGGATGGTATGCTTGAGAACACTTTCTTAAATGTTAAAAATAGATCTAACACTATTGTTGCTAACGTTTCTTTAGTAGGAAACGATAAGGGTATCATCTTATGTCAAGGTGGAAAATTTGGTGGCTGGGCCTTATATATAAACGATGGAAAACCTGCTTACACCTATAATTACTTTGGTTTAGATAGCTATACCATAAGCTCACCTACTGCAATATCTTCGGATAAAGCTGAAATAAAAATGGAATACACTTATGATGGTGGAGGAACAGGAAAAGGTGGAGTTGTTAAGATTTTTGTTGATGGCAATATGGTTTCAGAAGGACGTGTAGAAAAAACAGTACCAGCTGTCTTCTCTGCTGATGAAACTGCAGATGTTGGTAAAGACGATGCTACTCAAGTAGCCGATAAGATTTTTAAAGATGTAGAAGATTCTGAGTTTACAGGTTATGTAGATAGTGTAACAATTAGCATTTCAAATTAGAAACGTTTACCAATATTGTAAAAAGGACATTCCTGTCTGCCCTTCTCCGGCAGGTAAACCGGGCGGGCAGGAAAACACCCTTGATGCTAATCGTTAGCCTTCATTCATTCGCTTTCTGAGCGATAACTCCACTATGTCAAATAGCCGCCTCTCTATTGAACTTTTAGCGACGATAAAATTCAAATAAACACATAGTACCTTTTATTAAGTGTTAAGGGTTAAGTGAAAAAAATTAATTCTGAATCAAATGAAAACCCTTAGTACTTAAAACTTAACCCTAACGGAAGTCTAAGAGGTTCTCTTTAAACCTTATATCATCAATTTATTTTACTAAATTTACTAAGGTTAATTATCGACTACTATTACTAATCTTAACCTTTCAATTTAATGCAATATTTGAATCAAGATAGTAAAAGCAAGGGGTAGAGGAATAGAACATATAAGAAGATAAACACTCTATACATTTTAAAAAATATAACGTATGATTGCTGTTGAAAGCCTAAAGTTTGGGTGTTAGTTGTTGAATTATTAAATAAATAATTATTATGAAACGAGTATTAGTATTGGGAACTGGATACGTAGTTAAACCTTTAGTCGATTATTTTATTGATAAATGTAAATATGAAGTGTTGGTTGCAAGTAGAGATAATAACCATTCAGGATTAATCATTGCAGGAAGACCACTGGGTAAAAGAGTGTTGTGGCATGCAATACCACCTCACGATGAATTGGATGATATGGTAAAAAATGTTGATTTAGTGGTGAGTATGATACCTCCAAATATGCATGTCATAGTAGCTAAGGCATGCTTGAAATACGGAATTAATATGGTTACCACTTCTTATATTAGTCCTGAGATGAAGGCTTTGGATGAAAGCGCAAAAAAGGCAGGCATTATTATTTTGAACGAAATTGGCGAAGACCCTGGAATTGATCATATGGGAGCGATGAAAATGATAAATCAAGTGAATCAGGAAGGCGGTAAGATAAAATCCTTCAAGTCATACGGTTCAGGAATTCCTTCATTTGAGCATAATAATAATCCCTATGGTTACAAATTCTCATGGAGCCCTCGTGGATTGTTAACTGCGGGTCAAACTCCAGCCGTTTATATACAAAATGGACAAAAAATAGAAGTGTCGGGAGAGAATTTGTTTGAAAGTAGTTGGTTGGTAGATGTTGAAGGGTTAGGAACATTTGAGACTTACCCAAACAGAGACAGTACTAATTACACTAAAGATTATGGCCTAAAAGATATTCCCGATTTTTATAGAGGTTTGTTACGACACCCTGGTTATTGTAACTCCATCCAAAGCTTGAAAGACCTCAATTTGCTAAGTGATGAAGAAAGCCATAATCTGCAAGATGTAACATATGAGCAATTTACAGCAAGAGTTATTGGGGTAAATGAAAATACTGACATAAGACTAGCAGTGTCTGATAAACTTAACCTGAAAGTATCATCCGACATTATAAAACAATTACAATGGCTTGGGTTATTTAATGATGAGCTAATTCCTATGAGCAAGGGAACCAACGCAGACGTATTATTAGGACTAATGCAGGAAAAAATGTCGTATAAAGAACACGAAAAGGACATGATTATTGTTCATAACGAAGCTATTGTGGAGTTTGAGAATCGTATAGAAAAAAGAACCGCAACCATGAAAGTAGAAGGAAGACCTTTTGGACATTCTGCAATGTCAAGAGCAGTTGGACTGCCAGCAGCCATAGCTTCTAGATTGATACTTGAAGGAGCAATACGATCAAAAGGGGT
>CAZQRD010000157.1:0-3722 GCA_964595535.1 uncultured Flavobacteriaceae bacterium | reverse complement strand
CCCGAAAATGTATTACCTGATGTAGACAGAAAAAATAATGAATGGAATAAAAGCTGATTAATACAAAGGGAAAGAATTAAAAAATGATTCTAAATAAATTGAAGAATCTACAGCTGAATTGAATTCAAACAATAAAGAGACAGATGAGTGGTTTGGAGCAACTTGGGGAGCAAAAATAAGGATATAGGGTCTGGGTCTGGCAACGGCTGCAAAACTTTTCGGTTTTTCTTCAGACTCACACCCTAGTTTATATGTGAATCGAACCGATTTTCAGCATAATTATTTAAATATTCCTCCCAGGAATAGTCATTATACACAAGTTTATACGCTGAAAAATCTTGGTCCAAATACCTTTTCATAATCTTTCTAATTCCTTTAGTACCATTAAAATCCTTTAAAAACCATAAGAATAATCTGCTAATATGTATTTTTTTATTTTGCTCATCAATTTGAGTCTCGTCTTTGATAAAAGAAAGAGAGGCAAGCTCGAGTTGTTCTTCTAATTTATCAACCGAATAAAAGGCAATAGGTGGGCAACTCTTTGCCCCGCAATTTAGCGCAAAATGAATCCTGAAATCTACAGTAGTCACCGCCCATTTTTTGAGCTGTGAGGCGATGAATGGGTTGGGTAAATATCCTAAAGAATATTTATAACGAAATCGCCTTAAAATGCCATGTTCAATGCCATCAAGACTTATTTGATGCTTAGCGATGATTAGTTGCTTTGCTGTATAAATTTTTGATTGCCCCAGATGCTTGTGTTTTCTTAAGATCTGAAAGCCAGCGTTGTAAATATTGATCCAGAATGCATTTTTATACCTGTTATTTTTGAGTTGATTTTCTACCTCATGGCTTGGAAAATCAGCTAATGCTTCCAGAAAATCCTCATAAGGTTCCTCCTTTTTTACTGCAAGAAGTAATTGTTCAGATAATTTATTAAGATTGCTCATCCTACTCTATAACATTTGGCCATCGATTGCTTTAGTCTTTTAAAATAGTATCAATTGCTTTAGCCAAAGTAAAATCTTTATCGCTTAGCCCATCCACGTCATGTGTGTTGAGCGCAATAGTTACTTTGTTGTATACATTTTTCCAATTTGGATGATGACCCGACTTTTCAGCCACCAAGGCAACTGCTGTCATAAAAGAAAAGGCCTCTATAAAATTTTTAAAAATAACTTCACGATGGATGAATTTTCCCTTTAATACCCAGACAGCGTCAATACTGCTCATCTTGGTTTGAATTTCTTGATCGCTTAATTTCACCATAACCTCCAATAATTTGTTCAGAAGACTTAACTGATAAGATCTTCTTATGTTAGAGACCTAAGATAAGAAAAACAGGGGAGCTAGTAATTAATAGTAAATTTCATTCGGAGATTTTATGAATTGCTTGAACAATAGCTGCTATTCTACTTGATGGGACAAATATGCCCTTAAACGTGTCGTGCTGATCCAAAAAAGAATTTATTTTTAGCTTGGTATCTTCCATGTCATTAAGATTATCAATACTTAATGTAAATGTTTCATTACTTTTACTTTATGAATGTTTTCTTTTTGACTCGCTGTCAAATATGAACACTAACATTTGATAAAAAGTATAGAATCTGTGAATAACAAAAGTATGGGTAAAGTAATCGTTTTAACCGGAGCTGGCGGTGTACTGTGCAGCACCTTGGCAATAGCACTTGCGAAGAAAGGTCATAAAATTGCCGTTTTAGATTTACGAATTGATGCTGCAAATAAAGTAGCCGAACAAATCAACGCTGATGGTGGAACAGCTATTGCTGTTGCTGCCAATGTGCTTGAAAAAGAATCATTGGATGCAGCCAGGAAAGAAGTCAGCGATAAACTGGGTTCTTGCGATATACTCATTAATGGAGCAGGTGGAAATCACCCTTTAGGGACCACATCAAATCCTCATTTACAAGAGGAGGATCTATTGAATAAGTCTGATGGTTTTAAAACCTTTTTCGATTTAGATCCGACAGGCATCAAGTTTGTGTTTGATTTAAACTTTATTGGAACCTTGCTCCCAACCCAGGTTTTTGCAAAAGATATGGTCGGTAAAGAAGGCTGTAGTATTCTAAATATTTCATCGATGAATGCTTTTACGCCTTTGACTAAAATTCCTGCGTATAGCGGTGCCAAAGCTGCCGTTTCGAATTTTACCCAATGGTTAGCGGTCCATTTTTCAAAAGTAGGGATTCGTGTGAATGCCTTGGCTCCGGGATTCTTTTTAACCGATCAAAACAGAACGCTTTTAACCACCGAAAATGGTGAATTAACGCCTAGAGGAAATACAATTATCGAACAAACTCCAATGGGAAAATTTGGTGAGCCGGAAGATTTAGTTGGAACCACTCTTTGGTTATGTGGTGAGGGAGCCTCATTTGTAACCGGGGTCGTCATCCCAATTGACGGCGGATTTAGTGCCTTTAGTGGCGTATAACAACTAAAGAACATATGATGAGTATAAATCTTGAAAAAACATGGAGATGGTATGGTCCAAATGACCCGGTTTCTCTTTCAGACATCAAACAAGCAGGTGCTACCGGAATCGTTTCTGCCTTGCATCATATCCCGAATGGTGAGGTTTGGCCCATTGAAGAAATAAAAAAGCGTAAGGAAACTATTGAAAACGCCGGTTTAACCTGGTCTGTCGTAGAGAGCGTTCCTATTCATGAGGACATTAAAACACAATCCGGGAACTTCAACAGGTATATCAATAATTACACACAAACGCTTTCCAATTTGGGCGTTTGTGGCATCGACACCGTTTGCTATAATTTTATGCCTGTTCTTGATTGGACCCGCACTAGTTTGAATTATGAGATAGAAGATGGCTCAAAAGCCCTCCGTTTTGATGCAACCGCTTTTACAGCTTTCGAAGTGTTTTTATTACAAAGACCCGGAGCCGCTGACAGTTATTCAAAAGAGCAGTTAGACAGCGCAAAAGAAATGCTCGATAAAATGAGTGAGGCTGATCAGAAATTGTTGATTAAAAATATAATTGCAGGACTTCCCGGAGCTGAAGAAGGCTACACCCTGGAGGAGTTTAATGCCATTCTTGCAACCTACACTAACATTGGACCGAAAGAATTAAAAGAGCATCTTTTTTATTTTCTGGAGCAAATTATTCCTGCCGCAGAGAAAGCGGGTATTTTAATGTGTATCCATCCCGACGACCCACCATATCCAATCCTGGGCTTGCCTAGAGTGGTGAGTACCGAACAAGACATTGAAGACCTATATAAAGCTGTTGACAGCCCAAATAATGGCTTGACTTTCTGTACAGGATCCTTCGGTGTTCGACCTGATAATGACTTAGCTGGAATGGTTGAACGTTTGGGAGATAGAATTCATTTTATTCATTTGAGAAGTACCCAAAGAGATGAGTGGGGTAATTTTTATGAAGCCAATCATCTGGAAGGTGACGTGGATATGTTTGGGGTAATGAAAGCACTTATCCTTGAACAAAGAAAAAGACACGTTGCAGGAAGAACAGACCACAGAATGCCTATGAGACCAGATCACGGACATCAAATGTTAGATGATTTACATAAAAAAACGAATCCTGGCTATTCAGGTATAGGACGGTTGAGAGGTTTAGCAGAATTAAGAGGTTTGGAATTCGGGATATCAAAAAGTCTAAAATTATGAGCCTACTAAATTCGGAAACATTTATTACAGATAATTTTCTGCTACATTCAAAGGAGGCC
>CAZQRD010000156.1:0-3760 GCA_964595535.1 uncultured Flavobacteriaceae bacterium | reverse complement strand
CAGGCCAGCATGATATTAGTATCTCAGACCAATTACCTCAGTTAAAACCAGGTGTTTATGTTTACAAAATAAATAAGGACAATAGAAACTACAGCAAAAAGGTAATTATAGGTGGTTAATTGAATGTTTTTTCATTAGATCATTGCCAGCCGGATTAACTCCCTATGGTAGTTGATTTTTATTTGCGATGTAGCTAGGTAAATAAAACTCAAAAGTGCTTCCCTCATTAGGTTTACTAATAATTCTAATATTGGTTTCGTGAAGCTCCATGATTTTTTTTACAATGGCTAAGCCCAGACCAATTCCATTTTTTTTCTCTTTATTCTCTGTCTGTCTAAATCGTTCAAAAATATACTTTTGATCTTCTTTTGTAATTCCAGGACCGGAGTCTTTTATCCTAATTATTACATTTTCATTATCATGATCAATAATAATTTTTATACTCCCTTTTGACGGGGTAAACTTTAAAGCATTATCCATTAAATTTTGGATGGCTCGCTCTACCAAACCGATGTCTGCAAATACTAAAGGAGTTTGTTTAGAAAATTTAGTGGTCAAGCTAATATTTTTTTGTTTAGCAATTAATTCATATTTATTCTGGATATCATAAATTAAATCTGTTAAAGCAAAAGGCTCTTTCTGAGGTTTTACTTGTTTAGCTTCCAGTTTAGAATATTCAAATAATTGTGAAACAAGCTGGGTTAATTGTTTAATACTTTTTTTTATAATATATAAGTATTCTTTATTTTGCACATCGTTTAAACTACCTTTTTTAATTTGCAGTGTTTCAATATATCCTTGCATAACGGTCAATGGTGTTCTTAAATCATGAGAAACATTTGCAACTAATTCTCTACGCAAGATATCTACTGACTTTATTTCGTCGATATTTTGAACAATTGTATCAGCCATTTGATTAAAAGTAACGGCCAGGGTAGATAAATCTGAACGTTCAGCATTCGCAATTCTACCTTCAAAATCACCTTCTCTAAATCGGTTTACTTGAAAGATTATTGAACGTAAATTTTTAGTTAAAAACCAAACACTTAGTAAGCCCATAATGACCGCGAAAATCATAGTTAAAACTGATGCCCCAAGCCCTAACTTCATAAAATAACTTGCAAAGAGTGATTGGCTAACAGCTTGAAATTGTTTTCCGGCTAAAACAATATATATATATCCTTGATGCCCATCCTTTTGATAATGAGCAGCAGAAAAAATTTTCTTTTCACCGATATTAAGAGGATCATCACCAAGAATATATATATCCCCTTTTTTATTAATAAACTCCTTTATAGGGGCTGTATCTATTTTATTTATTGGATTTTGTGGATTAGAATGATCAAGTACAACAGAATATAAGATATCACCAACTTCATTTAATAAATAAACTTCAATACCTCTATTTACGGCCATCATATTATGCATGATATCGCCAAAAAGCACTTTGTTTACGGTACCATCTTCTAAAAATGGTGAGGTATTTTTGAATTTTTCATCGATAAGGTGGTTTGCGACATTTGCATTGAGCTTTTGGGTAGTTTCTTCATAGAATTTATAACTAAAAAACAGGGAGAGTACAATATATGTAAACCCCATTAAGATAATAATTGAAAGAAAAGAAATACTTAATTTTGTAACTAATCGATTTGAAAGAGTTTTATTCTTCATTCTAATTTTTCTATGTCTTCATTAAACTTATAGCCAACTCCCCAAGTGGTAATAATATAGATTGGGTTTGCCATATCGGGTTCTATTTTTGCGCGTAATCGGTTGATATGAGAATTCACTGTATGTTCATACCCTTCAAAATCATATCTCCAAATAAGACTTAAAAGATTTGAACGACTATAATTTTTACCTGGATTAGAGGCCATTAAAACCAGCAGTTCAAACTCCTTTGGAGATAAATCAATTTTTATGTCATTTTTAATTACCTTCCTTTTATTAATATCAATCGTTAGATCTAAAAATTTTAACTCAGAGTTTGAATTACTTTCTATTTTCTCCCGATCCATTTTAGCCCTTCTAAAAATCGCTTTTACCCGTGCAATAAACTCTCTAATACTAAAAGGTTTTGTGATATAATCATCAGCACCTATTTCCAGTCCTAATACCCTGTCAATCTCTTCAACTTTAGCAGTTAGCATTATGATAGGAGTACTTTGTTTCTTGCGAACTTCCTTACATACTTCGATTCCATCCATTTCAGGCATGGAAATATCAAGTATAATCAGATCTGGTCTTTCAGTTAAGGCCAAATGTAATCCATCTTTGCCATTATATGCCTTTACAACATGACAGTCTATATCTTTAAGATGAATTTCAAGAAGGTTTACAATCTCTTTATCATCTTCTATAACTAATACCTTTTTCATTTGATTACGAATTGAATATTATAGTATCACAAAAGTATCACAAAAACAATACGTTTTTATTATGAGTCTTCATTTCTATGTAAACTACATTAACAACAAACATAACATATATTGATTTTAAATTTTAGTGATAATATCACAAAAAAGTTATGTTTTTGTGAAAGTATCGCAATAATCTTCCTTGTTCTTTGTGATAAGAAAAATTAAATTAATATTAAAATCAAGAAAATGAAAAAAAGTATTCTGTTTTTATTTACAATTATTGCAAGTATAATGTTAAGTTGTAACAATGATGATGATGATGGACCATTAACGGCAAGTTTGACCCTTAGTATTAGTGGTTTAGAAGATTTAGGTCCTGATTTCGTTTATGAAGGATGGATTATTGTAAACGGTGCCCCAATAAGTACAGGTATATTTACAAGTACGGCGGCTAATCAAACTTTTATACTGGATGCGGCACAATTGAATGCGGCCACACGTTTTGTGTTGAGTATTGAACCCGAAGGAGAATCTGGAACTGCTTCTTCAACCCCTTCAGACACTAAGCTATTAGTAGGAGATTTTGTTGGTAATACGGCAACAGTTTCTGTTGGTACAGTTGGTGATTTTGATTCTGTTACACCTTCTGGGATGTTTTTCTTAAGAGCTCCAACAGATGAGCCATCTGGAACAGCAAATAATGGGAATGATGAAAGTGGTATTTGGTTTGGTAGCCCGGGAGCGCCGCCTTCACCGGCATTAACATTACCCACATTGGAAGTAGGCTGGAAGTATGAAGGTTGGGTCGTGGTAGATGGAATAGGGCCCTTATCTACAGGAACATTTACCGCATTTGATGTGGCTGATGAAAATGCAGGCGCTTCAACTTCGTTTAGTGGAACAGAAAACAATGGTCCGCCAATTCCGGGAGAGGATTTCTTTAATAATGTTCCTGCAGGATTTACATTTCCCCTTGACTTACGAGGTAGAACCATCGTAATTTCTGTAGAACCTTTTCCTGACAATTCACCAAATCCGTTTTTATTAAAACCACTATTGGGTACGGGGGGTCAAGATACGGCACCCGCAACATATGATTTGGTTTTTAGTAATTCATCTTTTCCTACTGGAACAGCAGATAGGTAGTTTAATTGGAAGAACAGTTGGAAGATATTATGAAAATTTATAAATACCTTCTAGACATTATCAAATCCCAAGAAAAAATTAATTCTTGGGATTTTTTTATCTATTTAAACTGTTGAATTGCGTATAATTGGCCTTTATCATTTGATTAACAGTGTTTTATTTTTATCTTTTATTTGTTGAAAATGAGATTTTAAATTAAGATTCAATAACAATTCATTCATTTTTTAATTACATCATTACATCATTACATCATT
>CAZQRD010000155.1:0-3778 GCA_964595535.1 uncultured Flavobacteriaceae bacterium | reverse complement strand
AGCGGTTCCTGCCTCGCCGGCAGGCGGGTTTGGTTCTTTTTGCCGCGTCAAAAAAGAACAGAAAAGATTATTTTACGAGTTTTTCTTCTAAAAAAAGATGTCATGCATCAAGGCAAAATGATATAAAAGGGTAAACCTATTTCAGTATAAGACAACCACTTCAAAATTCAAAATTCCCTGTTCGATATTCGAAATTCAAAAAATTATTTAATATAAATTTATGAGAGGCCTCTCAAACATACTGCTCCACCAGACTAATAAGCGTATTGGCATCTTGCTGTCCGGTTTGGCGCCATTTCATTTCGCCATTTTTATAGATAATATATGTAGGATTTCCTTTAATTCTTAAGGCTGCTGCAAGTGTCTCATTTTTAGAGACATCGATCTTCACAACCTTTGCTTTGTCACCAAGAGCCGCTGCAACATCCCGCAATATAGAGTGCAAGTTCGTATTTTCTCCTTCCCAGTCTGCGTAAAAATCAATTAGGGTTGGGGATTTAGATCCTATCAATTCTCCAAACTTAGTCATACTAAAGTTTTTAGTTCTATTCCTACAAATATAGTATTTATCTCAATAACATTTATAATGCCCAAAAAATTAACTCTTTAGCAATTAATCTAATATTTTTCCATGACCGAAATACAAATTTGTACTTTTACATTCATCAAACTAATTTTGAATGGCTGAACAAAAAAGACTTTTTTTACTGGATGCTTTTGCCTTGATCTTTCGCGGGTATTATGCTTTAATTAAAAACCCGCGTATAAATTCGAAAGGCATGGATACATCGGCCATAATGGGATTCACCAATTCTCTGCTGGATGTTATTCGGCGTGAAAAACCCGATCATCTGGCTGTAGCCTTTGATAAAGGGGGTTCACATATGAGAACTGAAGCTTTTCCAGAATATAAAGCAAACAGACAGGAAACCCCTGAAGCGATCAAAATTGCCGTTCCATACATACAAGAGATTCTAAAGGCCATGCATATCCCGATCATTGAGAAGGAAGGTTATGAAGCCGATGACCTGATTGGTACGCTATCTGTCCAGGCCGAAAAAGCTGGTTACAAAACCTATATGGTAACTCCCGATAAGGATTTTGCCCAGTTGGTTACAGACAATGTAGTGATGTATAAGCCGGCACGTATGGGTAACGGTATTGAAATTTGGGATGTACAAAAAGTCAAAGAGAAATTTGAAGTTGAAGATCCTAAACAAGTGATCGACTTTTTAGGGATGATGGGAGATTCGGTTGACAATATCCCCGGACTTCCAGGTGTTGGTGAAAAAACGGCCAAAAAATTTCTAAAGCAATATGGCAGCATGGAAGAACTTTTGGCGAATACCCATGAGCTAAAGGGAAAACTGAAAGAAAAGATCGAAGCGAATAAGAAACTTGGCATACTTTCGAAGGAACTGGCCACGATTATACTCGATTGTCCTGTGGAATTTCATGAGGAAAATTTCGAATTGAACACGCCTGATATTGAAAAAGTTACACAAATTTTTCAGGAACTTGAATTCAGGAGAGCCCTGGAAAATTTACACCGTATATTCCAGTCACGCAGTAACAATGACAATTCACAAACCGTGAGTCCCGAGAAAGCCGTAAATGAGGTCTCAGATGTGAATCAGCAATTGGATATGTTTTCAGTTTCTGCTAACAATAGCTCCGAACCTTCTGAAACCATAGGCGGGTACAAAAATGCTCAGCAAACAGATCATTTTTATCAATTTATCGATACTGAATTCTCCCAGAAGCTTCTATTAAAAAAATTGCTTGGACAAAGATCTGTTTGTTTTGATACGGAGACGACTAGCCTGAATACTCTGGAAGCCAAATTGGTAGGAATTGCATTTTCTTTCAATAAAGGTAAGGGTTATTATGTTCCTATTCCCGAAAATGACAAAGAAGCCAATGAGGTGCTCAACAGATTCAGACCTTTTTTTAATGATGAATCCATTGAAAAAATCGGACAAAACCTCAAATACGATATAAAGGTTTTAAGAAATTACGCAATTGATGTAAAAGGACCTTTGTTTGATACCATGATCGCACATTATCTCATCAATCCAGATATGCGCCATAATATGGAAGTACTCTCTGAAACCTATTTACATTATACTCCTATTCCAATTGAATCTCTTATTGGAAAGAAAGGAAAGAATCAGGGCTCAATGAGAGATGTGGCTCTGGATTTACAAACAGAATATGCGGTTGAAGACGCAGATATCACTTGGCAATTGAAACAAGTCTTTGAACCTGAACTTAAAAAGAACGGACTCACAAGCTTATTTCAAGACATAGAAATCCCCTTGGTAAAAGTACTGGCCTCCATGGAAATGGAAGGCATCAGGTTGGATGAAAAATTCCTTCAATCACTGTCGACTGACCTTACAAATGATATAGATCGTTTAGAACATCTGATTTATAAAGAAGCAGATACCGATTTTAACCTTGCTTCTCCAAAACAACTGGGGGTTGTTCTTTTTGAAAAATTAAATCTTATCGACAAACCTAAAAAGACCAAAACGGGCCAGTATGCAACCGGTGAGGAGATCCTTTCAAAACTAGCACCTAAACATCCTATAGTAAAGCGTATTCTGGAATGGCGGGGACTGGTAAAACTAAAAAACACTTATATTGATGCCTTACCGAATGAAGTCAATAAGATTACTGAAAGAATACACACTACCTACAGTCAAACAGTAGCAGCCACTGGGCGTCTTAGCTCCAACAATCCTAACCTGCAAAATATTCCCATCCGTACCGAAAGAGGTAAACAGGTTAGAAAAGCTTTTGTTCCAAGAGATTCAAACTATACTTTATTGGCTGCTGATTATTCTCAGATAGAACTTAGACTTATAGCAGAGATGAGTGGGGATGAAGAAATGATATCGTCTTTTATCAGAGGAGAAGACATTCACAAAGCAACAGCCGCAAATGTATTTAAGGTTGCTCTGGAAGAAGTAACGCGAGAACAGCGGAGTTACGCCAAAACGGTAAATTTCGGGATCATTTATGGGGTCTCAGCTTTTGGATTGAGTCAGCAAACTGATCTAAGTCGGTCTGAAGCAAAAGAATTGATTGAAACCTATTACGAGACCTATCCTACTTTGAAATCATATATTGCGAAACAAATAGATTTTGCAAGAGAAAAAGGATATGTGGAGACACTTCTTGGCAGACGACGATATTTGAAGAATATTAATTCGCGAAATGCCATTGTTCGATCGGCTGATGAACGGAATGCCGTAAATGCACCGATTCAGGGAAGTGCAGCTGACATAATTAAAATAGCCATGATCAACATTCAGGATATTTTAAGTTCGGGCCAGTACAAATCCAAAATGCTCCTACAGGTTCATGATGAACTGGTGTTTGACATACACCATGAGGAGATGGATATTTTAAAACCCATCATTAAAGAAACCATGGAGCAAGCCTACAAAATGTCAATCCCATTAACGGTTGATATGGGAGAAGGCAACAATTGGCTTGAAGCTCATTAACCGAGGGCATGGGAGGTGAGGGCCTCACCTCCCATGCCCTCAGACGTGAACCCCTCGGAGGTGAAGCCCTCAGCTCCGAGGGGTTCACGTTTTTAATTTCCTCAAAAAGGAATCCTCAACGTTAAAAGAATTTCTTTCTACTCGCCTAATTTTAAATTATTTGACCGAAGCTTCACTCTGCAAAAATATAGCCAGCTCCTATTTGTCAAATGAATAAATAGTTGTAGTTTTGCAAACTCTTTGAACTGAAGAGAAGGAATGTT
>CAZQRD010000154.1:0-3811 GCA_964595535.1 uncultured Flavobacteriaceae bacterium | reverse complement strand
TTTGAAAAAATAGTAAGGAGAGAAGCTATTTGTATCATTTATATTAGAAAACAATTTGCTTCACTTCTCTCCTTTCTCCCCTCTCTTCTTCTCCGATTATTCTGGAGTATTTGGTATCGATTTCCAGTTTTTAGAAATAAATCTCTTAAAACCTCATATGAAATCATTTTTGATCAGGATCTTATTTTTCTTTTGAAAAATAGTAAGGAGAGAAGCTATTTGTATCATTTATATTAGAAAACAATTTGCTTCACTTCTCTCCTTTCTCCCCTCTCTTCTTCTCCGATTATTCTGGAGTATTTGGTATCGATTTCCAGTTTTTAGAAATAAATCTCTTAAAACCTCATATGAAATCATTTTTGATCAGGATCTTATTTTTCTTTTGAAAAATAGTAAGGAGAAAAGCTATTTGTATCGTTTAATTTTATGAGAAAACAATTTGCTTCACTTCTCTCCTTTCTCCCCTCTCTTCTTCTCCATAATATAAATCAGGAGTATATTATAACGTCAAGGTGAACCTTTACGTCATCATTTCTTTGAGAAATTTGATGTCTTTATGTCAATTTAGGAATCTATAGCAATTTTCCCACTTTTTGAAAAATAGTAAGGAGAGAAGCAATTTGTTTATAGAATGACAGAAACAATGCGCTTCACTTCTCTCCTTTCTCCCCTCTTTTCTTCTCCATGATAAAAATCAGGAGTATATAATATCATTAAGAACAAATGGTTCTTAATGGAATCTCTATCAGAGAAATTTGATTTTCAAAATGTCAGTTTAGGAATTCATAGCAATTTATTCCAAGAGTTAAAATAAGGAGAGAAGTTCTTTTCTTCTATGAAGTAAAAGTCGACTTCTCTCCTTTCCCCCCTTAATGCCTTTTTTCAAAGGCTGTTTTTTCACAACAGTAACTATTACATGAATAATTACATGACAAATATATGTACACAGTATGTTTCTCACAATAGAGGAACTTGGGATTTTTCAAATTACCCAAAAACCGTTAGATGACATTAGGGCAAAAAAGACTGTCTGAAATCAATTCAGACAGTCTTAACACACTATAACTAAGGTATTAGTATTATCGCAACCTATCTACAGATTTTACAAGTTTTTCATCCTTAATAATTGCTTTATTGGCCAAGGCCAGACAAACAATTACCAATAAAGGTATAAAAACGCCAATACCCTTCTTCGAAACAACAGCTTCTCCAGGTAACATTAATAAATGGTAAACAATAATTCCTAACAATAAAAAGTTGATCACAATATTTAATCTATTGTATACAATTTGTTTTGTCCGGTTTTTAAATGAGAATAAGGTCAAAATTGAAATCATTCCTGCAATTATAAAAAGAACAGGTACAACAACAAGTAATAATTCTCCGGTTTGCAACATTGAATCCAAATAAACGACCTCCATGTTCTGATTGAACCAAAATGGGAGGAAAAAAGAAGCAAGCCCTGATAAAAGGAATGCAACTAATAAATAAATAGTTTGAATTCTTTGCAACATTTCTTAAAAATGAAGCGCAAAAATACATTAATCTTTTTAAGAAATAACTTACTATATTAATTTTATTTTGTAATATTGTGGCATCGAATCAAAACATATTGTAAAATTACTTCTTTTACGATACCCTATTATATTATCAAAACATATTCATTTAAACAGATAATCCTTTCCAAAGAATTGATATCATTAATTAACATTTATATATGATGTTTGACATAGACAAACTCAAAGAGATGAAACTTTTGGAGTTGCAAGAGATTGCGCAAAAAATTGATGTTCCAAAGTTCCGTCAATTAAAAAAACTTGATTTGGTTTATCAAATATTGGATGTCCAAGCTGCGAATCCAAAACAAGTAGTAGAAAAAACAGCTTCCAGCAATAAGCCAAAACGCAGAAGAATTTCTAAAGATGAGTCGGCACCTGAAATGGCCTCCCCAGCCACCGTCATTCAGAAAGAACTTTTTCAAAAGAAAGAAAATCTTCCAAAAAAAGAAATAGAAGAAATCGAACCGAAGGCCGTAGTTGAAGAAAAGGCTCCTGTTAAGATTGAAAGGATTCAGGATAATAAACCTGCCCAAAATGAGACCAAGCCTGTTCCTGTGGAAAGAAACCAACCTAACCAACAGAAAAGAACTCAACCTCAACAAAAAGATCAAAAGAAACAGCATCCTACTCAACAAAAAGATCAGAAAAATCAACATCCCGCTCAGCAAAAGGAGCAAAAGAATACGCAACATCCTCAGAAAAAGGAGCAAAGAAACCCTAATCAGAACCACAAACAACGTGGTAACGAAAGCAACCAACAAGGCAAATACAGAGACCCTGATTTTGAATTTGATGGTATTATTGAAAGTGAGGGAGTTTTGGAAATCATGCCAGACAGCTATGGTTTTTTAAGATCCTCTGATTATAATTACCTCTCATCGCCTGATGATATTTACGTATCTCAGTCACAAATCAAACTTTTCGGTTTAAAGACTGGTGATACCGTTAAAGGAAAAGTGAGACCACCAAAAGAAGGAGAAAAATATTTTCCGCTTATCCGTGTAAGCCTTATCAATGGTCTCAACCCGAGTATCGTAAGAGACCGGGTTTCTTTTGAACATCTGACACCATTATTTCCTGAGACAAAATTTAATTTGGCTGAAAAGGGAAGCAATCTTTCTACACGAATTATTGATCTTTTTTCACCACTTGGAAAGGGTCAAAGGGGTATGATCGTTGCACAACCAAAAACTGGGAAAACGATTTTATTAAAAGATATTGCTAATGCAATTGCAGCCAATCATCCTGAAGTGTATCAATTAGTTCTATTGATTGACGAACGTCCTGAGGAAGTTACCGATATGCAACGTAATGTTAAGGGAGAAGTTATTGCTTCTACTTTTGATGAGTCGGCAGAAAAACATGTAAGAGTGGCCAATATCGTTCTCGAAAAAGCCAAAAGACTTGTAGAATGCGGACATGATGTGGTTATTTTACTGGATTCCATAACACGTCTCGCCAGAGCCTATAATACGGTGGCTCCTGCTTCTGGTAAAATATTATCTGGGGGTATCGATGCGAACGCCTTACACAAACCAAAAAGATTTTTCGGTGCAGCCAGGAATATCGAAAACGGTGGCTCTCTCTCTATAATAGCGACTGCACTTACCGATACAGGTTCCAAAATGGACGAAGTTATCTTTGAAGAATTCAAAGGTACGGGTAATATGGAACTTCAATTAGACAGAAACATCGCTAATAGAAGAATTTATCCTGCAATTGATCTTGTTAAGTCAAGTACACGTCGTGATGACCTGCTTCATGAAGATAAAGTGAGACAACGAATTTGGGTATTAAGAAAATATCTGGCCGATATGAATCCTATAGAAGCCATGGAATTTGTTAAAGATAAAATCAAGTATACCAACAACAACGAGGAATTCATAATGTCTATGAATGGATAAATCTAAAAATTTACAGAAAATTTTTAATATAATCCTACCGAAATTTGTATAATTAATTGAAAGTCAGATATAAAAATGTCTGACTTTTTTTATGGAAAAAGCTTTGTTTATATCTACAAATAATATGTATCTTTGCACCCACAATACGAGACAGAGCAGTAGGTAGCTCGTTGGGCTCATATCCGTCAGCTGACGGACGCTGGTTTAGACCAAATTGAAATATTGAAGAAAGTATACAAACATATATCGCGGGATAGAGCAGTAGGTAGCTCGTTGGGCTCATATCCGTCAGTTGACGGACGCTGGTTTAGACCAAATTGAAATATTGAAGAAAGTATACAAACATAT
>CAZQRD010000153.1:1551-3840 GCA_964595535.1 uncultured Flavobacteriaceae bacterium | reverse complement strand
AGACCCTACCCTTCATAGGGTATGCCAACTTTGAAATTTAGTTGAGTGATTTTACTTGGATAACTAATAAAGCGGCTTCGGACACTAAAACTACCCATTCGTCCTTAGAATTAATTAAAACCGTCTTAAAATATCTAACTTCCATTCTAAATTTAAACCAAATCTATTTATTATGAAAAAATTACTCACATGTTTACTGGCTCTACCAATACTTTTATGGTCATGCCAAGAAAATGGAATTGAAACTTCCCCTGAATTAGAAGTTAGTACTTCAAAGTCAAACGGGCTGAAATTAATGGAAATTAATATTGATAAGAGTTTATTATTCAAAAAAAACTCAAATAAAAAAGGTGATTTTGCAAACCGTGTAGCCATCTTAAATGAAGCACTGCTTGAACATGGTATTCAACTTGAAAAAATGGAATTCTTAGGAGCTGAAGGAGCCGGCAACACCGTATTTTTTAAGGATGTAGGAAACAAACAATTGGGATCGGAATTTGTACCTAATGACCCAAGAAATTGGTTTAGTGAGGCTAACGGTAATGTTCCACCTGATTTTACGGATGGAACTATACCATATTGGACTGATGGATCCGAGCAAGGAACCACAAGCGGTATGACCACACCTCAAACATTAAGTGCTATTCATAGTACAATGAATACTTGGGGTTCAATCAGTTGCTCTGAAGGTCTTAGGATTTGGGATGTATATACAACTACGCCTGGTTTTGATGACGGTGTTTCTACTTTCGGCGATGCAGGTTTTGTTCAATGGCTTGAGGGTTTTGGTGGATTCCCTGGTTATGCACCTGGGTCAATTCTACATGGAGGTAACCTTCCAGCAGCATTTTTTGAACAAGTTACGGGTTCACAAAATGTTCTTGGTGTTACTTTTACATTTACTTGGAATGAAGATATTAATCAAAATGGCAAAGGTGACGTCGCTATTAAAGAAATATATATAAATGATGGTTTTAATTGGCAAGACGCTCCAGATGATGTACTTGGCAATGGTATTTATGACTATGAAACCGTAGTATTGCATGAAGTTGGTCATGGATTAAGTCAGGGTCATTTTGGTAAGGCTTTTAGGGACAATGGAAAGAAGGGAAAATTGCATTTTGCTCCACAGGCATTGATGAATGCTGGTTACAGCATCGGTGTAAGAAATATCACAGGTACTGACAATGGAGGACATTGTAGTAATTGGGGAGATTGGCCTAATAATTAACTTAAACAGATTAAAATAATTCAAACCCGAGTGATCCTGTCATTCGGGTTTTTTTATTCCTTCTTATTCTAAGAAACCACTCGTTGATGCCATAAAGCTAATTTTTCTCATGAGCCTTTTTAAACTTTAAAATATTGGCTGCTGTTTCTTTTTTTTCGTTAGAAATGAAAAGATCACCCTTAGAGTTAAAGGTGATACCTTCGGGTTGTTGAAAAATGCTATTACTAAGTTGAATGTTATTTAGAATTGAACCATTCGCAGATAGTACAAGAAGCGTTTTTGAAAACGAACTAAGCACATAAAGGTTTCCATTGGGATGAATAGCTATGGCTGACGGTTTAAAATTTTTATGTACTTCATCTCTTTTGATCCTGAAAGCGGGCTTCTTTTCGTACTCCTTGGATTCAAGTGAGAATGAATAGATGAAAAAATGATCTCGCTTATCTTTGATGCCATTCATTTTACATGCCACCAGTAATCGATTATTCAATTGATCTAAACAGAGTCCTTCAAAATCGAATCCTTTACCTTGCTTAAATTTGTATTCTTCAGCTTCCTTCTTAGGGCTTACTTTAAAAATATTCCCATCACTTCGTAAGACGTAGAAATGTTTTTTATAATGAGCAATTCCTTCGTAATCGGCATTCTTTCCAAAATCAAATTGTTCTATTATTTCTCCAGAATATGAGTCCAGGTAAAATATGTGAGCTTTTTCATCTTGAATTGCAGTAATTACCGAATCGGAAAGCATTTCCATTCCCGATATTTCATTTAGTTTATCTGAAAGTTCAATACGATGATCGGGGAAATTAAGGTTGTAGAGAAATTTTTGACCACTTGGATGATGAGTGCTATCTACAAGTTCTTCAAATCGTTTTATTGAATGCTGAGCCTTTTTTACGTTTTCGAGCTCAATTCCCATTGTATCACTATCAAAAGCCATACCATCCATCAATTGCTCCAGTACCTTCGTTTCTTTCACTGTATCTTTCTGGTCACTATTCCAATTGATAATTTGCCAGGCGATTAGTATAACAATACTAATTTCACCTATTGCG
>CAZQRD010000153.1:0-1451 GCA_964595535.1 uncultured Flavobacteriaceae bacterium | reverse complement strand
GCAAAGTTTTTATTATTTAATCTAGTACTCCTGGCATAAAGTAATTAGCGATATGCATATTGATATCATCCGGTGACCTTAACCAATTTCTAGCTCCATTTGTCAATAAAATGACCGTCACGGTTTCGTCAGAACCTTCGTTCCAATAATGTCTTATTGAAGATATTCCAGCTCCACCATGTCCAGTCATCCAAATTCCATTATTTAATTTATAAGTTTCCCAACCCAAGCCAAAATAACCATCCTTGCCATTATTTAGTTTTGCCGGAGTCCAAATAGTAGCTAACTGTTCTTTACTTACTATTTTTTCATCTAATACAGCTTGGATCCATACTATTAGTGCATCCATATTAATGTTTAATCCAGCTGCAGCATACATTGTAGAGGAATAATTTAAAGGAAACATTTCGAAATTTTCACCAAGCATTTGGTAACTGGTAACTCTATTCGGTACAATTTTTTTAAATCCACCATAATTTGAACCTATAAGGTTGAATTTATCAAAATAGTTTTCTTGCATATACGTTTCAAAATCCTGCCCGGCTAATTCTTCAAAAATCAGACGTACAAGCATAAAACCCGTTGCGTTATATTTGGTCGTTTCGCCTGGTGTAGAAGTAAATGGTTCGTCTTTTAATGCATCAATGACAAATTCATCACTTTGCGGGGCTAAATATATCTGGTAATCTATTTGGTCGGGTATTCCTGAAGTATGCGTTAACAAATGTTTTAAGGTCAAATTTTGCCATGATTCAGGCAAATCATTTCTATTGGGAAGGAATTCACCTACAGTCTCATTAACACTTCGATTAGTCTCTTTTAACAATTGATGCAAAGCCGTGGAACTAAACAATTTTGAAATAGATGCAACTGCAAATAAATTATCAAGTGTCATTGGAACTTGGTGTTCTAAATTTGCCAATCCCATTGCCTTTTTGTGCATCACTTTTCCATCTATGAGCACGCAGTAATTAAGTCCAACAATATCAAGACTGTCCATCATCTTTTCTACGTAGGTATCTGTTTTTTCAAAAATGCTTACTTCGCTATTGGTCTTTGATTGCTGTTGGGCAAATGATGCGGTTATGCTGGTCAGCATTATAAAGAAGGTCGTTAAATAAAAATTCATTTTGTTTTTGTCCATTTTAATTATTTGAGTCATAGTTCTTCACTTTCAACCAATGGAGTGTGCATGGTGTCGTAGCATCTCGAAGGATGCTATGCACTATACATATTCTTGTGCTCTCGTTATTTAATTTATTAAACATTGATTATTACATTCCCTGTTTTCTCTCCTGTAATTACATATTCGTAAGCTATGGATATATCTTCTAAAGAATATTCTCGGTCTATCACAGGCTTGAACTTTCCTTTCTCCAAAAGATTACAAATATAAGGTATCGTTTTCTGCTTACTATAGGGTATAGGAAAGATTACTTTTTTACTTAACC
>CAZQRD010000152.1:0-3903 GCA_964595535.1 uncultured Flavobacteriaceae bacterium | reverse complement strand
GACCCAGATAGTAATCTATTGACATTTGGACAAAGCATTTAGAATAAAAAACGAATATTAACCTGTAGGCATATTTCAGGACAAGTTGTTAAATAGCATGCCTACTGGATAATATGATGGAAATAAATGTTAATATATCAAACAATTAAATTAGTTCAAATGAAAAGATTATTTTTTAGAATAGTTATTATCTCAATAATGTCAATAGCATTACTTTCCTGTAAGGACAAAGGAAAAAAAATTAGTTTAGATCATCAGGAAAAAGTTAAAGACTCTGTCTCGAACTTGAATGAAGCTACCTACCAACCAGGCTTGGAATGGAAGGTAGCTTGGTCAGACGAATTTGACTCAGACTCCATCGATGTAAATAATTGGAATTTCCAAGTGGTGGATGCGGGACACTTCAACGATGAATGGCAACGCTATACAGATAGCAGTGACAACGTCTATATCGAGAACAATCACCTCGTTATCAAAGCCGTTCACGAAAGTGATGTCCACGGTATGAATCAATACACATCGGCCCGATTGCATACAGCAAATAAGTACTCATTTAAGTACGGAAAGATAGCGGCTCGAATGAAGCTTCCGCAAGGTGAAGGTATCTGGCCTGCGTTTTGGATGCTTGGCTCAAATATCGACGAAAATGGTGGTGACACTCCTTGGCCACAATCTGGTGAAATCGATATTCTGGAATTATATGGCTCCAAAGATGATGCGGTTATCGAGGCTAATGCTCACTATGCTGACGAATCTGGCTCACATGGAATGATGGGAGCAGCTTCATTCAAACTGGAACAAGGTAAGTTTGCCGATGCCTTCCATATATTCGAATTGGAGTGGGACGAAACTAGGATTGCATGGCTTGTTGATGGTGAACAATTCGCATCAATGCCAATTTCTTCTGATGAACTATCGGAGTTTCGCAAAGAATATTTTATTCTCCTGAATGTTGCGGTCGGAGGCACGCACGCCGGTCGCCCTGACACGACCAGCACGTTCCCTCAATACATGTATGTAGACTGGGTAAGGGTTTATAAGAAAAAAGATTAAGAAGTATAGATAATAGATTAATCAGGAACGATTTCGACTAGGTTGAAATATTTGTCTTTCAACCTCCGCGACAAGCATATGCTATCCGTTGGCAACAATACTAAGAAAATGATATTCTAATATAATTATGATAGTAATAATCAATATATTTTTAATCATTCTAGGGGTTTATTTCCTAATAGGATTTCTTTTCGGACTATATTTCCTCTTTACAGGGGCGACAAAAATCGATCCGTTAATGCATGAAACTAAAAAGAAAGTTCGTATGCTATTATTTCCCGGAATTATTGCGACATGGCCTTTTTTAATTTCAAAAGCATTCAAATCTAAAACAGTACCGTCATGACTTCAGGATTGCGAAAAGCACATAAATACACTTGGTTGCTCCTTATCATTATTGTTCCAGTGATTATGGTTTTTTCGGTAAAAGATTTAGACGTCTTTTCTTCAAGGAATACTACCACATCTCAACTTAAAGGCTCTAAAAAAATGAGTATTAGTTCATTTGAAAATGATATTGTAAAAACGGCTGTTTTTGAAAACCACATAGAACTTATTTTAAAATCTACTTTAAAAAATTCTTCTTCTATAGTTTATGAAATGGATGAACAAGGCAAGAAGGCTGGTGTTATTGGGCAATTAACAACTGCAGGAATCTATAACTTCAACATTAATAATTTACCAAAAGGAATTATTATTTATGATGATCTAAAACATGTAGAGATCACTAAATTTTCGTTTAAATGGGATTAGACTATCAATTAGTACTTTGGAATAAGCATAAAAAAACATACGATAAATTAATTGTAGCAGGCATGTTGCTATATGTTACTTTGTTTGCAACTGTAACCTTAATTTTTAACGCTGAAACCAGTATAGAGACATTAGTCATTAGAGCTTTTGGATCATTAGCCATTATAATGCTTCACATCATTTTAGTTATTGGCCCAATGGCGAGATTAAACACAAGATTTCTACCTATACTCTATAACCGTAGACATTTAGGTGTAAGTATGTTTATAGCGGCTATGATTCATAGTGGTCTTTCTATATTTCAATATCATGCTTTAGGAAATATTAATCCTATTTATTCCATATTCACTTCTAATATGGACTATGATTCACTAACCAATTTTCCGTTTCAAGTATTAGGTTTTTTAGCATTACTTATTTTATTTGTAATGGCATCTACTAGTCATGATTTTTTCCTCGAAAATCTTTCAGCAAAAATTTGGAAACGTTTGCACATGATGGTTTACGTTGCTTATGCTTTAATCGTCACTCATGTGTTTCTGGGTGCTTTTCAGCAAGAAACATCTCCTTTTACCATTGGATTTTTAGTGATTGGATTTATAATCATTTCAAGCTTACATTTAATTACAGCATTTAAAGAAGCTAAAATTGATAACGCTAAAGCTGAAGAAAAAAATGATTGGTTAAAAGTTTGTAATATTTCAGAAATTGAAGATGACAGGGCTAAAATTTTTACTGTGGAAAACGAGCGGGTAGCCATTTTTAAATACGATGGAAAATTGTCTGCCATTCATAACGTGTGCAAACATCAAGGAGGACCTCTAGGAGAAGGCAAAATAATAGATGGTTGTATTACTTGTCCGTGGCATGGATATCAATACTTACCACACAATGGACAATCGCCCCCACCATTTACAGAAAAAGTTTCAACTTACGAAGTAAAGCTTGAAGGTAAAACCATTTACATCAATCAAAAAGCTTTTGAAGAAGGCACAGACGTTAAACCTTGTAATTATTAAGTTATGCCAAAGAACGATGAATTTTACGTGCCATATATAGAAGGAAGCTTAGGCGCGAAAACTAAAAAGATTTTAAAGCGTTTTACCGTAGTTGTTATGTTACTAATTATAGCTTCGGCTTTATTGTTCAGCTTTTCTCAAAAACCGTTTAAAAATAGTACGTTTGAATTAACAAGTGTTACTAAAATAACTGGCATTTTCCATGAGAATCCATATCCAATGTTACGTGTTGAAGTTGCAAAAAACACGTTTAAAAATATTCTACTCTTAGGTTTTGGAAAATCAAGTGCCAATCCATTTCTAGAAAAACTACAACACGAAGTAAAAAACTTAAATGGAAAAACATTAAGCATAGAAGGTAACTTGATTTACTATAATGGAAAGACGCTCATTCAAATTACAGATGATGAAAAAGTGACTTTGGTAAGTAATACTAAAGTAAAAATACCCTCGAAAGAAACTATAAGCGAAATGACCCTACAAGGTGAAATCATAGATCCAAAATGCTATTTTGGCGTTATGAAACCTGGCAAAGGGAAAATTCATAGAAGTTGTGCAGTACGTTGTATTTCTGGAGGCATTCCTCCTGTTTTAGCAACTACTGATAATAATAATATTTCGCAATATTACTTACTAACCGATTTAGAAGGGAACCTTATTAATGAAGCCATATTGCCTTTTATAGGAAAACCTTCAGAAATAACTGGTATTGTTGAAAGAATGGATGATTGGTTTTTGATGAAAATAAACGTAAACGACATAAAAGTTATTAGTGAATTCTCTAATGTATATTAATATAAAATTGCCAACAAAGAACTGAGTTAAACCCCAAGATATTCAACATAATGAAAAGTTGTAGCTACATTCATTCATTTTCTCAGTGATAACATCACTACATCAAATACCCACTTCTCACTCCGTAGCTATACGCCCAAGCATGGCTTAGTAAAACGACTTCTCCCTACCGCAAGGCAGGGACTAAGTATTAAGGGTTTCCATTTGATTCAGAATGAATTATTTTCACTTAACCCTTAACCCTTAACCCTTAACCCTTAACCCTTAACCCTTAACACTTAAC
>CAZQRD010000151.1:145-3971 GCA_964595535.1 uncultured Flavobacteriaceae bacterium | reverse complement strand
CGGGAAGAAAGTTCAATTATT
Organism: uncultured Flavobacteriaceae bacterium; assembly: GCA_964595535.1. Lineage (GTDB taxonomy): Bacteria > Bacteroidota > Bacteroidia > Flavobacteriales > Flavobacteriaceae > Lutimonas. The sequence continues at coordinate 3,950 of CAZQRD010000151.1, read as the reverse complement.
GGGAGATTTTAATAATTGGAATGTTGAAGAGGCTGTAGATTTGAAAAAATTCAAAAACGGAACCTATAAAACAACATTGGATCTTGAAACTGCCAAAAAGTATCAATTCAAATATTTGATTGATAATTCAAAATGGGAAAATGATCAGGAAGCAGACAGTTATGTGAATAACGGAATCGATGCAGACAGCAATTTTGTTGTAGTACTATAACAATCATTTTTGCCTTTCTTTTAAAGCATTAATATCATGCTTAATATTTGCAGTAGCGGGATCGTGATTTTATCATGATTCCGCTTTATTTTTTATGGAATTAGTTGGTTTGTTTGACTCATAATGAATAAAAAAAGGCCTCTGTAACAGAGACCTTTCATAACATCACATGGGCTTCAAATTTTCTTTCATCATCTTCTTGTGGCAATGCTTTTTCTTCCTTAAAACCCCCTTACCGGAATACTTTAATACCTTGCCGTATCATTGAAGCTAACCAATGTGTGTTACCCTTACTTACAATCGGGTACTTTTTCTTTTTCAATATTTAGGTCTTGATTATTCTGTCAATCATACGTTCTTCAACATCACTTAACGCTTGCCCTTTTAACGAAACCATTAAGTTGGTTAATCTGTTTTTATCCTCTAAAGGTACTACCTCAGCTTCATGATCAATCTGATTGAGAAGCTCTTTCAAGTTCTTAACCGCTACTAAATTCTTTTGTTCCGTATAGATCTTATACTTCACCTCTTTTTCAATATGGGTTAGTAATTCTTGGATCATATCTAATTTTTGACAAAGATAAGTGCATCTCAATAGTAAGATGACGACATCTTGTGTCTTGAAATTAATGTTTTTAAATACGGAGGTTTTTTTTGTTATTTTTGTAGTATGCCAGAAAGAATGAAGAAATATAGTATGATAGGAGAACTTCTCACTGATTACAGAAAGCTAAAAGAGCTCTCTCAGTTAGATTTTGCAGCAAAGTTAAATGTTGATACAAGAACCATTCAGCGTTGGGAAAATGGCGTCACTTTGATAAAGCCAGAAAAGGAGGAAGATATAGTTATCGAGACTATGTTGCCATACCAATTGATAAGAAATTTGAATGCCAGTGTTCCTATTCCTACTTATTATAATTTTAGTTTAAGGAAGTATTCGCTGTCGAAACTTACTAATAAGTTTCCTGAGGCACCATGGTTCAAAAGTAATCTTGAAATTGCAACCAAAAGAATTCGCCGCCTTGATTATGATACAGACATTGATGCTATCGTAAGGTATATGCAATTTCATAAAAAAGTAACAAAATCGTTGAAAGGCGTCATCAAAGAGGCAGTTAGATTATTGCCGGAAATGAATCTTATTATTACTGATGATTCAGGGTATTATTCTGGCCATTCACTTGTCTTTCCTTTAAAACCGGAAGCCTATGAAAAGTTGAGATCTAGGCAGATGAATGAACAGGAAATTACAGTTAGTGACCTTACAAATCATCGGAAATTGGATCGCCCACTTTTTTTTGCCTTTGATATAACGGCAGACAGCAATGACAATATCTATTTTATCAGCAGTCATTTATTCCGATTTGTTAGGGATAAGCCGAATCAAAAGTATTTGTTCTGCTCCATTCCTTTTCGTTATGATAATTTGGAAATTAATGATCATATTGGTTTAAAGATCGTTTGGGAAGGAGAACGAGGAAAGAATGAATACGGTCTTGATGTATTTCCGCGCTTTCAGGAAGGTAATTTCAAAAATTTCTTATCTGAAGCCAATTGAAAAGATAGAACCATCATTATTATTCCACTTTCATCGTAATCCAGATTGTTTTGAAATATTTCTACTTGCAAGAATTCATCTTTATCGACCATATTTGTCATGATATTTGAACTGTAAAACTGTCGTAAAATATAATCCCAACCCATCGAAAATCGAATGCTCTTAACCTAATAACTAGCAAACCTGTTTTCCCCCTGATTCACTATTAAACATGACCTTCGAAAAGATTGGGACCTTCCTATATTGATTAATCTAATGGTGTCTAACCTATTATTTTGGCAAATAAATACTAAATTATAATCAACCTATGGAGTATTAATAAAACCATTAACCTGGTGCAAAGATATTTCGAGTTAAAGTAGTTCCTAACGACATGCTGTGTCTTATCACATAAATTAAATATTTTATAATATTTGAGCTTGATTCATGCGCTCATCATGCGAAAGAGTTTAGTTTTCGGAACTAGTTTAGTACCTTGGCAGAATGAAACAAGATGAACTATTTCAACTTAGAAAAGAGTTTCAAAATTACCTGGAATACTGGATGCTGTATATGATTAAAGCGAACCAGTCGGGCATTTATCCCGAGATCTCCAATGAGCATATTTTAAATGAAAAGGCCGACCTGGGTTCGATGTATTTGAGCAGGATCATCTATGGTACCGCTAAGGCAGGCCAACTTTTAGAAACGGATCGCTACAGTGCCTTGGCTCAAGCGGCTCTGGAAAACCTCAAAGAATTTAGAAACCCAATGGGTGGTTATTACTGGGCGAGAAAGTACAATATGGAGTGGGCACACGACCCTGAAAATGTCAACATGGGTCAGGCCTTTGCACTTCATGGGCTCGCGACTTATGCCAAAAGAAATGTTTCTCCTGATTCGGAGCTTCTCGTAAAGAAACAATTAGAATTTATACAAACTACTTTAAAAGATAAGGGAGGTACTCAATACTTAGATGGTTATAATGAGCAGTGGATGAGGAGTAAAAAAATGACAAGGTCATTTGGAACTCATTTTCATATGATGGAAGCTCTGGTTAAGGTTTATGAGTTTAAGCCGGAAGAGGAAGTAAAAAAATCAATTCAAGATTTATTGAATTTAATTCTTGATCGGTTTATTGATAAGGAACATTTTTTATGTATCCATCGCTTTACGGAAGACTGGCAGGCACTGGTCAACGAAAACTGGGCAGGGCATAATGCAGAATGCAGCTGGGTTATGTGTGATGCTGCGAGAATTATCAATGATGAGGAACTCATCAAAAGGACAAAGCAAATTGCAGTGCTGATGATGGATAAAGTTATTGAGACCGGCAGAGATCTGGTAAACGGTGGGTATCATAACATAATTTCTGAAAATGGCAGTAGGGAAGCATCGAAATCTTGGTGGCCTCAAGCAGAAGTTACATTAGGTCTGTTAAACACCTATGAAATAACGGGAAACATAAAATATAAGGAGCTTGCACAAGATCAGATCTCTTATATTCGAAAATTCTTTGTTAGCAATAAGGGAGAATGGTATTCTCAGGTAAATCATAAAGGAGAACCTATAAAAGGTGCTCCTTTACTGTTTTTTTGGAAATCTATGTATCATATCGTGCGATATTACAACTATCTTCTTTCACTAACTTAAGCTTCTGCTTCGGTCAATGAGAATATTCCTAAAAAGCGATTATTTGATTGATAGAGGAGTAGTAACTCGTGGATAGCAGAAAACCCTAAGGATTTATTTAGGACTGCTGGTAACGGTAGTAGTGATACCGAGTATAGATTTTGGAAGGATGGAATTGCCTGTATACATATTAAATCTATTGGTTTTAAGCTTTAACAGTATAATGTCTGTGTTCTGACCATCTTACTCTTTTACTGTTGTTAAATAGTGTAGTTCTCATAATTTTGATTCTTTATAACTTGTGATTAGGTTTTGTTTGGATTAAGATCTAATGGCGTAATTTCTGTGTTCTGACCATCTTGCTCTTTTGCTGTTGTTAAATAGTGTAGTTCTCATAATTTTGATTCTTTATAACTTGTGATTAG
>CAZQRD010000150.1:0-4010 GCA_964595535.1 uncultured Flavobacteriaceae bacterium | reverse complement strand
GTGATACCTGTAATAGTCAGGATATTCTGAATTTTTAGTTTGCTTTCTGGTTTCATGTCATAATTTGATATATGGTTGCACTATTTTTAATTAAACTGCCTTATTCGCTTGAATTAAGCGTCTTTGATTAAGATAGACAACAAACTGCAATGTATCTCCTAATCGTATTTTAATAAACTTTGAAATACACACTGGTGTGCTTGTTTTTAAGATATATACGTTCGAATATACATGATTATTTAATGAAAAAAATGGATTGCGACAAAAGGTTATGTTTATTGTCGGAATGCTGGTTATTTTTTATCAAGCAATTCATTGATAGTATAAAACCACTTACCTGAAGATACGTTATAGTATAGTCAATCCTTTCTTTTTCGAAAGTTAAAAGGTATTGATAGCGGTCTTCGTATATACTGCAGCCAATAAAGATGAGATGTAGAACTCCGGCATGAATTAATAACGCATGCAGCAAGTAGAGATGTAGGTTTACTTAGGCAGAAGTCTGACAATTATTTTTTTACGTAGTTCTTAAGAACTGCAATTTTAATTGGCTGTCCCTTTTCTAGGATGGTCCCTGATTCCATTCCATTAATTATTGCCGTTAATTCAGTATTCCATAGGTTGGACGTTCTTTTACTAAGAGCTTCGATAGATTCGTTTGCTTGAGCATCAACTATCCTAACACTTTTAAATTGAATGCTTGATTTCTCAGCTTCGGTAATATTCCTAATACTATAGGCTGATTTATTTAACGGATCAGTGAATTTATTTAGGCCGGCAAAAACAATTCTCAGAATCTGGCCATCAAGCTCCAACCAAATTAAAGAGATTGGTAAAGGTTCAGAACCAGAGCGATCAACAATAGAAATTAGCTGCCCATTTAATCCATTAATTGTTACTTGCTTATGTTCATCAACAGGTGAGCCTTTTGCTTTCTGATAGGAATAAGCAATTGAGTCTGCTGCCGCTTTTGCACTTCCATATTTCCTCTCGCCACTAAGATAGATTACTGCAGATTTTGTACTATCAATAGCCCCGACTGCTGTAGGGTTATTAATGTAAGTCCAGTTTTTAGGAAAATTAAGAGTGATGTTTAATTCAGGATGGAGAAACTTATTATCTTGAAAAACACCTTGCTTTGGGTTCTGTCCAAATACAAGTCCATCAAGTTTTTCTAAAAATTCTCTATTGGATTTGCTAATGGGAGCGTCTTCTGAGACATCAACTTTTTTACTTTCTTTGTTTATATAAGCCAGTCTTTTCGGGGTATATGGATGATCACTTAGCCAGTTTTTTCTCTCTGACTCTCCTGTTAATAATTCTACTTCCTTAGATAAATTCGCCAAAATTGTGGCCAGTTCTGTCGGTTTGTATCCAGCCTTGGCCGCAATATCAACTCCATATTGATCTGCTTCTTTCTCATGTCCGCGACTATGAGATGCAATAATTGCTTTGGAACTTGCTGTTAAAGGCGACAAAGCTTTTGCCAGCACTGGAGAAAATACACCAGCAATATCGCCTGGCAATTGTAACAGACTAGGCCAAATACTTTTCCGCATCTGTTTAACTGTATGTCTCATTTGCGAGTGAATTATCTCATGTCCAATTACCCCAGCCAGTTGGTCTTCGTTATTAGCTAAAACCAACAACCCTCTTGTAACATAAATATGCCCGGCTGGAAGGGCAAACGCGTTAGGATCAGATTGATCAACTATCTGAAAATTATAGGTAAATAATTTGCTGTCTAGTTTGTTAACCAGGTTCTGCCCTAATTTTTCTATATATGCGGTTTTTACGGAGTCTTCATAGATACCCATATGACTAATAACCTGTAGCGCACCTTTTTTACCTATTGCTTCATCATAAGATGTGTTTTGACCAAAACCATTAACTGATAAAATAATAAATAGTATGAAAGGGAATCTGAATTTCATCTTAGTAGGATTATTAAACATTAAAAAATCTGTAAAGGCAAAAGAGATAATGTTTTCTTCCATTTGCAATGCTAGCTGTCTTAAATTTTCCGGATCATTATATATTCTTTGATCTTCCCATCTATTTCCTAAATCTTTCGCATAGCTAAAGTAGCAAACTAATCGGTCTCTATTTTGATCAGGAACAATAAAATAGCTGTCTTTAATGTCTAGGAATTCTAGAACCCTTTCTTGCATATGGGATTCATAGTTTGTTCCAGCCTTATTTTAACGCGTATGCATAATTTCAATTGAACTGACCTCATCGTTCCATGAGTATTTCTCTAACTGAACTGACCTTGGCCCTCTCAACGTTAGACTGCGTCCATCAAAGTCTCGGGACTTATAAAGAATGATTTGATATCCAGCTGGTATGTCGATAGAGCTAATACGATCGTCCCAAAAATCATCTGAACTCAATCTAACCCAGTCATCATAGATGGTCCGTGAACGGCCCGAAAAATGGTGATGCTCGTATATCGTGACTCCGGCTTCATGATGACGGTTTCGCCAATCATCATTTCGATGGCCATGCCTCGGATCATATCTTGGCTGTTCTCGATCATAAGTATAGACCACGCGTACAGAGGATATTCGATTCCTCCACCAAGGGTTATCCTTGACACTCCAATCTCTAGAAATGATTAAGCTTTCTCCTCGAAAGTTTTTATCCTCGTACAACCACAGCTCTATTCCCCTTGGCACTTCAATCGAAGCAATCTCATCATTCCATGAATTATGATGAACATTCGCCGACCAGTCATTATCCAGTTTGAATCTTTCACCATGGTAATTATCATTGGAATAGAAGATTGCTGAATGATCACTTTTATTTTCCTTTGCTTGGGAGATGGTAAACTCAATTAAGTCTCTTAGCATGGAGTTCTTTCCTTTAGTCAGAGTGATTGAGTCCTTTGTTATTGCATTTTCCGCTCTATCGCTTTGGGCATTAACATAGAACTGTTGGAATCCGAGGATTAAAATAATAATCAATTGAGTTTTCATAATGTTTGTTTTTTGTTCTTTCTTAATTCTTGTTTTCGTTCTTGATACTATCTGTGAATGGCATAACTAGCAGCTTTTTCAAACTCTTTCAGTTTTTCATTCCACATATTTAATTTCTCGTTCCAATTTTGATATTTTTGTTGTTTTTCATTTTTGACCATAATGATTGCTGCCTAATGTTTCCTATTTTACAGTTGTGTGTATTCATAATTTTATATTTTTTAATATTGACGGATGAACTATTTCATACCGTTTAATTCTTCGACAAAGATGTGACGGTTCTGAACCTCAAAAGGTCAAGCTTACAAGGAGAATAAAAAGAGAAGTGCGTGCTTATAAGAAAGCACTAAAAAACCGAATGTTTACAAGGGTTTTTAGAGGATTAGAAATACTGGTAAAAAGAGTGTGTATTTACAGGCTAAATGAATTATTTATAAAAAACAAACTAAGAACTGAAAAACTCGGTGGGTGTTTTTCCTGTATATAATTTAAAATGTTTGTTGAATGTAGATTTTGTGCTAAAACCACAATCATATGCCAAAGAAATCATGGTATACTTTTTATTTTCAGGAAGTGATGCCAATTTAATAAACGCTTTTATACGAAGAGAATTGATGTAGTTATAAAAATTTTTATTTTCCATTGCATTGATGACTTGCGATAAATGATTGGGATGCACGTCAAGCCGTTGAGAGAGTTCTATTAAACTAAGGTTCTCATCCTTGTATGAAGCACTGTTTTCCATCATTCTATTCAAGTTGGTATAGATTTCAGAAGCCATGTCCTCGTTTAGACCAGATTTCGCGTATTTTTCATTAATGGGTTTAACACTTTCCTTAATTGTATTGTTTGATTTTCTAGTTTTAGAAAATGTTTCTTTTCCTAAATCTTGTACAGGTTCTGCCGTCGAATAAAATATGTTCAATTGATTTATCCCAAAAAAACCTATGAACAACACGAGAACAACAACAGCCGTAAAGATAATTTCGCTATCAAAAAATATGGCAAGAACCCATATAATACCATATCCAA
>CAZQRD010000149.1:0-4093 GCA_964595535.1 uncultured Flavobacteriaceae bacterium | reverse complement strand
GGCGCAAATTTAGAACAAAGTTTTTGTTTGGCAAAAGAGTTTTTTTGATTTTTTTTACCATGCCACAATTTCCAAGCAGTTTCCATTTAATTTACTAAATTCGCCTCAGTTTTAAATTGTGTCTATGCTTTCCTTTGATTACAAAAAATTCAACACCATATTGGGTTGGCTAACTTTTGCCATTGCCCTGCTAACCTATACCTTAACACTCGAACCAACAGTAAGTTATTGGGATTGTGGTGAATATATTGCCACATCGGTAAAATTGCAAGTAGGCCACCCTCCTGGAGCACCACTGTTTCAAATGATTGGGGCATTCTTCGCCATGTTTACCTCCGACAATTCTCAAATTGCCATGATGGTAAATTTTATGTCGGCTCTTGCCAGTGCCTTTACCATTCTTTTCCTCTTTTGGACCATAACGGCGCTTGCAAAAAAAGTGGTAGAAAAAACATCTGATGAATTGAGCAAAGGGAGCTCCATTGCTATATTGGGTAGTGGACTTGTTGGTGCATTGGCATATACTTTTTCAGACAGTTTTTGGTTCAGTGCTGTTGAAGCCGAAGTTTACGCCATGTCTTCTTTCCTTATGGCCCTGCTCTTTTGGCTAGCCATTCATTGGGAAGCTGAAATGGATAAACCTCGTGGCAACAAATGGCTCTTATTAATAAGCTTTATTGTAGGATTATCATTTGGGGTTCACATCTTGTCCTTGCTTGTTATTCCGTCAATCGTCTTTATTTATATTTATAAAAGATACCCTGAACTCAACCTCAAACAGTTTCTGCTGGCCAATGTGGTTTCAATATTAGTACTCGCCTTTGTATTTAAATTATTGTTTCCTTTTACGCTTAGATTTTTTAGCGCCTCTGAATTGTTTTTTATCAATACCCTGGGATTACCTTTTAATTCAGGAAGTATTATTGCAGGAATTCTCTTAGTGGCCCTGTTTTATTTTGGGCTTAAGTATACACGTAAAAAGAAAATGTTCACGGCCAACTTGTTACTTCTTTCGGTGTTGTTCATCATGATCGGTTTTTCTTCCTGGTTGATGTTACCTATACGTGCAAACGCCAATACTACAATTAATGAAAATAACCCGTCAAGTGCCAGAGAGTTACTCGCCTATTACAATAGAGAACAGTATGGTGATGCCAATGTATTTTACGGCTCCTATTACTCGCAAACTGCAGACAGAGACAAAGCAAATCCTTATCAGGACGCAAAGCCCAAGTATGAAAAAGACGAAAAGGCAGGCAAGTACGTGATCGTTAATAATTACAAAGATGCTTTCCCAAATTATAATAGCAAACACAAGGGCATAATCCCAAGAATGGTTGACCCTACGGCATCAGTAGTGCAAAACTACAAGGCGGTTGCCGGTATTCCCCAAAGATCTAAAAGGCGCCCGACTTTTGGTGAAAATATCAGCTTTATGATTACCTACCAATTTGGTTATATGTATGGCCGTTATTTTATGTGGAATTTTACCGGGAGACAAGATGATATCCAGGGAAATCTTGATAACCATGGGAATTGGTTAAGTGGCATTGATGCCATAGACGAATTGAGACTAGGTTCTCAGAAGAATCTTCCAAGCGAGATAACTGAAAATAAAGGGCGCAATACCTATTATTTTCTACCACTTATTTTAGGCTTGATAGGACTATTGTTTCATATCAAACGAGATATGAATAATTTTTATATCCTGCTTCTTTTCTTTGCCTTTACAGGGCTTGCCATTATTTTTTATACCAACCCAAAACCATTTGAACCGCGTGAAAGAGATTATGCAGTGGTAGGTTCCTTTTATGTGTTTGCCATTTGGATAGGATTTGGTGTACTGGCCATATATGAAAAGTTTAAAGACAAATTGACAACACCTCTAATGCCGATAGCGGTAACGGTTGTTTGCCTTTTGGCAGTGCCGACTTTAATGGCCAAAGAGAACTGGGATGATCACGACAGATCGGGCAAGTATACAACATGGAATAATGCGAAATCTTATTTAGATTCCTGTCAGGAAAATGCCATCATGTTTACTATTGGAGATAATGACACCTTCCCCTTATGGTATATGCAGGAAGTGGAAGATTACAGAACTGATATCAAACTGATCAATACGAGTTTATTCGCAAAAGACTGGTATATAGATCAGCAAAAGAGAAAGACCTATGAGGCTGATCCTATCCCTTCACAATTGAGCCATGATGACTATAAAGAAGGTTCACTTGATGTGGCTTATCATTATCCTTATGCCTTTCCTCAATTCAAAGACTCTGTGATGGATATCAAATTCTTTATGAAATGGATTCAGAGCAAAGACAGTCGAACCTTGATTGATTTTGAGGAAAACGGACATCCTGAAAAAGTGTATCCAACTACTAAATTGAGAATAATGGTCGATAAGGAAGCCGTTCTTAAAAATGGTATTGTTGCCGAAAAAGATTCAGCATTGATTGAACCTTATATCGATATACAGATTTCTGAATCTGCGCTCGTTAAAAACAGAATCCTGATGCTCGACATCCTGGCCAATAATAATTGGGAGAGACCCCTTTACTTTACAGGTGGAGCTCAGGCTGCCGAAGAATATATATGGCTGAAAGATTATCTACAACTAGATGGACTTGCCTATAAATTCGTACCTATCAAGACTCCAATTTCTCAAAGAAGCTTTATGGATATGGGCAGGATCAATACTGACATCATGTATAAAAATGTCAAAAAATGGACATGGAAAAATTCAAACGGTGATATCTATCACGATCCTGAAACAAGAAAGAATGGGATCTCTTTTCGAAACAGTTTGGGAAGATTAGCAGATGAACTGATCAAGGAAAAGGATTTTGTAAGGGCCGAAGAGATCCTGGATATGTCAATGGAAAAAATGCCAATGGAATCTTATGGTTACTTCAGGTTGGTTATAGGTCACATAGAATCCTATTACCTCATTGACAGACCCGAAAAAGCGCGAAAGATCGTAGAGTTTCTCATTGTAAATTTCAAAGAAAGGATCTACTATTACAGCGGTTTGAGTTCTTATGAACTCACACAGAATTTCGGTGATCTGGAGGGAACACTTGATCTTTACAAATATATCATCGCGACTAGTGTGGAATTTGATACCGAAGAGTACTCGGACCAGTTAAAAGAAGATTTTATGACTTCTGTTACCCTGCTGGAAGAGGTGCTTGGAGAGTAAATTCTAAAATTGATCAATTTTTTGTACCTTGGGTAAGACCCTATAATTGTGTTCAAATAAATACTATCACTTTATGAGATCTTATCTGGTAAAAACACCTCGATTGGTACAGAAATTTTTCTTTAATTATTCGTGGCGCATCAAAACGAGTGAAAAAGAGATCTATCTCACCTTTGATGATGGCCCGGTGCCAGAGTTTACGCCTTGGGTGCTGGAAACTTTAGAAAAATATAATGCAAAGGCTACTTTTTTCTGTGTGGGTGAAAACATAAAAAAAAATCCCGATATCTATCAACAGATTAAAGAGCACAACCACAGTATTGGTAACCACACTTTCAATCACTTACAGGGTTGGAAAACATCTACGAATAAATATGTGAAAAACATCCTTAAGGCCGAGTCTTACCTTCAGGATGCATCAGACAAGCAAGGAAATAAACTCTTTAGGCCCCCTCATGGGAAAATAAGACCTCTTCAAGCCAAGATACTTCGAAAAAAAGGCTATAAGATCATTATGTGGGATGTACTTAGCGGTGACTTTGACCAAAAGCTGAGCAAAAAATCATGTCTCGAATACACCATTAAACACATCAGTAATGGCAGTATCGTTGTATTCCATGACAGCGATAAGTCCTTTAAAAATCTTGATTATGTACTTCCAAAGGTTTTAGAACATTTTACTCAAAAAGGGTATGTTTTTAAGTCGTTATGATAGGGTTGAATATCGAATATCGAACAGGGAATTTTGAATATCGAAGTACTCTTTCAAACTAAAATTATTGATTAAATCGAGGCGCTGCACGAAGCAATAATGAACGAAGCAACGGAATTGCGTCTAGCTGAAAGCGAGAAGTCGCATGAAGTTGCAGAAGTGAATGGTGCGAAGCA
>CAZQRD010000148.1:0-4205 GCA_964595535.1 uncultured Flavobacteriaceae bacterium | reverse complement strand
TTAAATCCTTTTTTGGGAAAGTGATACAATGGATGGCGATGACCCGATTTCCAATAGGCGCTAAAAACCGGTGCAGGCTCGAAAGAATGAGAGGAGTAAAAATTGGAAAGCATGTCTTTTTAGGTGGCGGAAATATTTTAGACAGGGTAAGCCCGAACTTAATTACTATTGAGGAATATGTATCTCTGGCAGGAGGTGTGAATATATTGACTCATTCCAATCCGACAGAGCCTTTAAGAGAAATATTGGGAGAAAAATACCATGTTTTGGCACCGGTGCATATCAAAAGAGGTGCCTGGATAGCCTTAAATGTTGTTATTTTACCGGGCGTTACTATTGGGGAAAATTCTATTGTAGCAACTGGGTCGGTGGTTATGAAGGATGTTCCTCCTTACACTATGGTAGGTGGAAGTCCTGCGAAAATCATAAAAGAAATTCCGAGAACTAAACAAACAATTGCATCAGCAAACACAGAAAACGCATAGAATGAAGTATTTATTTCACTTAGGCCATCCTGCTCATTTCCATTTATTTAAAAACGTGATTACCTCGTTAAAAGAAAAGGGGAATATTGTTTTTATATTGATAAAAAAGAAGGATGTTCTCGAGGATTTATTGATAGAATCGGGTTTTGAATTTCAGAATATTCTTCCTGACGGGAGAAAGGATTCTTTTCTGTCTATTGGTCTTGGGTTGTTGAAACAAGATTGGAGTGTATTAAAATTTTGCCGTAAACATAAACCGGATTTGTTAATAGGATCATCTACAGCTATAGCGCATGTAGGAAAACTTCTGAAAATCCCTTCCATAGTTTTGGGAGAAGATGATACTGCAATAGTTCCCATATTTGCTAAATTAACGTATCCTTTTGCCACAACTATTATGTCTCCAAGAATATGTAATAATGGTAAATGGGATAAGCAAAGTATTAAATACGAGGGCTATCATGAGCTTGCATATTTACATCCCAATAATTTTCAACCCGATAAGTCAATAGCGGAAAGTTATGTAGATACTTCCAGGCCATATTTTTTAGTAAGGTTTGCGAAATTAGACGCCCATCATGATGTTGGAATAAGCGGAATCAATGACAAGATTGCTCTTCAATTAATTCAATTGCTTGAAAAGTCAGGAAAAGTATATATTACATCAGAAAGAAAGTTTAATAATGAATTGGAGCCCTATAGGTTGAACATAAAACCAATAGACATTCATCATGTTATGGCATATGCATGCCTGTACATCGGGGATAGTCAAACTATGGCAGCCGAAGCGGGGGTATTGGGAATTCCGTTTATCAGGTTTAATGATTTTGTAGGTAAAATCGGTTATTTAAATGAACTCGAAGATACATACAAATTAGGATTCGGAATTAAATCAAAAGAAGAAGCCCTTTTATTTGAGACAATCAATCAATTTCTAGAACAGAAAAACACAAAAGAAGAATGGCATTCAAAGAAAAAGGTCATGCTATCTGATAAAATTGATGTCGCAAAGTTTATAACGGAATTTATTGAGAATTACCCTGAAAGTATTAATAACTATCAAGCCTTACCCGGGTTTAAAAATCAATAAAAAAGATTTGATTAAATTTAGCAAAAACTACTTCAATCAGTCATTTACAATTATTCACAGCACATAATTTATGGATTTTACAATTGATCAATATCAAAAACTAATTACAACAATACAGTCAGAAGGGTTTGCATTTCAAACCTTTGAAGAGTTTCTTAAATCACCAGGTGAAAAGGTTGTTATTTTGCGTCATGATGTAGATTTATTGCCGAATAATTCATTGAAATTTGCAAAAATCCAAGCTGAGATAGGGGCCAAAGGGGCCTACTATTTTAGGGCGGTACCTGAAAGTTGGGATGAAAAGGTTATAAAGGAGATTAGTGGTTTAGGTCATGAAATAGGTTATCATTATGAAACCATGGATACTGCCAATGGTAATATAGATAAAGCATGGGATCAATTCAGGTTTCATTTAGAAGCATTGCGTAAACTTGTTGAGGTTTCAACAATTTGCATGCATGGAAGCCCTCGTTCAAGATTCGACAATAAAGAAATTTGGAATAAATACGATTATACGAGCTTAGGCCTTATAGGAGAGCCATATTATGATGTTGACTTCAATAAAGTTTTCTATTTGACTGACACAGGCAGAATGTGGGATGGACATAAAGTAAGTGTAAGGGATAAGGTAAATACATCTTTCACAGAAAGTTATCATTCTACGAGTCAAATCATTGAGGCTCTAAAAATGAATCAATTGCCAAATCAGATCATGTTTACGTTTCATCCGCAGCGATGGCACAATGATTTTTTCAAATGGACCAATGAATTGCTAATTCAAAATGCGAAAAACATTGTTAAAAGAGCTTTATTTGTTAAAAACAATTAAATACTCTATTTATATTGTGAATATATTAATATAAAGTGCTATTAAATACATATAATTTATATAGAATGTAAATATATCTCTTATTTTTTCTCAGTTAAAAGAAAAAGTGTATATTTACGGCTAAGAAAAAGAGATAAATAAATTATTATCAGTTTTATCAACCCCTCATGATGAAAATTGGTCACTTCACGACAATTAGATATTCTAAAATTATTTTAGGGGTTATATTACAGGTTTTAAAACAGTTAAACAATGATCTATTTATAGATTTTGTTGATCCCCTAAATTAATTGCTATGGATATAAAATTACAAAACCCCATTTTTTTTGATCAACTTAAAGGCAGTAGTTACTGGTCTAACTTATTGACGTCAAAAAGTAGAGAAAGAAAAAGCCTTCCGATAAACAAAACTTTTACGAATAAGGAAAAGATTCGAATTGTTATTGACGGGCAAAGTAACGTATTACCCATCGAAGAATTATGTTCTAATGAAGGCATAGATGCGGGCACATTTAATAAATGGACCAAAGAGTTTTTGTCTTCACCACATGCAAATGTCGATGAAAAGACTAGGATTGAGCAAAGGAAAGAAGAAGATAAGTTCAGAATTGTAATCGAAGGTAAATCAGGTGTTAGCAGTATAGCTGAAATTTGTAGAAGAGAACAAATCACTCAGGATACATTTTTGGATTGGTGTGAAGAATTTTTGCTGGTTCGCAACAGGAGCTCTATTTTACATAGGTTAAATAGCCCTTTGTACGTAAAAAACAGCGATTTAATTAAAAATGATTCGAGTAAAGAAGTTGTTAAATTCTTGGAGCATTATATTGACTTAGGATCAGTAAAAACCTTGATTCTATCTAAATCTGATGAATATGCTCTGGAACATTCAAAAGAAAATGACACAATAGTAAGTCTTCAAAAGATAAATAATTCTCGATTTATCAATAAGTATTTGGAAAATATTAATTCAAAACTTGAGAATGATGGTGTTTTTATCGGTTGTTTAGAAACTTTTTCTTCCAGAAAGGAGAGATTAAAAATCAATAAGATTCCATTTTTGAATAATATTTATTTTTCATTTGAGTTTTTGATTAAGAGAATATTACCAAAAGTTTCCTTTACTAAGAAATATTATTTCGATATAACAAAGGGTAACGATAGACTTCTTTCAAAGGCAGAAGGATTAGGAAGATTGGTTAGCTGTGGTTTTAGGATAATGGATTATAAATCGATTGATGGAATCGTATACTTTGTTGTTAAAAAAATACGTGAACCATTTTTTGATGATAGTCCAAGTTATGGACCTCTTTATAAAATGCCGAGAATCGGTAAAGATGGAAAGATGATTGGTGTCTATAAATTTAGAACTATGCACCCATATAGTGAATATTTGCAGGATTATATGGTTAATGCCTTTGGATATGCCGACACTGGAAAACCAGCGAATGATTTTAGAATTCCTCGTTGGGGTAAATTTATGCGAAAGTTTTGGCTGGATGAATTGCCACAACTATTTAATGTTTTGAAAGGAGAAATAAAGTTAGTGGGAATCAGACCTGTGTCTCAGAGATATTTTGATGATATTCCTAAGGAAATGCAAAAATTAAGATTGACTCAAAAGCCAGGATGTATTCCTCCATATGTTTCCCTGAATAGAGAAGGCAATGTGATGAGTGTATTGCAAGCAGAAAAGGAATATTTAGTTGAAAAAATAGAAAATCCTTACACTACAGATATTAAGTTCTTTTTTAAAGCTGTTTATAATATTGTTCTAAAAAATAAACGCAGCGCTTAATTT
>CAZQRD010000147.1:0-4218 GCA_964595535.1 uncultured Flavobacteriaceae bacterium | reverse complement strand
GCCTATATGTGCGCTTCTGGATTACCCCAACCTGAAGAGTTTGATGTTTTTAGAGCGGTACAGGCTGCATTTGAGATCATCAAATTTATGGAAGAATCAAAGAAAACTCATGTTGATCACATGGCTCATTTCGACATAAGAATCGGTTTGAATACGGGGCCGATCGTTGCCGGAGTCGTTGGAATCAAGAAGTTTGCCTATGATATCTGGGGAGATTCGGTGAACGTCGCTTCAAGAATGGAGAGCAAATCAATGCCCGGAAAAATAAACATTTCTGAAAGTACTTATAATTTGATCAAAGACGTTTATGATTGTGAATACAGGGGTGAGATTGATGTAAAAAACAAGGGGATGATGAAAATGTTTTTTGTCAACGGAATCAAGGATTATCAATTTCTAAATAAAATTGAGAAAAAAGATGCTGTGATTTTGACATGATCATAATTCGTTTATTGTAGATGTATCAAGTGATTAATTGACAACTCTTATCTATCGGTGGAAGCTGAAAAAAATAAATAGTCGATTCCTTTGATAAGTATTTAGTTAAGCTCGGACAGTTTTTTATAACCTTGGTCCAAGATGAATTGAAATAGTTTCTTCAATTACGTATTTTTAATGTCAATTGAATTTCTATTAATAGCGAGCACATTAATCTCTAAAACAAAACATATGAAATCAGTAATCATTACAGGAGCAAACAGAGGAATTGGGTTAGATACGACCCTGGCCTTCGCCAGAGAAGGGTATAAAGTGTATGCCACCATGAGAAACCCGGAAGGGGCTACAATTTTAAATGAAATAGTAAAAGATGAATCACTTGACGTTATTATGATGGCAATGGATGTGAATTCAGACGAATCAGTGAGTAATTGCATAGGTCAGATAAACAAAGAGAATGGCGTAGTAGATGTTATTGTAAACAATGCTGGTATAGAAAGACATGGGGCCATAGAGGAAATGGATCTGTCGGTATTTAAAGAAGTTATGGAAACCAATTATTTTGGCGTTATCAGATGTGTTAAGGCAGTATTGCCCTTAATGCGGGAAAGCAATAGCGGTTGCATTATCAATATAGCTTCGGTGGCCGGACATATCTCTAGTTCTCCTCTCGGACCCTATTCTGCATCAAAATTTGCCCTTGAGGCCTTTAGTGAATCACTGGCTCAGGAGGTAAAAGCCTTTAATATCAGAGTCGCAATTATTGAGCCGGGTATTATCAATACTGATATGGCCAAAGACATACAGCATGCTGCACCTAATTCACTGTATCCACAATCCTTCAGATTTGGAGGCATGTTCAGGGCCTCACTTGAAAACCCAACCTCACCAACTTTGGTGGCCGATACCATCCTTCAAGTGGCTGAAAGTAGCAGCTGGAAGTTAAGACATCCCGTTGGGCCAGACGCCCAACCTTTCCTTGATTGGAGAGCCTCTATGACCGACGAGCAATGGGTAGACTGGAATGCCATGCCTGATGAGGAATGGTATGAAGCAGTACAAGAAAGCTTTGGTTTAGACGCCAGGGTTAAGGTGAAATGATCAAAGTCAATGAAAGACTCTAATCTGGAGTTACTTCCAGATATATTTATCTAGAAATCCGCTGGCTTGTTAAAAGGCTTGCGGATTTCTTTTGAAAAAAGGAATTATATGATGGAATCAATTGATTGATCTTTTTTCACGTTCAGATCGAACATTTTTTCTTTCAGTTTTACGATTGTCGAAGGTGACTTTTTATTTTTTCTTTTGATCATCTTCAAACGAAGATCCACTAGGATTGCTCCTAAAAGATAACCTACTAAAAAGAATAAGCCCGAAATCACTACAACAAGTAACATTTGATTCCAGAAAAAATCAATATTCATTTCTGTAACTTCTTTAATTTGGATCCAGCCAAATTTATCCAAAACAAAAAAAGGAAATTTAAAATATTGAGCCATGGCTGTTTCCATCGTGTCAAAATTTAAAACCATAAAGCGTATGGAAGAAAAAACATAGGCAATAATCGCTACGCCAAAGCCAATCATCGGAGCATAAACATTTCTATACGACAACCAAACAGTATCATTTAGATGTTCTTCTCCCAGTTTACTTTTTCCTCTAAACCATTTTTTTATACTAAAAACACGCCTGTATTTTTTGACATATTTAAATGAATAAAAGATCCAAAAATAGATCAAAGTGAAAGGCGTGATCACGACCAAAAAAGTAGTGAGGTATAACAGTAGCATAGCAACAAAATCAACTAGCGATTCGTCTTTAAGATTATTATTTTCACCGATTGTTAGAAAAAGGGGAGAAATAGTTGCCATAACATTTCCCAGAACTTTAACAGTAGGCTCCTGAATATGTATATAATTCAAGATGCTGATTTGAGAAGCACTACAATTTGAATTCAAGTTAAAGATAAAAAATATGACGAATGCCCATTTCATAATGTCAATTTTACAATCCCTGCCTCGCCGGCAGGCGGGATCAAGTTAGAATCATTAACAAGGAATAGCAAATGAAATAGGACCAACAGCCTGATATTCTATACCAAGGGGTGTGTTTTCTTATCGGAGGAGGTTTTGTGATGTTTTTTCTCTTTGTTGTTCTGCAGAGATGTCGAAAGTCTAAGGTCGAAAGTCTAAGGTCTAAAGTCGAAAGTCGGAGTGCTCTTCTAAACTAAAATTATTGATTAAATCGTAGATCTGCATTAAGCAATATTTCTCTTGTTTTTTTACCTTAACTCAATGATGTGTTTTTTTAGAATAAAAATTCTTAAAATAATCTCTTTTGTTCGTTTTTGACGCGCCAAAAAGAACCAAAAACCGCCTTCACTGCACAAGGCAATTACTCATCCCCTTTCTATTGGTTTAAGCCCGCCTGCCGGCGTGGCAGGTATTCGTGATGTGCTCCGCAGTTGCTGCGCAGCATTCACTCTCCGCCAGTAGTCGGACAGGCACAACTTCATGCTTGTTCTCCTTTCAGTCGAACGCAATTCCGTTGTTTCGTTCATTATTGCTGGGTGCAGCGCCACGATTTAATCAACAAATCTTATTACGACGAAATTGAAGAATTTTAAATGTCGAAATCCTCTCCAAAACCATCAATATTAATCAGGAAATTCATAATTAATTATGCTTAAAAAACCGTAACTTTAAAAGGCTATTCATAGGGTTCATTTTTTATAAAAATTGATTTAATACTCAAAATAAAACTACTATGTGCAGATTTGTAGCCTATATCGGAAAACCCATTTTCGCAGACGAATTAATTCTTAAACCCAAGAATTCTTTGATGAAACAAAGTTATCATGCGCTTGAGTCGGAAATGACCGTCAATGGCGATGGTTTTGGAATTGGCTGGTACAACCATTTCAGAAGAAAAGAACCGGCTTTGTATAGATCCATTCGGCCGGCTTGGAATGACGAAAACCTTTCGTATAATGCATCTATGATCAAAACGAATTGCCTCCTGGCCCATATCAGGGCTGCCACCCATGGGGGAGTTTCGATTCAAAACAGTCATCCCTTTCATTACAAGGAATTCCTAATGATGCAAAATGGCGGAATCAAGGAGTTTCGTAAAATAAAAAGAAAGTTGATCAATCGTTTAGACGATGAAACATTCCAATGGATTCAGGGACAAACAGACACACAATATATTTTTGCTTTGTTTCTAACGCTGGCGGGAGAATTAAAAGAAAAAAAAGGAGCACTGACTTTGGATGATCTTTCCAGTTGCTTATCTCAAACCTTTGCCGAGATCGAAGACATGAAAAAAGAAGCGAAGATGGACTCCCCTTCACTTTACAACTTAGTACTTACGAATGGAAAAGCACTAATTGCTAGCCGATACAGTACGCGTCCGGAAATTGAAACCAGATCATTGCATATTGCTTCTGATGTCGAATTCCATGCCAGTAAAGACGGCTTCTTAAAGTTCAAAAAAGTTAAAAAGGGTGAAAATTCAGTACTTATTTCTTCAGAGGTTTTAACCGATAACAGAGGGTACTGGAAAGAAGTTCCAGAAAATCATTGTGTCATGGTAGAGGAGGATCTTTCGGTTCAAATTAAACCCTTGAAATAAGAATTGGTGTATTATATTTCCATACTAGAAATGAACAATCCCTGCCTCACCGGCAGTCGGGTCCTATGTCATGTATAAAAACTAAAAGGCCAAGTTTAACAACCTGGTCTTTTGTCATTGGTGGCCCAAACGTTATCATTCTCGAAC
>CAZQRD010000146.1:0-4265 GCA_964595535.1 uncultured Flavobacteriaceae bacterium | reverse complement strand
CCCTTAACCCTTAACCCTCACGGAGTTTTCTATTTGGAACTGTTTTGGATTCTAATAAATATTTTGGTGATATAACATATTTTTTGTAATATTGGCTACTGCCTTGATATGCAAGACATAAGAAAAGTTAATCTCTCTAAAAACTTCTAATATGAAAATAAAATTACATGATGAATTAAAATCTACTAAAAAGTTTAGCAGTTTTGCCAAAAGGAGTTATAAGGTTTATCAAGAACATTATATGTCTAGAAACTTGACTCCAGCCTTGAGCATGGAAGAATTTTTGAATAATTATACAACATAATTACTACAATAACAGGTTGTTAAGTGTATTAATGTATTTGTTGGATAAATTGTAAAATATGCTATTGGGCATGACTATAAATCTCAACAAAATAATTAATTCTCCATTAATAGTTTTTTATATTTAGTAAGCATCTTATTCAGATAGCTTGCAGCCTTATGTATCCAGGGAATTTTTTTGTTTGAACCCGATAGAGAAAGAATGAAAAACAGAATTCCAATAATACTTATATTTTTATAAGTCACATTCGCGACATAGCTTCTAAACTCTTGACATGGAGGCAATCGAACATTATATTCCAATAAGCAAAAATTCATTTTTAAAGGACTAATAAATCTATCCTATCTATATTTTTTTATCTTTTCTAGTTTACTTTCATATCTTACCTAAAAAACTTAAACAACCATGGCCGTTACGAATAAGGAAGAAGGATTAAAACGTGTAGTCGGTATAACAGGTTTGTCATTAAACATTATCAACGTAACAGTAGGTGCAGGTATTTTTGTATTGCCCGCAATAGTAGGTATTGAACTGGGAGCATTCAGCATATTTGCATATGTATTTTGCGCTATTATGATGGCAGCTATTATGCTATGTTATGCAGAAATTGGAACCCGTATTACAAGTGCAGGAGGTAGTTATGCATACGTGGAAGCAGCATTTGGTGATTATGCCGGATTTATCGTGAGCTGGCTCGCGGTTTTTGGATGGAGTATTTTAGGAAGTGCTGCCCTGATGAATATCATTGCAGATTCCCTTGCTGTAGTTTTTCCTGTTTTCTCAAATACTTGGGTACGTGTAGTATTATCTTTCGTACTTCTGGGGTTTTTGGTCGTAACAAATATCCGTGGGGCAAAAGAAGGTGTTGCATTTATAAAAGTGATCACTATTATAAAATTATTGCCCTTGTTCGCTATCGTGATCTTCGGTTTCAGTTTTATTAATTCCGATAACCTTCATTGGGAGCATTTGCCATCATTCAGTACCTTTAGCAATGCGACACTTGTATTGTTTTTTGCATTTGCAGGTTTTGAAACTGCGCTTGGCGTGAGTGGTGAAATCAAAAACCCTAAACGTACAATCCCCTTGGGTATTATGTTTGGAGGAGCATTGGTATTAATTCTTTATTTACTCCTGCAAACAGTAACTCAAGGTGTTTTAGGGACTGAAATGGAATTGGCCCAAGATGCTCCGTTAGCCGCTGTAGCAGAGAGAATTATTGGGTCAATAGGAGGTGCTATACTGTTAGTTGTGGCCGCAATTTCCTGTTTTGGCGCTGTAAGTACGGATGTATTGAACACACCCCGCGTATTATTTGCAGGGGCCAACGATGGTCTGTTTCCAAAGTTTCTTGGCAAAGTTCATCCAAAGTTTGCCACCCCGCATTGGTCGATATTTTGTTTTGCCGGATTGATTTTTGTTTTTTCGATTTCTGGCGGTTTTAAGCAGTTGGCTATATTGGCAAGCGCCGCCATACTTCTTATTTACCTCATTGTTATTTTAGCAACCATTAAACTGAGATTGAAAGAAAAAGACAATAACGAAAACATATTTAAAGTACCAGGTGGGATGATCATTCCAGGCATTGGTATCGCGTCCATCACTTGGTTGCTTACTAGCTTAAGCAAAGGGGAAATAATATCAACCATAATTTTTATAGCTGTAGTAAGTGTCATCTATTTTGTTATGAAATCGATCAAGAGACGGGCTAATTCTATGAAACCTTGATGGCAAGAAAGCTAAAAGATCACTTTAAGAGAGGGCTGAGAGGTTCTCCTACAAAGCTAATATATCATCAATTTAGTATACTAAATTTCCAAGGTTAATTTTTGGTTACTATTGCGAATCTTAAGCTCTCCTTTTGATGTATTATTTGAATCAAAAAATAGTGATAGCGAGGGTTAGAGGGAATAAAACATATAACAAGATAAACACGATATACACTTTGCCTAATAGTTAGTAAAAATTATGAAACTAACCTTTTCAGCCATATTGAATCTTTTGCTTCTAGTTCCGACCGTTGTTTTTTCTCAACTTTCGGTTCAAGAACATTTGGGAATGGAAAATATTAACAGCCCAAAGGTTTTTGAATCCAAAATTCTATTTGCCAAAACAACTAAGGACAGTTGGAACGGAAAATCATTTTCATCAATATTTGTTTCGGACTTGGGTGGTAATAATCAAATAAAACTCACCGAGAATGAATATGATTATGACCCAAAATGGTCAAAAGACGGTCAATGGATTTCCTTTATCTCTTATCGTAATAATCTGCAACAAGTCTACATTATACCAAGCTTAGGTGGAGATCCAAAATTGGTTTCTGATGTGCATAATTATATTTCCAACTACAAATGGATGGATAAAAAAAACATAGCTTATGTTGATGATGAAACACGGGACAGTATATTAGTAGCTACTGAAAAAATGAATGGAGGTGGCTATAAAGTAGGCACTGAATTTTATACAAATGCTCTTTGGGCTTACAACATAGATTCTGGCACTAAGAGCAAAATCACAGACGGAAGTTATAGAATAATTGATTTTGATGTAAGTGAGGACGGTAAAAGGCTTGCAATTTTAGCAACCAAAAATTATGATACATATGAATCGATAACTAATAATTGGGTAGAAGTCATCGACATTGAGAGAGGTAATTCTATCTACAAATTCAATCGAGCCAATTCTTTGAACAACATAAAATTTTCTCCTTCTGGTAACCAACTTGCTTTTGTAGGCAGTAGCGAAGGATTTGCATCCAATGATGGTCTTTTTATCGCCAATATCCAATCAGGAGAAACTAAAAACATGACCTATGAATTTGACCCAACCATTGAAAAAATTCAATGGATTGACGAAAAAAACATAGGTTTCTCTACTCCTAAAAATGGTTACACGGGGATTTACAATTTGAATCTCAAAGGCAAAATAACCACAACCATAAGTCCTTACTGGGTCATCTATAATTTTCAAACTGTCGATAGCCAAATTTTTTTTACAGCATCAAGGAGTTCAAAAACAAAACAACTTTACAAACTGACCCTTGGAGAAAACCCCGAAAATGCAGTCCAGCTAACCAACTTGAATTCAGAACTACTCTCAAAAATTAAGACTACAAGCAGTGTTTTAGACTACGAGAGCAAAGACGGCAGCAAAATTCAAGGAATTGTTACATATCCCCCAGAATATGATAAATCTAATAGATACCCGCTTATGGTTATCCCACATGGTGGTCCAGACGCAGTAGTTATGGATGATTTTAATTTGATGGGGCAATTTTTCGCAGATAATGATTATGTGGTGTTCCAACCAAATTTTAGAGGTAGCATCGGATATGGCAGAGATTTTTATTCGGGAAATAGAAATGCTTTTGGATACACAGATTTTGAAGATATAATGGCAGGAATTGACAAATTGGTCGAATTGAGCATAGCAGATGAAAACAGCCTTATAATAGGTGGTTGGAGTTATGGAGGCTATATGTCAAATTGGGCGATAACTCAAACCAATAGGTTTAAGGCTTCAATTAGTGTTGCAGGGGTATCTAATTTAGTAAGTTTATATGGTCAGCACGAATTTAGCAACAGAAAAGTTGGGCTTTGGGAGTATAAAGCGTTACCAACCGATAATGTTGAGAATTATCGAAAGTCTTCGCCTATATTTTTTGTAAATAATGCAACAACGCCCCTTCTAATATTACATGGAGCAAATGACACAAGAAGCCCGACTTTACAGGCGTGGGAAATGTATCGAGCAATGAAAGATGCAGACAAAGAAGTAGAAATGATTATTTATCCAAGAGCTGGGCATAGCATTGGAAACCCCGTACAATTTAAAAGTGTGTTAATCAACTGGTTAAATTGGGCTGATAATCACATTGGGAAAAATTAACTTTTGTTAACAAAGAACAGAACGAAATCTCAGTAGGAAAAGAGAGAGGATTATCAATGTTGTCGAAGTC
>CAZQRD010000145.1:0-4363 GCA_964595535.1 uncultured Flavobacteriaceae bacterium | reverse complement strand
ATGGTCTGTTAGATTCTGTTTTAACAGCAGACGACTTACGTGTATTGTCAAACAATGAATCAACAGATTCCTGTAACATTCGTTTCTCATTTCTTAAGATCACCTCAGGTGCCTTAATCTCCATTAATCTTTTCAAACGATTATTACGAATAATCACCCTTCTGTAAAGGTCATTCAAATCTGAAGTAGCAAATCTACCTCCATCTAATGGAACTAAAGGTCTCAATTCTGGTGGAATCACCGGAACTACCTTCATGATCATCCATTCAGGTTTATTTTCTTTACGGGTATTCGCATCTCTGAAAGCCTCTACAACATTCAAACGTTTTAAAGCTTCCATCTTACGTTGCTTGGAAGTTTCAGTATTGGCCTTGTGTCTCAATTCATACGATAAGGCATCAAGATCAATTCTTGCCAGCAATTCGATCAAACATTCAGCACCCATTTTGGCGATGAATTTATCCGGATCATGATCATCAAGATATTGATTTTCCTGTGGTAGAGTCTCCAATATGTTCAAATACTCTTCTTCGGTAAGGAAGTCCATTTTTTGCAACGGTTCTCCTTCTTCATTTTTTGCAATACCTGGTTGAATCACTACGTACCGTTCGTAGTAAATAATCATATCAAGCTTCTTAGATGGCAAACCTAAAAGGTAACCCATTTTATTTGGCAGCGATCTGAAATACCAGATATGCGCCACAGGAACAACAAGATTAATATGTCCAACCCTGTCTCTACGAACTTTCTTTTCTGTTACCTCTACTCCACATCGATCACAGATGATCCCTTTGTATCTTATTCTTTTATATTTTCCACAGGCACATTCATAATCTTTAATCGGACCAAAGATTCTTTCACAGAACAATCCGTCTCTTTCTGGTTTGTGCGTACGGTAATTGATGGTTTCAGGCTTCAAAACCTCTCCTTTTGATTTTTCAAGGATAATTTCAGGAGATGCCAGACCAATGGTAATTTTATTGAATTTTTTTACAGTGTATTTTTCTCTTTGTCTTGCCATGGTAAAGGATAGAATTAAATTGTAAAAATTATATTGTGGTCCCGCCTGACGACGGGACATGGATTGTTGTTTATTCCTCTAGCTTAAGATTAAGACCTAATCCTTTCAATTCGTGCATCAACACATTGAACGATTCAGGTAATCCTGGCTCAGGCATAGCATCACCCTTAACAATTGCCTCGTACGTCTTGGCTCTACCAAGAACGTCATCCGATTTTACTGTTAAGATCTCTCTTAAGGTAGCAGATGCACCATAAGCTTCAAGAGCCCATACTTCCATTTCTCCAAACCTTTGACCACCAAATTGAGCTTTACCTCCAAGTGGCTGTTGTGTGATTAATGAATAAGGACCTATAGATCGCGCATGCATCTTATCTTCAATCATATGGCCCAGTTTGATGATATAGATCACCCCTACAGTTGCAGGTTGATCAAATCTTTCACCTGTACCACCATCATAAAGATAGGTATGACCAAAATCAGGAATTCCTGCCTTTCTAGTTAAGGCCGTGATTTCATCAATATTTGCACCATCAAAGATTGGTGTTGCGTATTTTTCTCCAAGGTTTTGACCGGCCCATCCAAGAACTGTTTCATAGATCTGACCAATATTCATCCTTGAAGGTACCCCTAACGGGTTCAATACAATATCCACTGGAGTTCCATCTTCAAGGAACGGCATATCTTCCTGTCTTACGATTCGGGCTACAATACCCTTGTTACCGTGACGTCCTGCCATTTTATCACCAACCTTCAACTTACGTTTTTTCGCAACGTAGATCTTAGCAAGCTTAATAATTCCTTTAGGTAATTCATCACCTACGGTTACCGCAAATTTCTTTCTTCTCAACGACCCCTGAAGATCACTTAATTTGATCTTATAGTTATGTATTAATCTGTTTACAAGATCATTAAGCTCCTTATCTGTAGTCCAAACTCCTTTGGTCAAATGTTCGAAATCAGCAACCGAATTCAACATTTTCAAAGTGAATTTTTTCCCTTTTGGTAAAATCTCTTCCCCAAGGTCATTTTGTACTCCCTGAGAAGTCTTACCATTGATCAAACCGAAAAGTTTGTCTAACAATACGTTTCTCAGTTTGTCATATTCTACAGAGAATTCAATTTCAAGGTTGTTTACTTCTTCCTTGTCTTTAACTCTTTTTGCCTTGTCTTTAATTGCTCTTTGGAATAATTTCTTATCGATAACCACACCTCTTAGCGATGGTGAAGCTTTTAACGAAGCATCCTTTACATCCCCTGCATTGTCTCCAAATATGGCTCTTAGTAATTTTTCTTCAGGAGTAGGATCTGATTCTCCTTTTGGAGTGATCTTACCGATAAGGATATCACCAGGCTTAATCTCTGCACCGATTCTAATCATACCGTTCTCATCAAGATCTTTGGTAGCTTCCTCACTAACATTCGGAATGTCAGCAGTTAACTCTTCAGCTCCTAATTTTGTATCTCGTACATCCAACGCGTATTCGTCAATGTGTATAGAAGTAAAAATATCTTCACGTACAACTCTTTCAGAAATTACGATTGCATCCTCAAAATTATATCCTTTCCATGGCATAAAAGCCACTTTCATGTTTCTTCCCAGGGCCAGTTCACCTTTTTCTGTGGCATAGCCTTCACAAAGAACCTGTCCTTTTACTACCCTACTACCTTTACTCACGATCGGGTGAAGGTTGATGGAAGTACCTTGATTCGTTTTACGAAACTTGATCAGCTTATAGCTTCTGATATCAGAATCAAAACTTACGATTTTATCAGCTTCAGAACGTTCGTACTGAATTTCAATTTTATCAGAATCCACATAGATTACTTCTCCATTTCCTTCTGCATTGATAAGGATTCTTGAATCTTCGGCAACCCTTCTTTCCAGACCGGTTCCCACGATTGGAGATTCTGGACGCATCAAAGGCACAGCCTGACGCATCATGTTGGATCCCATCAGTGCTCTGTTCGCATCATCATGTTCCAAAAACGGAATTAACGAAGCCGAAATTGAAGAGATCTGGTTAGGAGAAACATCCATATAGTTGACCTCACTTACAGGTACTACAGGGAAATCTCCATCTTCTCTTGCAACTACTTTTTCTAGAATAATATTTCCTTTATCATCCAAATCCAGATTTGACTGAGCTATTTTTCTGCCTTCCTCTTCCTCTGCACTTAAGTAAATTGGTTCCTCGGTGATATCTACATGACCCTCCTTAACACTACGGTAAGGTGTTTCGATAAATCCTAAATTATTCACTTTGGCATATACTGCAAGTGAAGAAATCAAACCAATGTTCGGACCTTCAGGAGTTTCAATCGGACACAATCTTCCATAATGGGTAAAGTGAACGTCACGAACCTCAAATCCAGCTCTTTCACGCGAAAGACCTCCAGGCCCTAGTGCTGATAACCTACGTTTATGCGTTATCTCTGCCAATGGATTCGTTTGATCCATAAACTGAGATAACTGGTTTGTACCAAAGAAAGAATTAATTACTGATGACAATGTTTTTGCATTGATCAAATCAATAGGCGTAAACACCTCATTGTCACGAACATTCATTCTTTCACGAATGGTACGAGCCATTCTTGATAATCCAACTCCAAACTGACCTGCAAGCTGCTCTCCAACAGTTCTTACACGACGATTTGACAAGTGGTCAATATCATCAACTTCTGCTTTGGAATTGACCAGGTTGATCAAGTTCTTTACAATAGTGATGATGTCTTCCTTAGTTAATACTTTTTGCTCAATATCAATATCAAGTCCTAATTTTTTATTCATTCTGTAACGACCTACTTCTCCAAGATTGTATCGTTGTTCAGAAAAGAACAATTTATTGATAATACCCTTAGCCGTTTCGTAATCTGGCGGCTCTGCATTACGCAATTGACGGTATATATGTTCAACAGCCTCTTTTTCAGAGTTTGTTGGATCTTTTTGCAAAGTGTTATGGATAATCGCATAATCACCTGCTTCATTGTCTAATTTATGTAATAAAATAGTTTTAGCACCAGATTCAATGATTTCTTCTATATGGTCTTTCTCAAGAATCGTATCTCTGTCAAGGACAATCTCATTACGCTCTATCGACACTACTTCACCGGTATCCTCATCTACAAAATCTTCAAACCATGTTTTAAGGACTCTCGCAGCAAGTTTTCTTTCGAGAACTTTTTTAAGTCCGCTTTTTGATACTTTAATCTCTTCTGCAAGATCAAAGATCTCCAGTATATCTTTATCTCTTTCAAAACCAATGGCCCTGAACAAAGTTGTAACTGGTAATTTTTTCTTTCTGTCAATATAGGCGAACATCACCTGATTGATATCAGTTG
>CAZQRD010000144.1:0-4397 GCA_964595535.1 uncultured Flavobacteriaceae bacterium | reverse complement strand
TAGGCAATGGTAGATTTAAAAACATGCCTACGTTTGAGTTCTGATATTAAAGTACTCCATTTCATACGCAAAATATTTTCACAATTACGCAGATCTGATAAGATAAGGAGCTCTAAGTTACATAATTATCTTGAAACTAACCAGCTCACAAAGGTGTTTTTTTGGTTTTGAGGCAAAGGATATTTACAACCTTTAATGCGTCTGTTGGGCCAATAAGCGCTAGTTAGCCATGATTGACTACTTATTTCATTTGTTGTTTAGATGGGCTTTCGCATAAACGCTTTTCATCCTCCCGATAACTAAACACGTATCTTCGGATAGAAATACGAGTCGTTCGTCCTAGATTGCTTGATGAGGTACTTGTAAGAGTGTATATTCATGGTAAGAAAATTATTTATTAACTACCTAATAAAAAAATATTATGCCTGCTACACCATTAACCAATACTTTAGTTACTTTATATGTTAACACCTCAGTAGAATTAACAAATAATAATATTGAAGAAAATGTTTTGTTCGCTGATTCCGATGGAGATACTGGAGGAAATAGTACAGATTATACAACTAATATAACCAAGAACGGAAATATTACTTGGACCGGCGCTGTTCAAGATATCAAGACGAATCCGAAACACTATGTCTTAATCGAAAAAGTGACCCTCAGTGCAGGTGGAAAAAATAAATTAAATTTAAACGACGAACCTTCATCTCCCGCCAACGGAAATGTTACGCATATCAATGGAAGAGTTACAGGAAATATTAGTGACGATCCGTTCAGTTACTCAATAACGTTCAAAGTAAGTCAAATCAACAGTAATAATCAAAGAACTTGGAATATATTCACAATTGACCCACAATTGAGAATTTCAAACTAATATAGAACGAAGAATCTGATGAAAATATCTTTTACCAGAAAAGCCTATTGTCTGATAGGCTTCCTTTGTTTTTCAACTTGTTTTTTTTACGGACAAAACCAAAAGCTAACGGATAGCTTGATCAACCTTTATCAATCTGGTTCTTATCAAGACAATGAACTGGATCTACTTAAGAATATTATGCAGAACGAATCTGATCCTAAAAGAGGACTAGAATTTGCAGATTTACTGATCGAAAAGGCAGCAATAGATTCATCATTCGATTTACTTCATAGTGGGTATTTAGAAAAAGGTAACTTTTTGACAAGGATTGGGGAAAACAGTGAAGCCCTCGAAGCATATTTTAAAAGTCTTAACTACGCTAAACGTATAAATGATCAGACTGGTATTGGATCTTTGATGATAGCGATAGCCGGCTCATATACTTCAATGGAAGATACTAAAAATGCAATACGCTATTTCAAAAGTGGTATACAATTGCTTAGAGCAGTCAATGATTCTATTAAAATTGCAACCTCTTTATTAAATATTGGAGATCTATACATTAGCATAGGCAAGTTAGATTCGGCGTTAATTTACACTTCGGAATCTGTTCTTCTCTTCAATAAAGTCAATTACCCAATAGGAAGTGCCTATGGCATGGGAAATTCAGGAATGATTTATGCAGAACAAGGATACGATGATATTGCTGAAAATAATATTAATGAGGCCATAAAAATTCTGGAGGAATTGGAAGATTATTACCCCATTTCGGTATATCTCACCTATATGTCAGACATTTATCTTAGAAAGAATGATTATACCATGGCACTTAATTATGCCCAAAGAAGCCTCGAACTGGCTCAAAAATATGACCTAAAAGAGCAGATCAGTGATGCTAATCTTAAACTTGCTCAACTGTATGAGCAACAAGGAGACCAGGTTACATCATATAAATATTATAAGGATCATATCTCATACAGGGATAGCGTTAACAACATCGAAACTGTTCAACAAATGGCTGATCTGAGAACCAATTACGAAGTCTCGCAAAAACAAATTGAGGTTGATCTACTAGATGAAAAACAACGAAACCAGCGTATTACACTTATAGCAACAGTCGTGGGGCTGGGTTTGATCATGATACTGGCTCTCGGGCTGTTTAGACGCAACCGTTTTATTAAAAAAACCAGCGATGTCATACAGCAAGAAAGAGATCGTTCAGATCAATTGCTCCTCAATATCCTCCCTGAAGAAACAGCAAAAGAGCTTAAGGATAAGGGTAAAGTGAAAGCCAAAAGATTTGAGTCGGTTAGTGTTTTATTTACCGACTTCAAGGGTTTTACAGAATATTCAGCCAATCTTTCTCCTGAAGAACTTGTTGAAAGCGTAAACTATTACTATTCGAAATTTGACGAGATCATGGAAAAGCACGGGCTAGAAAAGATCAAGACCGTAGGAGATGCCTATATGGCGGCAGGGGGCCTTCCCTTTCCTAGTGCTGATCACGCTTTAAAAATGGTTGAGGCTGCTCTTGAGATTAGAGATTTTGTCAAGGAATCTAAAAAGACAGATCCTGATGATCAAACCCGTTTTGACATCCGTATCGGCATCAATACCGGCCCGGTAGTAGCCGGCGTAGTAGGTACCAAAAAATTCGCCTATGATATTTGGGGGGATACTGTCAATATTGCATCCCGAATGGAATCAAATTCAGAACCTGGAAAAATTAATGTTTCTGAAAACACCTACCAGCTCATCAAA
Source organism: uncultured Flavobacteriaceae bacterium (assembly GCA_964595535.1). Taxonomy (GTDB): domain Bacteria; phylum Bacteroidota; class Bacteroidia; order Flavobacteriales; family Flavobacteriaceae; genus Lutimonas. The sequence goes on along the minus strand of CAZQRD010000144.1, from coordinate 1,780 downwards.
GATCAATTCACCTGCATGTATCGCGGCGAGATAGAAGCCAAAAACAAAGGCAAACTGAAGATGTATTTTGTGGGAGAAGCTATCAGCTAATGCTTGGATTTGAATCAATGACTTAGGCCATCACCGAGGCTTTCTTTGATTTTCTGTACAAAAAAGTATTGAAAATGTTTCTTTTACCAAAATTATTTAACGACCTACTGTTCGTAAATTTGTTAAAAAGTTTGCGATTCACACCAAAAAACTCATACGAATTCCCATCAGTAAAAGTAACCTCCAACAGCATGCTTTTATGATAAAAATCTGCTACTTGTGATTGGGAAATTGTCGTTGTGAATTCTTCCAAATTAGACGCTTTCGTATCAGGAGAAATACTTACCAGAAAATGATAGCCATCAATGATCTTCTGGCTTATTTCACCCGCTTCTTCCTTTTCTTCTTCCTTCGGAAATTTATCTGGATGCCATTCTTTTACGAGTCCGCGGTAGGTTGTTTTTAATTCTTTCAAATTAATGTCTCCTTCCACTTTAAAGAGTTTTTTATATTCATTGATGCGCTTCATACCTGCCGTTTTCAAATTGACGGCAAAACTACTCATATTAGTTGAAATACATAGAAAACCTTTTGCTAATTTAATTCAAGTTTAACAGTCCCAAATAAGCGAATTGATTATTCGGTTGAATACCTATGGCTTCATATTGAACCAGCTACACATTATATTTAGTTTTAGGAGGAGATTTTATTGAGATACGCCTTAAGCTTGGTAAAAATAATAATAGCTTGGGAAAGACATTCATACCGTTCGTCCCAGATCATTTTTATGACTTTCACAAATATATTAAGTTTATGATCTAACAAATTAAATAACTCTTATGCAAAGAAGAAATTTTATCATGAAATCATCTATGATGGCGGTTAGTGTAAGTGCCTTTGGTGGCATACACTGGAATGGGATGAACTTTGTTGGAGACTCCCCAACAACTACAGATATACTAGGCCCTTTTTACAGGCCCGGAGCACCGATGAGAAGTAACCTTATTCCTTCCAACTCCAAGGGAATTCACATGAATTTACACGGAACCATTTTTAATAAAAGTGGAAACACGCCCTTAAAAAATGCGTTAGTAGAAATTTGGCAATGCGATGAGAACGAACATTATGACAATGCTTCCGATGACTATTTGTTCAGAGGCGCCGTAAAAACTGGAAACAAGGGTGAATATACCTTTCAGACTATCGTGCCCGTACCTTACAAAGCAAGCCCTAACGACGAATCGTCATGGCGCCCGGCACATATACACATGAGAGTTTCAGTTCCCGAACAACAGGACCTCATCACACAGATCTATTTTAAAGGAGACCAATATATCGATACTGATACATGGGCATCATCTCCCGAGGCTGTAAACAGAGTTTTAACTATTGTTAAAAATGATAAAGGTGATCACAGCGTCGTATTTGATGTTGTTATGACTAAAGAAATTCCTCTTGATATGTCAGTGTATCATAAAATTACCGGTCTTTATAAGATGGATGACAAAAGCAATATAGAGTTCATTAAAAAAGATGACCTGTTGTTTATAAAAAGGAACGGTCAATTAATGGAAGGGCTTCGGTATATTGGAAACAATACTTTTGAAGGAGGAATAGGCAACCCTAAGGTGAGTTTTGAATTATTGGAAAAAGAAGGTACCAAAGCAGCTGTAAGCTTTTATGGAAAAACGATCAACGGAGAGAAGTTTTTAAAATATGGTGACTAACTGATCTGTTCATATAAGTGTAT
>CAZQRD010000143.1:0-4436 GCA_964595535.1 uncultured Flavobacteriaceae bacterium | reverse complement strand
CATTCATATGGTTAAATTAAGTCGCAAATATAAAAAAGCAAGAAATAAAAAATCCATTTTTTTTATATTCTTTTAATTCAAAAATTAGGTAAATTTGCAAAAAATATAAGGAATGTCAAGAATTCTTGCCCTGGACTATGGCGAAAAAAGAATCGGAATAGCAGTAACTGATGAAATGCAGATTATCGCTTCTGGTTTGACTACGGTTCCTACGGCTGAGATATTTGAATTTTTGGAAGATTATTTAAAAAAAGAAAAGGTGGAACTGTTTTTGATTGGAGAACCAAAACAAATGAATAATACCGCCTCTGAAAGTGAGAAGTTAATCCTTCCGTTTATCAGTAAATTGACAAAACGGTTTAACCATATCCCTATCAAAAGAGAAGATGAACGCTTTACCTCAAAAATGGCTTTTCAGACCATGATAGATAGCGGATTGAAAAAGAAACAAAGACAAAACAAGGCCCTGATCGATGAGATCAGTGCAACCATTATTTTACAAAGTTATCTGTACAACAAATAAATCGAAACCAATGATTTTACCCATTTTAGCTTATGGCGATCCGGTATTGAGGAAAGTAGGAAAGGAAATTACAAAAGAGTACCCAAAACTTGAAGAGCTTATTGCCAACATGCAGGAGACCATGAAAAATGCACTAGGTGTTGGCTTGGCTGCGCCCCAAATAGGAAAGGATATAAGGCTTTTCCTGATTGATGCGTCTCCTTTTGCTGAAAGTGAAGAATTGGATGACGAAGAGAAACTCTTTTTACAGGATTTTAAAGGGATTTTCATCAATGCCCGGATCATTGAAGAGGATGGTGACGAATGGGCCTTTAATGAAGGCTGTTTGAGTATTCCGAATATCAATGAGGATGTTTTCAGAAATGAAACCATCACCATTGAATATCAGGATGAAAATTTTGAAATTAAAAAAGACACGCTCTCTGGAGTGGCGGCTAGAATTTTTCAACATGAATACGACCATATAGAAGGCATCTTGTTTACAGATAAAATATCTACGCTTAAAAAAAGATTGTTAAAGAAGAAATTGGAAAACATTTCTAAAGGTAAAGTAGACGTTAACTATAGAATGAAATTTCCAAAACTAAAAAAATAGAAAATATGAAACGAGTATAAGACAATCGTGTAAATTGCGAAAATAATCGTCTATACGAGTTGCATATGACCAAAATAGTAAATAGAAAATACCATATGAAATTAGAAAAAGTAATTGCCATTGGAGGTAAACCGGGACTCTACCAGATTATCTCTCAATCCAAATCAGGTGTAATCGTTGAATCCTTGTCAGACAAGAAAAGAATTCCCGTAAATTCATTACATAATATCAGCACTTTGAACGATATAGCGATCTATACCTATGAAGAAGAGGTGCCATTAAAAGCCGTGTTCTTAAATCTTTTTGAAAAAGAAGAAGGTAAACCATCCATTGACCCCAAATCGTCTAAGGCTGACTTATTAAGCTACTTTAGCGAAGTGCTGCCTGGATATGATGAAGAAAGAGTGTACGCCTCAAATATCAAAAAAGTGCTTTCCTGGTATAATGCCCTTTTGAATTCTGATTTTGATTTTGCCAGTATCAAAACTGAATTAGAGGAAGATAATTCGGAAGAATAAGACCTTATAAAAGACTGAATATGACCAAAAGAGAATCACAGCTTCAGGCCTTCGGGGAACTTTTAGACATCATGGATGAACTTAGAGAAAAATGCCCCTGGGATAAAAAGCAAACCATGCATTCTCTTAGACATCTTACTATTGAGGAAACCTATGAACTCGGAGATGCCATTCTTGACAATGACCTGAGTGAAATTAGAAAGGAATTAGGTGACCTGTTATTGCACATCGTTTTTTATGCTAAGATCGGTTCAGAATCAGGCTCCTTTGACATGCTTGATGTTATCAATGGCATTAACAAAAAACTGATTAGTCGGCATCCACATGTTTATGGAGATGTAGTGGCCGAAACAGAAGAAGAAGTCGCAAAAAACTGGGAACAACTAAAATTACAGGAAGGTAATAAATCGATTTTAGAAGGGGTTCCTAAATCATTGCCTGCCCTTGTCAAGGCCAGTAGAATTCAGGATAAAGCCGCCAGTGCGGGTTTTGACTGGGATAAAACGGAGCAGGTATTTGATAAAGTGAAAGAAGAAATCGAGGAACTTCATGAAGAGGTTCAAGTCGCTAATCAGGAAAGGATTGAAGCCGAATTTGGTGACGTCCTTTTTTCATTGATCAATTATGCTCGCTTTATCAATGTAGATCCTGAAAGTGCTTTGGAAAGAACCAATAAAAAATTCATCAAAAGATTCCAATATCTGGAAAATGAGGCAAAAAAGAATGGAGAATCGCTTAAAGACATGACCTTGGAGCAGATGGATGTATACTGGGATCAGTCAAAGATTCATTTTAAATAAACATTTCGCCTAGTTCATTAGATCAATTTTTAAAGTAACGCTTTCTTTGTATCTTAAAGATCGCTTAGCTACTTCCTATCTTTCATTTGGAAGGGATGTATAAATATGATTAAATTTATTCTTTGTTAACCATTTCAATCGACTATGAAATTATTTATTACTTTTTTGATCGGTATACTTATAGCTATACCTTCTAATGCTCAAACTGACCCTGATTTTATGGGGCAAACAATCAACTTTAAAGCAAGCGACGGCTTGAAAGTGACAGCCGATCTTTACCTCGCTCATGAAAACAATGCTCCTTTTATCATCTTATATCATCAGGCCGGGTACAGTCGAGGAGAATACAGAAGTATCGCTCCTATTCTAAATGACATGGGATATAATTGTATGGCTGTTGATCAGCGCTCAGGCAAAGAGGTGAATACAGTGATCAATGAGACGCATAAGGAAGCTGTCGCTGCTAATAAACCTACTGAATATTTAGATGCAATCCCCGATATTGAAGCGGCCTATCTCTATGTAAAATACAGCATAAAACCAGAAGAGATTATTCTTTGGGGGAGCTCCTATTCTGCTGCCATTATGTTTTATATGGGTAGTATGCATCACAAAAACCTCAGTGGAATACTAAGTTTTGCCCCTGGTGAATATTTTAAGATCAACAACAAAGATATAAAGACCCATGCGGCACGAGTCACTTGTCCGGTTTTTGTAACTTCCGCCAAGAGCGAATACAATAACTGGAAAGGCATTTATAACAATATCAAGTCGGAAAAGTCATTTTTCCTTCCCGAAACAGAAGGAAAACACGGGTCAAAAGCACTATGGAACAGCAATCAGAATCACAATGAATACTGGATAGCTGTTCGGCAATTTTTAGAAGACCTGAAATAATAGAGTCTATGCAATACATCAACCAGTTATCAATACGATACATTTAACACGTGCAAATATCAGTACCATGACCAAGGTAAAAGACATCACTGAACAAATTGAACAATTAAGCCCACTAACCTATGCAGAAGACTTTGACAATGTTGGTCTTTTGGTAGGTGACTATGAACAAACTGTCAAGGGAGTACTTGTAACACTTGACTGCCTTGAAACCACAGTCGAGGAAGCTATAAAAAACAATTGTAACCTGATCATAAGCTTTCATCCAATCATTTTTAAAGGTTTAAAAAAACTCAATGGAAAAAACTATGTCGAGCGAACGGTGATCATGGCCCTGAAAAATGATATTGCGATTTATGCCATGCATACGGCACTCGATAATTCATATGACGGGGTTTCTGCTAAAATGGCAGAGGTTATTGGCCTGAGTAATACGAAGGTATTATTACCGCAAAGCGGACATCTGAAAAAATTAACAACCTATGTACCCGAAAATTCTGCGTACGAAATAAGAGACGCACTTTTTAAAGTTGGGGCAGGTCATATTGGAGATTACAGCCATTGCAGCTTTAATATGACAGGTGAAGGAACCTATCTTGGAGGTGAAAGCACAAGCCCATCCATTGGCTCACCTGGTAATCTGGAAAAAGTCAAAGAAACTTTTGTCAGTGTGATCTTTGAGCAACATTTACAGCCAAAAATTCTAGAAACACTTTTTGGAAACCATCCTTATGAAGAAGTAGCTTACGATATTGTTGGCTTGGAAAATGTACATCAACGCATTGGTATGGGAATGATCGGAGAATTAGATCACGCTTTAAGTCCAACTAATTTTTTTGAACATCTTAAACGAACATTTGACCTGCAAATAATTAAGCATTCTGAAATAATAAAAAGTGACATAAAAAAAGTAGCTGTTTTAGGAGGATCCGGAAGCTTTGCTATAGAGCAAGCAATTAAGGCTGGTGCTGATATTTTCATCACGGCGGATCTTAAATATCACGATTTTTACAAAGCTGAGGGAAAGTTGATTCTTGCTGACATTGGACATTATGAAAGTGAACAGTTTACAAAAAATCTTTTAGTCGAGTATCTTACAAAAA
>CAZQRD010000142.1:0-4443 GCA_964595535.1 uncultured Flavobacteriaceae bacterium | reverse complement strand
TGTCTGTAATGATAGTTTTAAGAATAGCAATCGGATATTTTTTAGGAAAGGAAATTGATGAAATTCACTTAAAAGAATAAAACTACTACTACGAAAATGCCATGGCAGAACGTGTAAACGGGATCTTAATAGGTGAATTTTATCTCGACCAGATCTTTGCAAGTGTTGCCCACCTAAAAGAGCGGCCAAAAATGCAATTAAATTGTATAACGAAATAAGATTACTCCTATCTTTAGATATTAAAACACCAAATATGGTTTACCTGCCCCACCGGTTTACCCACCGGAGGAGGGCAGGCGGGTAAATTAACTGTGTGAATTCAATAGTAACCTGTAGCCATATTGTCAAGACAAGACACTTTGGGATAATGTTGTTATAAAATAATAAAAAAATGAAATCAACACGACTGGTTACTGTACTTATTTTGTTCTTTGGAATTTCTACAACTATTCTAGGGCAAGACTATCCATCTTGGGGAAACCTTGAGGGTGGCAAACATAAAGTTGGTTTTCGGACTATCGAGACTTACGATTCAACCAGAACTTACAAACCTGACGAAGGATTAAGCTATCGTCCGCTGCTTATTCACTTGTGGTATCCAACATCGTCATCTAGTAAGGATTACATGAAGTATAAATCGTACATTATGTTAGAGACCCAACGAGAGACCTTTTCAAACAATAATTTTGAGGACTATTGCAACCAGATTATACAAGCTTATATAGATTATGGAAAAAACCTAATGGGAAACTTAGACGTAACTGTTAATGAAGTCTTGTCAAGTCAGACAGCCTCCATTAGCAACGCAGAACCGAAAACGGGCAAATTTCCTTTGATTATTTATGCACCATCTTTTGGTAAGTCATCAATTCAAAACAATATTGCATGTGAGTATTTAGCAAGTCATGGATACATAGTTGCATCAGCAGCATCAGCTGGAGAAAACTCCCAAGTAATGACGACCGATGAAAGAGGTGTTATGGCCCAAGTACTGGACATTGAATTTTTAATTAACTATTTAAAGATTACTGACAATATTGACCCTGAGAAAATTGGAACGTTAGGATATAGTTGGGGTGGGGTATCAAATATAATTCATCAGATGAGAAATGACGAGGTTAAAGCGGTGGCATCATGGGACGGCAGTATTGAATATCATGGGTATGGAATAGCCAAGAACATGAAAGATTTCAACTCTGATAAATTAAAAGTTCCTTATATTTTTTTTAGTAACAAAAATGAAGACTATACGGAATTCCCTTTTTATATATCGGTATCAAGTAATCATAAATATTTGTATAGATTTAAGAAACTGGAACATGCAGAATTCACTTCTTATTGGACTAACTTTAGTAGTGCCAAAGCAAACGCATCGTCATATGATCTTGAGAGTTATAAAAATCTTTGTGAATACACTTTAGTATTTTTTGACATCTACCTTAAAGATAAGAAGTCAATGGAGGAAAAACTGAAAAGCTTAAACACCGAGTTGATAACAATAGTAAATACAAACTAAAAGCGCTACCACCAGCAAGTGCTAAAAGGTATGCCAGATCATCTTTTGGATAGCTTTTAGTTTTTATCTTTCCTTTTTTATAATGACTAAAAAATTTATCGTCATTTTTAAATATTCGAATAATTGCATAGATTTATACATAAATAAGAAGTTATTCTTTTGCAAAAATAAAAAGCCCATTTGACCATTTAATTGAGTCTAAATCGAGTAATCATAAGGGATAACTAAGAGTCACCATAATGACAGATAAACACTTTATTAATTAGTGGCAAGCAGAAAATTGAAACAGTCATTGAATTATTCAATACTCATTAAAAGACAAAGATTTAAAACAATGCGGACAATAACTTTCTTAATTTTTTTAATTTTTCAAGTACATTCAATAAATGGACAGACTTCATTAAAAGAAATAAACTTAATTAGCGGAAAGTATAATGTAGGCTTTAAACATTACACAATTATAGATAGCACAAGAACCTATCAAATCAAAAATGAGTTCAATAATCAATTCATAAACAGACCAATCCCTATTAGTTTATGGTATCCGACTAAAATTGACAATAAAAATTCAAAGCAATTAACTGTTTTAGATTATTTAGATATTTTAAAAGAAGAGGAAGAATGGAAAAACTTACCCAATGAGTTTTTATTAGATTGGTTTCCTTACTTATGGAATACGCCACAAAACAGGTCACATCTTGCGGAAAAAGTAAATTCTTTTTCTAATACCACTTTTTTAGAAGGGAAATTCCCAGTCATTGTTTATGCCCCAAGTTATCAAGCCTCATCCATTGAGAATTTTGCATTATTCGAGTATGTAGTAAGCCATGGTTTTGTAGTGATATCAAGCCCTTCTAGAGGAACAACTACAAGATGGTTAGAAGGAGGAACGACAAAAGATATGGAAACACAATCCAGAGATATTGAATCCCTCTTAAAAGAAATTCATAAGTATGAAAATATAGATTTAAATAAAATAGCGCTTATGGGCTTTAGTTTTGGTGGATTATCAAATGCAATTACTGTTATGAAAAATCAGAATATAAGTGCATTAGTAAGTTTAGATGGAACTGAAAGGTATAACTATCCTGTCATAGAAAAATCACCTTATTTTGATTTAGATAGGTTTGATATTCCTTACATTCATTTTGCTCAAAAAGATATTCCTGAAGAAGTTTTGACTAGCGATAAAATTCCTGCTGAGTTGAATTACAAATTCCAATTATATGACTCTTTGAAATATAGTAATGCTTATAGTTATAAATTTCACGACTTAACACATTCCTATTTTAGTTCTTTTGGGGTATTGTTTGCCAATAGAGATAAAAGACAAGATAAAAGTGATGATAAAATTATGACTTCCTATCAATTACTTTCCGAACACACGTTACAGTTTTTAAATGCAACTTTGAAAAATGAAGAGAATGCAAAGGTTTTCATAGAGAATAACCCTGATGAAAATGGGTTTTCTGAAAACCTGATTTCAAAAAAAATGAAAAATACACTTGAAACAGAATTTAATTACAAGGATTTCAATGATTTAGCACTCAATCAGGATTATCAAGATTTAATTCCGTTATACCAAAAAGTAATAGTGAAATATCCAAGACTTCAACTTAATGAAGGGATGTTAAATTACCTAGGATTGAGGTTATCTTTTAATCCTGAAAAAACACAAGAAGGGATAAATGTTTTTTTATTGGCATTACATATATACCCAAAATCAGCAAATTTATATGATAGTTTAGCTGAAGCTTATTTATATAAAAGGGATCATAAAAACGCAATACTAAGCTTTAAAAAATCTTTAGAACTTGATCCTCAAAATCAAAATGCTATCAATAAACTAAAACAATTGAAGGAATAAAGCCAGCCACTAACAAGGTGCATAAGTAATAGCGGTTTAAGTGATATAACGAAAGTATAAATATAAAATAAAGGTCAGTGTTAAACTGAAAAGTTAGTGAGTATAATCCCGCTACTACTCATACACAAGCTGTTAGGTACAAGTAGACATAAACTATATAATTATGGAAAATTCAACCAAAAATAAATTCAAACCTATTGGCATATTTCTTTCGATAACATTTGCCTTAAGTGCAATTTATTATTTTCTAATAATTTATTCTGGCACTCTCGGTAGTGGATGGGGACAATTTACAATGGGACTGATGTGGTGCCCTGGGATTTCTGCTTTGATTACTATGAAGATACTAAAGAGAAATATTTCTGATCTTGGGTGGAAATGGGGCAAAACAAAATATCAATTATGGAGTTATCTAATTCCTCTGCTATATGCACTCATTGCTTACCTTGTTATTTGGGTATTTGGCTGGGGAGGCTTTTATGATAAAGAATTTGTTGTTAGGCTTACTAACTCTTTTGGTTTTGGAGAAATAGGGAGTGGATTTATAATAGCATTCTACTTTATTTTATTCGGAATTTACGGTACAATCCGTGGTACGGCAAGCGCATTAGGTGAAGAAATTGGATGGCGAGGTTTTTTTGTTCCCGAACTTTATAAGACTCAAGGATTTACTAAAACCTCATTAATTTCTGGTTTTATTTGGGGGATTTGGCATTTACCAATTTTACTCTTTGCTGATTATAATAGTGGTACACCTTCATGGTATGCAATGTCTTGTTTTATGGTATTAATTATTAGTATGAGCTTCATTTACACTTGGTTTCGCATCAAGTCTGGAAGCTTATGGACTGCGGTTATACTTCACGCTAGTCATAATTTATTTATTCAAAGGATTTTCACACCTCTAACTGAAGATACGGGAAATACTGCTTATTATATTGATGAATTTGGAATTGTACTACCGATCGTTGGTATTGGTTTTGCACTATATTATTGGAGCAAACGAAAAGAACTAAAACCAGTGACGAATAATGTATAAAACGCATTTTATACCCACCGT
>CAZQRD010000141.1:0-4447 GCA_964595535.1 uncultured Flavobacteriaceae bacterium | reverse complement strand
TAAATATTATGAAAGAAGGAACAGTAAAATTTTTCAATAGCTCCAAAGGATTTGGTTTTATTAAAATCAATGATTCAGATGAAGAAGTTTTTGTTCATACATCAAATCTTATTGATGACATAAGAGAAGATGACAAAGTAAAGTTTGACGTAGAACAAGGTGAAAAGGGTTTAAGCGCTATAAACGTGAGTTTGATATAATTTAAGCCAATCCAATTTTAAAGAAAACCATCAGTAATGATGGTTTTTTTTGTTTTAAATAAATTCAGTCATTGACGCCATTATACTAGTAAATTATTTTTGTTTATTTTAACGTGGTTTCTTCTTGGCAAAAAGTTCATTTAAGTATATTTGCCGGCGTAATCAAAAAAAACTATCAAATGAAATCATTATTTATCTCCCTTTTTGTTGTTCTTTTCGCTTCATGTAATGATGATGAAAATACCAGTCAAAAAGATTATACAGCCGAAAATAAGCAAGAAATTCTTGATTATATCTCAGATAACGATTTAGACGCCATAGAAAGTGCTACGGGTATATATTATGTAATTAATGAAGCAGGAACAGGCGAGCAACCTATATCAAGCTCAAATGTAACAGTTGCCTATAAAGGGTATTTCACCAACGGCACTGTATTTGATCAAAGCAATGCCAATGGAATTTCCTTTAATTTAAACCAGGTCATAACAGGTTGGACCGAAGGTATTCAATATTTTAAAGAAGGTGGCAGCGGGATATTATTAATACCATCATCTTTAGGGTATGGCAATAGTGGCAATCAAACCATTCCTGGTGGAGCCGTACTTGTTTTTGATGTGAATTTAATATCGGTTAATTAAAAACTCTTTTTTTAATCAAAGCCGAGTATTTCTAGAATATTTATAAAAGATATTTTGTTTTTTTCTTTTGTCTTGATACAAAAGAAAGAAAAAATCAAGGCTACAAAAGAACTGTAAGTCCTACCTTTTTAAATACTAAGTGCGATTGGTTGATTTCCTTGAGAGCCTCGGCGGAACTTACCAATCTTACTAAGTATTTATTTTGATAGAACTGACAATTCTTTTGAGGCCGTTTCCATACTGATAAAATGACATTAATTATAGCCAGAATGGTTTTAAACGCTGTTCTCATCAACGATTATCTTACTGAAAGGTTTATTTTGCAAATTAAATAGTGTAATCTTAATGTGATAACAACAGGGGGATAGTATCCTGGAAAAGTTGTGTTTTAAAGCATCGGTTTGATATCATTGTATTATTGATCATTATTTCATTATTTCATTAGATCATTGTATCATTGTATCATTGCATCATTAGATCATTTGATCATTGCATCATTAGATCATTACATCATTGTATCATTACATCACTATTCCCATGAAATACTTTTTTTACTTCGCCTTAATCGCATTTATATCAGTTTCCTGCAGCAAGGAAAAAACGCCTGAACAACATAAAGTAGTCTTCGACGGCATTGATGACACAGTAAGACCGGGAGATGATTTCTTTAACCATGTCAATAAAACCTGGTATGAAGCTGCTGTAATTGCAGAAGATCAGGTTGGAATAGGTGCTTACAGGTATTTAAATATTCCTCAAAAAAAATTGCTTCAAAACATTTTAGAAGAAGTATCAGCTGGTGAACATCCTGAAGGGAGCATAGAACAAAAGGTAGGAGATTTTTACGAATCTGGAATGGATACCATAAGTATCAACCAACGTGAATTTGCACCTATTCAGCCCATTTTAGATAGAATTGATGCCATTAACGATGTACCATCATTGCTGACATTTGTATCAGATCAGCTTAAGGCAGGAGATTATTCGATCATCTACCCCTATGTTTCTCCGGATCACGCAAATAGCGAGATCAACATAGCTCATTTTAGTCAGACAGGACTAGGCTTACCTGATCGTGATTATTATTTTAGAACCGATTCATCTGCCATTAGTATTCAAAAAGCCTATAAAAAATATTTGACGACCTTGTTTGAATTGACCGGAGATGATGACGCTTCTAAACATGCGGATATTGTTTATGAAATTGAAAAACAGTTGGCAGCATCTCACAAAACTCGCATTGAACGCAGAGACGTAAAGGCGAATTACCACAAATTAGCTGTTTCAGAAATTAATAAAAATCAAAAGAATATTGGATGGTCAAACGTATTATCGAATTTACGGATAGAAGCAGATTCTGTTGACATCCGTCAACCGGCCTATTATGATAAGCTGAACACGATGCTTGAATCTGTTGACTTAACGGATTGGAAAATCTATTTAAAAGCAAATTCAACAGGTTCTTATGCGAATATTTTGAGTCAACCTTTTCAAGACGCATCCTTCGCATATGCCAAAGTAATATCTGGTCAATCGGTTCAGAAATCTCGAGCTCAGTTAATGGTGCAGAATGTAGATAGACAAATTGGTTTTGCGCTGGGGCAATTATATGTTAAACGCTATTTTAATGAAGATGCAAAAAAAAGAGCTTTGGAGCTTGTCAACAATCTTCAGAAGTCTTTAGAAATCAGGATAGAGCAACTTGATTGGATGAGCGACAGCACTAAAGTAAAAGCAAAAGACAAATTATATGCTATTACCAAGAAAATAGGCTATCCTGATGTATGGAGAAATTATGATAAGGTTAAAATAGAGGAGGGGAAGTATTTTGAAAATGTAGTCGCATTGCGCCAAAACGATTATCAGTATAACCTGAACAAATTAAATAAGCCACCAAATAAAGACGAATGGTTTACAACACCATCTACCGTAACTGCTTATTACAATCCATCACTTAATGAGATCGTTTTTCCTGCGGGGATATTACAAGCTCCGTATTTCGACCTATATGCTGATGATGCGGTTAATTATGGTGGAATTGGTATGGTGATTGGCCATGAGTTCACTCATGCTTTCGATGATCAAGGCGCGCAATTTGACAAAAATGGAAATGTCGCAAATTGGTGGACAGATCAAGATTATGACAAATTCAAGGGCAAAACACAGCAAGTAATTGATCAATATAATGGCTTTTCGGTTTTAGACAGTGTATCACTTAAAGGTGCCTTAACGGTTGGGGAAAACACTGCAGATAATGGTGGTATCGCTATAGCCTACGACGCTTTCAAAATGACAAAACAAGGACAGGATACCACCAGGATTGGTGGATTTACCCCAGATCAACGTTTCTTCTTGTCTGTAGCGCGTATCTGGCGGGTTAAAACACGTGATGAATTCCTGCGCAATTATGTAGCAACGGACCCTCATTCACCAGCAATATGGCGTGTCAACGGCCCACTTATGAACTTCACGCCGTTTTATGAGGCATTCGACGTTAAACCCGGTGACAAAAATTATAAACCCGAATCGGAAAGGATAAAGATTTGGTAAGGAGACAAATACAATAATCGCATATTGTTTCGATAAATATAAGAGACTTTGAAAAAACAGGTTATTGTAATAAATCGATGGTTTAAGACACTATTATCATGATATTCAGAGAAGCAACAAAACACGATCTTCAGGCAATTGTAGCGATGATTGCAGATGATGACTTAGGAAAAACACGTGAAAACTTTCAAATTCCACTGCCTGCAGCCTACGTTGTTGCATTTGAAAACATAAACCGTGATGAGAACCAAGAACTCATGGTCATTGAAAATAAGGGCGCTGAGATTATAGGAACATTGCAGCTATCTTTTATTCAATATCTCACGTACAAAGGTGGGATGCGAGCTCAACTGGAAGCTGTAAGAATCAGAAAAGATAACAGAGGAATCGGATTAGGAGAAAAAATGGTAGCATGGACCATTAAAAGAGCAAAAGAAAGAAATGCCCACGTTCTGCAATTAACCACCGATAAAAATCGACCGGAAGCGATCCGTTTTTATAAAAAATTAGGATTTACAGACTCGCATGAAGGTATGAAGTTGCATTTGATTTGAGGTTTTAGTATTGCATCATTTTTTCATTAATTCATTTTTTCATTGTATCATTACATCATTAATACACGCCCACTACTATCGGTTTAATATAGATAAATGTGATTATGCTGCATGAAAACTTAAGTTTAGGAAGTAAAGTAAGCCATTCCCGTAAGAAATTAGGACTGTCACAAGAGGCATTAGCAGAAAAGGCAAAGGTATCATTAAGCACCATTCAACGCATTGAAAAAGGAACTGTAAAACCAAGATCTTTTACCATAAAAATTTTAGCTAAAGCTTTAGAATTAGATGTTTCAGAATTATTATCGCACATTGTAGAAAATGAGGTGCCTAAATCTTCTTCGTCTGCGTTAAAACGTATGAATCTGTATACTTTATTATTGGTTTTTATTCCATTTATTAATATAGTCATTCCTTTTATTTTTTGGAAGAAGAACAAAGAAATTCATTCCAAAGATGACACAGCAGGAAAGATGTTAACCTTTCAATTGCTATGGAGTATTTT
>CAZQRD010000140.1:0-4452 GCA_964595535.1 uncultured Flavobacteriaceae bacterium | reverse complement strand
TTGTTCATACTAAAAAAGTAAAAGAAGGCATTGAAATTAGTGTAAAAGACAATGGCAATGGTATTCCAAAAAAAGTGTTGGAAAAGATCTTTCAACCATTTTTTACCACCAAACCAACCGGTCAAGGAACAGGTCTTGGATTAAGCTTGAGTTATGATATTATTAAAGCGCATGGGGGAGAACTAAAAGTAACAACTGAGGAGAATATGGGGACCCAATTCAAAATAATGTTACCAGTTTAAACTGAATTAAAGAAATACTCATGATAAATAAAAGTCAGTTTTTTCGATCAACTCTAACTATTATTGGAGTATACATGCTTTTCACGACTGGTTTATTTGCCCAAACAGAAAAAATAGCATTCGAAAAATATGGAGTTGTAGAGGGACTTCCGGAAGAGTTTATTTCAGCGATGGTTCAGGACGATCAAGGATTTATTTGGGCCACTACGCAAAATGGACTTATAAAATATGATGGTTATTCGATTGAAGTATTTCGAGGAAATCGAGAAGATCCAAATGCTATTTGGAGCCGAAACCTAAGTGGTGGCCTATTGAAGGCTAGCGATGGGAAATTATGGATTGGATCGGCTTCAAATTCTGGTGGTTTGACCTCTTTCAACCCTAGAACTGAAAAGTTTACCAATTATCTTCCTGACTTCAATGACTCCAAAAAAGCGCCATATTCTAATTGCAACTTATTATTTGAAGATATCGAAAATAATATTTGGTTTACAAGTTATTCAGGGAACCTTGAAGAAAACCTTCTTTGCAGATATGAGTCTAAAACAAAGAAGATTTTTAGATATCCCTATGAAGTAAGAGGGTCTTATAATGATATTGTACTAAACTTTAATATGGCTGAATCCAAAAAGGATAGCAGTATATGGTTAGTAACAGGAGATAGCAGTGTTATGCGATATATCAGGAAACTCGACAAGTTTGAACTGATTTTTGATAAATCTGATCTTATTCCGGGGACGTCTGTTAGAGATTCAATTCAAGACATATCTACTCCAGGCAAGAGTGGCTTGATTCCAATGGGAAATAATCAGAATTTATACCTATGGGATCCTATAGCTGGAAAGGTAGTAAGTTCATATAGTTTTCCAAATCATGGATTCGAACTGTGGATTGGTGCTGCCTTTGAAGATGAGCATGGTAACTTCTGGATCTCCTCTGAAGGCAATCTTACACGAATAAATCCAAAAGAATCAGAGAGGGACGATTATAAATTTGGAGAAGGAATTCTAATGTTCAAGGGGATGGCTTCTGATGTTGGATCAATAATTCCAATCTTGCATGACGATTCTTTTATTTGGTTCCAGGTCGAGGCGGATGACGTACCTGAAGAATCAATATTGCGATATGATCATAAGAAAGGTACATTCGAATGGTTTGATGAAAAATTCAATGAGGAAAAAAACCAACTACAGCTTTCGAATCGACTGCAAATGCTGAAAGATAGAACCGGACTATTATGGCTTGGTACAAGACCCAATTTGTATAAGCAGAATCCCAAAGCAAAACAACTAGAGCTTTACACACATGATCCCAAAGATCGTATGACCATACCTTCAGATACCATAACCTTTTTATTTGAAGACAGTAAAAAACGCCTTTGGGTAGGAACCCAATCAGGTCTGTCTCTAAAACTCTCTGACAACAAATTTCAGCAACGCTATTTTAAGGATGATAACAACAAAAAAAGCGGTTTAGGAAATATCCAAAAAATATATGAAGATTCAAAGAAACAAATTTGGGTGATTAGTGATGGTCACCTTTTTCTAATTCATAAAGATCAACAAAGTTTTGAACGTGTTCAATCGTTTAAGAAAACGGATCGTATTGTGAATTTAAAGGAAGATACTAATGGAAATATTTGGGTCGTGGTTTGGAATCAAGGCGCCTTTATTATCGATGGTAATACAACTAAAGTGATACAAAAATTTGAGTCAAACACTAAAGATATTCATGGTTTGCTTAGCACGAATTTGTATGCTCTATTCTTAGACTCCAGAGGTCATATGTGGGTTGGGGATAGAAGGGATAACAGATTTGGGCTATTTAAATATGATGAAAATAAAAACCGATTTAAACACTTCTATTTTGATGCTACAGATTCACTTTCCTTGGGTGATAATGAAATCAGTTTTATGGCAGAAGATGACAGAGGGCGAATGTGGGTAGGCACAGATGGTGGTATTAGTCTTTATGATCATAAGAAAGATATTTTTTATCGGAATACTGACGATTTGAATTTGCCAAGTGTGCATGCAGCTTCAAAGGGGGGCGATGGGAAAATGTGGTTTTGGGCCTATAGTGGAGGTGGATTAGGCTTAGTAGGTCCTGATGTTAATACGGTTCAAATGTTTGGTGAAAAAGAAGGCCTTTTGCATAATGATATGGCTGTTCGTGAATATGTTTCTAAAGATGACAGGGGTAATTTATGGCTACCTAATCAAAGAGGACTGTCGGTTTTTGATACAAATACAAAAACCTATAAAAATTATTTTGTAAATGATGGGTTTCAAAATTATGGACGAAGATATGCTGTAAAAATTGTATCTAATGGAGATGTATGGATTGGAGGAAACAATGGTCTGAATCGGATTGATCCTAAGAAATTACTTCAAAAGGACAGTATTACGCCAACTGTTTTGATCACTTCCATGAGTATTATGGATAGTGTTTATCAGGCACCAGATGGAGAAATTTTTAAGGAGGCTGTATCGTATACTAAAAAAATAAACTTGAAATATTGGCAGAAAGACCTGAGTTTTGATTTTGTAGCCTTGCATTATCTGCGTTCGGAGGATAACCTGTATTCCTGGAAGCTCGAAGATTATGATAACAAATGGTCAATACCATCTAAGCAAAGACATACGTCTTATACCAATTTGTCTCCTGGGAAGTATGTATTTCAAGTGAAAGGATCTAATGCAGACGGCGTCTGGAATGAGGAAGGGGCAAGCATTGAAATTAGTATCGCACCGCCATGGTGGCAAACAAGGTTTGCTTATTTTGGCTATATTCTGATATTGATGCTTATTGGATTTGGAATTCTTAAATATCAGAGGGCAAAAACAATTAGAAAGGAGCGTGAAAAGAATCAAAAGAAAGAGTTAGAGCAGGCCAAAGAAATTGAAAAGGCATATACTGAACTTAAAAGCACACAATCGCAACTCATACAATCAGAAAAAATGGCTTCTCTAGGCGAACTCACAGCAGGAATTGCCCATGAAATACAGAACCCTTTAAACTTTGTCACTAATTTTTCTGAAGTGAGTAATGAACTCATTGATGAAATGATTGAAGAAATTGAGAACAACGATTTTGAGGAAGTTAAGGCCATTGCTACGGATGTGAAGCAAAATTTAGACAAGATAAACCATCATGGGAAACGAGCAGATGGTATCGTTAAGGGTATGTTGCAACACAGCAGAAGCAGCGATGGTAAAAAGGAGTCCACAGATATAAACGCTCTAGCGGATGAATATTTGCGATTGACTTATCATGGTTTACGGGCTAAAGACAAAAGCTTTAATGCCGATTTTAAAACCGAATTTGACGAATCTTTATCCAAAATTGAAGTCGTTCCCCAGGATTTTGGCCGGGTGCTACTCAACCTAATTAACAATGCCTTTTACGCTGTTAATAACAAGAAGAAAACCGCTGGAGAAGATTATCAACCAAAAGTGTTGGTAAAAACAAAAAAAACCGAAAACCAGCTTGAAATCAGCATTACTGATAATGGAAATGGGATACCTGATAGTGTAGTTAGCAAGATCTTTCAACCATTTTTTACCACCAAACCAACCGGTCAAGGAACAGGTCTTGGATTAAGCTTGAGTTATGATATTATTAAAGCGCATGGGGGAGAATTGAAAGTAGAGACTAAAGAAGAAGTAGGAACAACTTTTATTATTCAATTAACAACTCTTTAATTTTTGTTGAAAATTCCTAAGTACATATAATGTTCAACAAAGAGAATGTCTTTTATTTTAAAGAATTAAATTTAACTGGCGATATTTAGTCAACATTTCAAATAGTTATGATTTTAGAACCTTTTGTATTAATTTTTATAATTTGGCACATCCGTAAAAACTTACGTTTGCTTTCACCAGATTCCCGTTGGAATAAAAACCTCTTATGGGCCATGATTGGCATAGCAATTCTTTTTATATTAGAAAGAACACTTCCCATAACGATTGTTACAAATTGGATATGGCACTTATTGATACTGGGAATTGGATATCTAATTTTTAGGCTTCCACTTCTTGAACGAATGCGAACTATAATAATAGCCGTTCTTCCTTTAATAATCATAAATACTCTAAAAGATCTGCTTGAAATTATTTATTTACCCCTTTACGAAAAAATAGATAATTACCTGGGCTTTGCCATTGTCTTTTCCCTGGCCTGGATGATTGCCATGCTGATACGATCAAAC
>CAZQRD010000139.1:0-4453 GCA_964595535.1 uncultured Flavobacteriaceae bacterium | reverse complement strand
TCTTATTTTGGGAATGGAAACATTTTGATAAAGTTCCTGCAAAGAAAGAAATAGTTAAAGAAATGATAGATAAAGTATTGTTACCTGAATAGAGAACATGGTCGCTCAAATGATATTTTAAATATAACAAAATATCTATTATTGAATCTTGAGTTCAAGTTCTTTTATGAATCCATTCGATTATAAAACAAATAAATATAATACCCATTGAAACAACAACTCCAATGAAATTGGCACCTAACTGCTGTTGAATCAAAATTACCAGCGCAAGCAGACATAATACAAACCCTAGGAAAGGAATTACTTTGTTGCTTTTCATTTCATTGGATTTTTTAAAACCAACATAATTTACAATTCCGAAAATAAGCAAAAAACCAACACTTCCCGCCGTTGAAATACTCTCTAAATCAAGAATATTTACTAAAATTAGGGTTAATATAGCTGTTATCATTAAACCTATTGGCTCATTCCAAAGTTTTGCAAGAAAATGGTGAGGGAGCTCATCATCTTTGGCAATTTCATAATTTACTTGAGTTCCTCCGTATAAAGAAGCATTTATCGCCGAAAAAGTAGATATCAAAGCTGCTACAGTGATTACGGTAAATCCGAATTGCCCTAACATAGGTTTGGCGGCTTCTGCCAAAACATACTCTTCTGCTTCAGCAATTTTATCAAAGGGAAGGGAACCAATTGTAACAATTGCGATGATTATATAAAAGATAATTACAAAAATTACTGAATAATAATACGCTTTTGCAATATTTTTTTCTGGATTAATAATGTCAGGAGCAGCATTTGCGATGAGTTCAAACCCTTCATAAGCAACAAAAATCACCATTCCACCTGTTATTATCTTGATAGGTGCTTCCCAATTTTCAAAAGCTAATTGTGATACGTTTGGGTTACCTATTAAACCATAAGCTCCTATTGCAATAAATCCGATAAGAATGACCAATTTGATAATTACGGCATATACCTCTATTTTACTTACTACCGCTATGCTATAATAATTTATGGCAGAAGCGAAGATTACAATTGCACTGGCGTAAATATGAAAATCAATTGTTTTATTAGAAGTAAGTTCCATTAAATTAGGAGCATAAGAACCAAATGCAGAGGCGTAAAGCGATAACATTATTATATAACTTATCCAAAGCAAATTATTCATTGCACCACTGAAAACACCTACTCCAAATCCTTTATTGATAAATTTAACTGTTCCTCCTCTATCAGGGTACGTTTTTGATAAATTAACGTAGCTATATGAAGTAATTAGAGCTAGTATTCCTGCAATTAGAAAGGCTACTGCTGTTGCGCCCTTTGCTATTGATACTGCAAGACCCAGTACTGCAAAAATCCCACCACCTACCATTCCTCCAATTCCAATAGAGATAGCTTCTTTTAATCCTATTTGTTTGTTCATTATATCCCTTATCTTAAAATTTCGCCCTAATGACTTGGCTTTGATTAGATAATTTTACTCCATAAATAGCTCAAGGAATACAAGATGTATATGACTTTTCCTTTGTAGATGTCGTCTAAGCGTTTTAAGAACTTGGAATTTCCTCGGGTTCTTCTTCCTTCATTTTGTTAAACGGTACAAACCATGCAACCAAAAATGACGGAATGGTAGCCACTAATACCCATAGGAAAAAGTTTTGATAGCCAAGATAATCGCTGATATATCCACTCACCATAGAAGGTATCATAAATCCTAAGTTCATAACTGCGGTTGCGAAAGCATAATGTGCCATTTTGTATTTTCCAGGAGCAATTTGTTGCATCATAAAAAGAATAATACCCACAAAACCAAAGCCATAACCAAACCATTCGAGGGCTATAGCTGCACTTATTATGGCAAAATTCTCTGGCATAGTATACGATAAGTATACATAAACGACATCCGGAACATTAAAAATAACGCATAAGATGAAAATGGATGATTCTAGCCCTCTGCGAGCTACAAAATATCCGCCCAAGAGAGATCCAACCACAAACGCAGCCGCTCCAAAAATACCATATGCTATTCCAATGTCTGATGTAAGAAGGCCCAAACCTCCTTCTTCAGGTGTAGCTCTCATGAACAACGGAACTATTTTTGTAAGCTGACCTTCCGCAAAACGAAAAAGAATAATAAAGGCAAGTCCCCATAGTATATTCTTCTTTTTAAAGAAAGACTTGACAACTTCTTTAAAAGTGCTGAATGCCTCAGATACCGATTCAACTTTGGTAGAAGATCCACCACTAGGCAACATTTTTAAGTGATAAAGAGCCATTAAGATGAGAATAACACCGAATAACCCCATTACAATCATCCAAGCTTCGGTAACCCCAACTGTGAGTTCAAGCCTTCCCGCAACATAGACCAGCGCTCCCTGTGACAATACTTTCGCCACATTGTAAAAGGCACCCTGATAACCTATAAATTGTGATTGCTGTTTAGTATTTAAGGTATTAATATAAACTCCATCCGCTGCTATATCGTGAGTGGCAGAGTTAAATGCAATGATAACAAACATAACCAGAGAGTACTGCAAAAACCCTTCAAGTGGAAGGGTTAAAGCCAAAATCCCGAAGCAAATTCCACCAATAAATTCGGTAATTACAACAAAGTGTTTTTTTGTCTTGAACATTTCCAACAAAGGTCCCCAAAGTGGTTTCAATGTCCATGGCCACATTACGAGAGTTGTAAAAAATGCTATTTGAGAATCTGACAAGCCGAGACTCTTATACATCAATACCGAAACCACAGCTGTAGCTGCAAAAGGTAAACCCTCTGAAAAATATAAGGTGGGAACCCAAGTGAGTGGATGTCTTTTCTTTTGAGTATTTTTTTTCATAATGATTTGTTGATTCTAATTAGATGAAAATTAATTTAAAGAGGATACTAATGCACTTTTATTCTCGACGGATGTTGTTCGGCTACTTCGGCCATTGCTAGTAAATGCTTTTAGTTTAATAATAGCACTATCGACTAGGAATGGTTCTTTAAAAACAGAAGAACTTATCGTTGGTTTCGTGCCATCTGTGGTATAGCGGATTATAAGTCCGGGTAGAGAGGTATTCGCCATCAACAGTCCGTTTTCGATAATTGCTCCAGGAACAGGGATATAATAGCGAGCCCCGCCAAATAATATATCTAATTTTGGCAACTCTTTCTTACCTAGACGGTTAGCGAATTGATTCCAATCTATCATAATAGCTTTTTTTCGTAACTTCAGATCAGCAATAGATGCCCAATCAGGTTCTTTTGACCACGCCCTTTCCGCTAATGCGCACATCCTTGGGAATAGTAGATACTCAATACGCTCGGCACTCCGAATCGTCTCCCCCCATAATTGCCCTTGTAAACCAAGTATGTTATTTTGTCCTTTTTTGGTTAATCTTTTTGCGTTCTTATAATGAGTCATTGGATCTATTTTATTACCTAAAAGATCTTCTTCCGCACTCTTGTAAAAATTTAATGGCTGGAATTTAAAGGTATCTATTATGTCTGTATAACCGGCCCAATAATAGCCGGCTTCCTCAGGATCTTTGTCATATGCCAAGTCAAAATAAAGACTAGGGGCATTACATAAAACCACTTTGTAACCCAGATTTGCTAAGCGATAGGGCAATTCCTCACCGCCACTGCCCCAAATTGTATTCCAGGTATAGGGTATCATGTTCCTGTTAACCAAAGTTTGATTTGGCTTTGTTTTTCCATTTTTATGAATTAATGCGATCTCTTCCCAACCTGCCGTGAGCACTCCTTTGTTCTCTAAAATACTACTGATGCGTATCATAAAATATTCTGCTAAATCATGAATATCTTGTAGCTCCGTATGTTCTTTCATCAATTTTATACAGGCAGGAGATTTTAACCAGGCACCTTCGGGCACTTCATCTCCTCCAACATGAATCGCAGACAGTTTCACATCGGCTTCTTCATACATCAATATCAATTCATCTACTATTTTCGCAATGAATCGATAAGAAGATGGTAATCCTATATTAATTACATTTCGCCTCCACATTTGCTCTGATTCATACTCTGAAGTGTCTTCCCAATCCGTCAATAAATATTCGTTGGCTTTGTCGATATTTCCCTCTGCCTTGTAACGATCATGCCGAATTTCCATTGCACGTACGGCTGCTCGAGCATGGCCTGGAAGATCAATGGCCGGAATAACTTCAATATGACGTTCGTGCGCATAACGCAATAGTTCAATAAATTCCTGACGATTATAAAAACCATTCCCCGTTGAATTGGGGTCGTTTGGGTCGCATCCTGAGCCATAAGATGGTAGCAAACAGTTTGTTTCAGAAAAGGTATGTCCGCGTCTCGCACCTACCTCAGTCAATTCAGGCAAATCGGGTATTTCAATACGCCAACCTTCATCATCTGTGAGATGAAAATGAAACTTATTCAGTTTGTAAAAAGACATCATATCCATTAATTTTTTAATGGTTA
>CAZQRD010000138.1:0-4463 GCA_964595535.1 uncultured Flavobacteriaceae bacterium | reverse complement strand
TCTTTGAGAAGTCATCTTCTATGGTAGCATAAATATAAACTCCAGGTCCTGGTTTGGCACCTACTGCATATTCAACAATCCCACCCAATTCTCTCATTTGATCTATATCATAAAGCCCCTTCATTTCATCAACATGTTTATCTGTATAGTATCCCAGCATTCCTCTTTGAGCAACTTTCATTCCCGTTGCATTAGCGATACAGGCCTGCTCAAATGAAATCTTTGTTCCATCCGCAAAACTTGTAACCATTTCGGGTGTCATATCCCACTGTGCTGCGAATGACTTCTGTGTGGTTGGATTACGGTACCGATCTTGCAGTCCCTTTATGTTACCGCATAACAACGGATTAAAACCCATTGACTTCACCTGTCTGTATAAATTTAAAGTTACCCCTGGCTGATCGCCTTCAGCAACTGTATATCTTACCCCACATTGCTGAGCTTTGTGCTTCAAAATAGGCCCAATAGTTGCATCAATCTCTGCATTAAATGACAAAACATGCTTCCCACTTTCAAATGCCTTTAGAATAGTTTTGGTTGCAAATTCAATGGTTCCTGTTACTTCAATCACCACATCAACATCAGCTGCCTCACAAAGCACATCAATGTTTTGAGTTAATACCATCTTATTAAGTTCCCGTGCTTTATTATACTGAGCATTAGATTCGGCAATTGCGTAATTTTCAATTCCTATATTTTTAATTGCATTCTCCGCTTTGGACAAAGTTCTATTATAGATCACAACAACATCAATTCCAGGGGAATATCTGAATATTTGATTAATAATTCCCTGACCCATAATTCCTGCGCCAATTACAGCCACTTTAATTGGGTTATTTTCAGCGTCTCTTTTATGTAATGCGGTATCTATTAAAATCATAAAATATTTTTTAAGTCAAAATTTGGGTGATTGCTATCTTTGATCGATATATCATTAACAATTTCGGGCCAGTCTATATTAAATGAAGGGTCATTCCATCTTAATCCTGCTTCCTTGTCTTTATTGTAAAACTGTGTAACTAAATAGTATACCTCAGATTCATCTTCCAATGTTAAAAAGCCATGGGCGAAATTTTCAGGGACATAAATCATTTTATGATTCTTTTCACTTAATTTGACCCCATGCCATTTTTTAAAAGTAGGTGAATCGGGTCTCAAATCGATGATCACATCATAAACAGCACCTTTTGTGCATCGTACAAGTTTGGTCTCCTGAAAAGGACTTCTTTGAAAATGCATTCCTCGCAACGTACCTTTGTTTTTACTTAATGACACATTTGATTGAACAATATTGGTATTCAAACCATGCATTTTCATTTCCTTTTCGCACCAGAGTCTTCCAAAAAAACCTCTTTCATCTTCTATTTTTTGAACTTCAATTTCAAATGCACCTTTTAAAGGAGTTTCTTTAAATATCATATCGAATTAAATAGTTATTTTTTTCATAAATCCCTTTGAATAACTGTCTATTTGTTCACCAGTAAATTCTTTAATTATCTGAGGGTTTTCAATACTGTTTTTATACCACTCAATCGTTTTTTCAATGGTCATAGAAAAATCCCAAACAGGATTCCAATTCAATATTTGAGTCGCTTTGTCAATATTTAAGTTTAAAAGAAAAGCTTCGTGAACCGCCTTTTCTTTGTTGTATTTCCATGACCCCTCCCAATGGAGAAGTACTTCATTAACTAAAGCCTCAACCGTTTTATTTGAATAACTATAGGGTCCAAAATTAAAGGAAGTACAATATTTTGACAATTCTTCATTTTTGGCATTCATTAATTTTGAACCTAACAATAAATATCCTCCTAAAGATTCCAAAACATGCTGCCATGGTCTTGTCGCTAATGGGTTTCTAACTTCAATTGTCTTTTTCTGCTGTAAAGCTCTTATACAATCCGGTAATATTCTATCCTTAGACCAATCTCCCCCTCCAATAACATTTCCAGCTCTTGCAGATGCTAGTTTCACGCCATGCTCATCATATCTGTCAGGATGAAAAAATGAGTTTCGCCAAGATGAAATCACAATTTCTGCAGCTCCTTTACTAGCTGAATAGGGGTCGAATCCACCTAATGCATCATTTTCTCTATAACCAAAAATCCATTCCTTGTTATCGTAACATTTATCAGATGTAATAACAACAACATTTGTAGTAAGACCAAGTTGTCTGATCGCTTCCAGTAAATTAGCAGTTCCATTAACATTGATTTCTAATGTTTCCAATGGAGATTCATAGGAATCCCGAACCAACGCTTGAGCTGCCAAATGAAAAATAATATCAGGCTGTACCTCTTTTAAACTTTGCTTAAGTTTTTCAAAATCTCGTATATCCTCTATTGTACTATGAATATCCTTGTCCGTTTGCAATTGATTATACAACGATGGAAGGGTTGACGGAGTTAGAGCATAACCATATATATCAGCCCCAAGCGATAGCAACCATTGTGTTAGCCAACTTCCTTTAAACCCTGTATGTCCTGTAACAAATACTTTTTTATCTCTGTATATACTTAGCATTCTATACTTGTTAAATTATTTACCATTTTTTCCATAAAGCAGTATCTCCCTCCCACAAATCTTCAAGAACTTGTTTGTCTCGTAAGGAATCCATGCTTTGCCAAAAACCAAAATGTTTAAAAGCAGTAAGTTTATCCTCTTTTGCCAGGTTCTCCATGGGCTCTCTTTCCCAAACTGTTGAATCTCCTTCAATATAGTTAAATATCTCAGGCTCCAAAACAAAAAATCCTCCATTAATCCATGCCGTTTCGTGCCCATCTCCTTTGGGCTTTTCTCGAAAACTATTAATTTTAGGGTCATGATCATCCAAATTAAACGCTCCATACCTTCCAGGAGGTTGAACAGCGGTTAAAGTTGCATAAGAATTTTGGTCCTTATGAAATTTTAAAAGTTTATCAAAATCCACATCACTAACGCCATCGCCATATGTTAAAAAAAATGTTTCATCACCAATGTATTCCTTGACCTTTTTTACTCTTCCGCCAGTCATGCTATTTTCACCCGTATCAATCAATGTAACTTTCCAAGGTTCTGCATTATTATTATGAATCTCCATCTTATTATTTTTTATGTCAAACGTAACATCTGACTGATGTAAAAAATAATTGGCAAAGTATTCTTTGATCATATATCCTTTATAACCACAACATATTATAAAATCATTATGACCATAGGATGAATACATTTTCATGATATGCCACAAAATTGGTTTCCCTCCGATTTCAACTAAAGGTTTAGGTCTGACCCCTGTTTCCTCACTTAGCCGGGTGCCAAATCCGCCTGCTAGAATTACTGTTTTCATGATGTTTTATATTTTTAGTTTTTATACAAAATTCTAATACTTCACTCGCAATTTTATCAACATTTAATCTATCCGTCGATTCTATTCCTTTAACGGAAAATTTGTCCCTGAGTTTCTTATCATTCATTAATTCCTTTATTCTCAATGTCAATAAATCTATATCACCTACAGGTATCAAAAACCCGTTTTCGCCGTCATTAATCAAGTCCCGGGGCCCTGTGTCACAATCGAAGCTTACACAGGCTAAGCCAGAAGCCAACGCTTCAATAAGAGCGTTTGGGAGGCCTTCTAAGGATGATGGAAAGGCAAAAATTGACGATTTTAAAAGCCAATCATCTACATTTTTCACAGAGCCAACTAATTCAATTTTATCCTCAACGTTCAACTCCACTATTAACTTCTCCAGATATTCCCGATCCTCTCCTTCACCTAAAAAAACAAATTTCCAATCTGGAGCATTAATTCTTGCACAAGCCTCAATTAAAAATCCTTGGCCTTTTCTGTGCGTTAAGGCCCCAACATTTAATACTATATTTTTTCTTTCAATAGTAGTATCGAAATGGGTTTTTACAACTGGGTTCGGAATGACTTTTACATTTCGGTTAGCTGTTTCTTTTTCTGTAAATTCTTTTATTTCTTTCGTTTGAGCTATAACACCAGCTGCAAATCGATACAAATATTTACGACTATATTTTTCAATGAATTTAGTCTCTCTTGAAGGACTAAAGGCGTCTCTTACAATAATATTAGTCTTTAAAAAGAAGGTTGAAATAATTGTTAACACATTTGTCGTACTCAAAATACTTAAAACAAAATCCGGTTGAATCTGCTTTATAATTTTTCTTAGTTTTGAACCTGTTCGCAAGCCAATAATCATTTTATTGACAATTCCAGAATAGTTAAACGTAAACTGAATAATCGTTACTTTATCTGAAATCTTATAAAATATTTCGTTCTTTCTCAATACAATGATAAATACATTATACCCTAATGAAGCCCAATGATTGGCTAATATGGAAATATATCTCTGACCTCCACCTACATTGAGTAAAGGCGTTACCAAAACAATATTCATAACATCATTTTTTAATTATAAAAATCGAACTCAAGTACAAACCTAAAATTGAACTCAAGGACCTTA
>CAZQRD010000137.1:0-4471 GCA_964595535.1 uncultured Flavobacteriaceae bacterium | reverse complement strand
ATGAATTAATAGAATTTATCAGCAATAACCTCCAAATGATCTATATCGTCATTCTAATGGTTTTTGTTGGAGTTGAAGTCATAGGGCACGTTCCGGCTGTATTACATACACCATTAATGTCTGGAGCCAATGCGATTCACGGGGTAGTGATCATCGGAGCCATTCTTGTAATGTTGGGAGCCGAACCTGATAATATTTTAGCTTTATCGCTCGGTTTTGTAGCCGTTTTGTTAGGTACTTTAAATGTCGTTGGCGGTTTTGTCGTTACCGACAGAATGTTAGAAATGTTTAAAAAGAAAAAGTAATGGAATACGTATTCAGTCTTGAGATCATCTATCTGATCGCTTCGGTAACTTATATTTTAGGATTAAAAATGCTTGGTCATCCTGAAACCGCCCGTAAAGGAAATTTAATTGCAGCCTTCGGTATGACCCTGGCCATATTTGGGACCATCTTCTTGTATACGGGGGAAGTACCGGCTCTCATTTATTTCTTAATTGCAACTGCCATTGTTATTGGAACTATCATTGGATGGGGCGTTGCAAAAAAAGTAGATATGACCAAAATGCCGGAATTGGTTTCTATTTTCAACGGAATGGGAGGCGCGAGTGCCGCCATCATCGGTCTGATCGAATTCCATCACTATGCGGGTGATCAATTATCAATTGCAACAATTATTGCAGGTCTTATCATCGGTAGTATATCATTCTCTGGTAGTATGATTGCCTGGGCCAAATTGAACGGAACCCTCAATAAACCAATTCGCCTCCCTTCCTACAACATCATTAACAACATCATGTTGATCGCTATCATAGGTTTTGGAGCCTTTATCACATTAAATGGTTCGGATAGTCAATTGTACTTGTATTTGTTATTCTTTGCTGCGCTGGCCTATGGTATATTATTCGTCATGCCAATTGGAGGTGCGGATATGCCTGTAGTTATATCCCTTCTCAATTCCTTTACAGGATTGGCAGCAGCCTTTGCAGGATTCCTTTATGGAAACATGGTGATGCTCACGGGTGGGATTCTTGTAGGATCTGCCGGTACAATTCTGACTTTGGCCATGTGTGATGCGATGAACAGACCTTTGGCTAGTGTTATATTTGGAGCATTTGGAGAAGGATCAGGCAGTGCTGATCTATCTCCAAAATCAGCACATGGAGGCAGTATTAAGAAAACAACGCCAAGTGATGCTGCTATTTTGATGAATTATGCCAATAAGGTAATTATCGTTCCAGGTTATGGATTGGCGGTTGCTCAGGCACAGCATGTAATTCATGAACTTGAATTATTGCTTGAAAAAAAGGGCGTCGAAGTCAAGTATGCCATTCACCCAGTTGCCGGTCGTATGCCTGGCCATATGAATGTACTTCTGGCTGAAACCAACGTTGATTATGACAAATTGGTGGAGATGGAAGACATTAACTCAGAGTTTCAAAATACGGATGCTGTATTGGTGGTAGGAGCCAATGATGTAGTGAATCCTGCCGCTCACAATGATCCTGCCAGCCCAATTTATGGTATGCCCATACTGGATGTAGAAAATGCTAAAAGTATCATCATTAATAAGCGAAGTATGAATCCTGGTTATGCCGGAATTGAAAATGAATTATTTTTCAATCAGAAAACATCTATGCTTTTCGGTGATGCCAAGGATGTATTGACGAAACTTGTTCATGAATTAAAAAATATGTAACCGCTATATTTGATCAAAATCAACTTTGAGGCTTCCGTGCATTTTTTACGGCAAAATCTATTTACTCATTAAATCTTAAGTATATTT
Organism: uncultured Flavobacteriaceae bacterium; assembly: GCA_964595535.1. Taxonomy (GTDB): domain Bacteria; phylum Bacteroidota; class Bacteroidia; order Flavobacteriales; family Flavobacteriaceae; genus Lutimonas. Next base: position 2,685 of record CAZQRD010000137.1, on the reverse strand, counting down.
GTTTAAAACATTAAGCAATGAGAGTTATCAAAGGTGATAGAGAACTTGAACATGTTCTTTCGATAAGACATAAGTCACTTAGAGTTAATTTGAACGAGCATATTTATGGTACTTTTGCCGAAATAGGTGCCGGACAAGAAACCGTTCGTCATTTCTTCAGGGCTGGTGGTGCTTCAGGTACAATAGCTAAGGCTATGTCTGCTTATGACAAAGCTTTCTCTGACGCGATCTATGGGATGGAGCAAGACGGGCGCTATGTTACCGAATCACGATTGAGAAAAATGCTGCGGCATGAAGTTGAATTAATCGAAGATAGACTGAGCCGAGACAAATATCCCAACAAGATTTTCTTTTCTTATGCCAATACAGTAACTACAATAGATTTTGCGAAAAATTTTAAAGGACACGGATGGGTTGGTATTCGTTTTCAAATGGATGCCTTGGAAGATTATAATGAAATCGTCCTTCACGTTCGCTTCAAGCAATCAGATTCGAAATTACAACAGGAAACACTTGGTATCTTGGGGGCCAATCTTATATATGGAGCATTTTACTTCAATGACAGTCCGAAAGATCTATTGAAATCTTTTTGCGACAATATTGATAATGATACCATCGAAATTGATATGGTTGACTTTTCAGGACCAAGGTTTATGTATGTTGACAATCGCTTGATGAGTCTGCATCTTTTAAAGAATAACATGACTGATGCGGTAATGTTCGGACCCGATGGAAACAACCTCTTACCTGCACAACAATTATACAAAAAAAATATTCTGGCATTAAGAGGTAGTTATCGACCTGTGACACGTGTCAATATGGAGATGTATCAAGAAGCTAAAAAATTATTCTTTTTAGACAAAAGGGTTACAGAAAAGAATACCCATGTGATTTTTGAGATTACACTAGCCAATTTAAGATCAGAAGGGAAAATTAATGAAAGAGACTTTTTAGACAGGGCCGAATTATTGTGTTCTCTAGGTCAAACGGTTATGATCACCAACTTCCAGGAGTATTATAAATTGGTTGATTATTTCTCTGAATTTACTAAAGCCAGAATGGGCTTGGCCATGGGGGTATACAATCTAATCCAGGTTTTTGATGAAAAATACTACAGAGACCTTAGTGGTGGAGTTCTAGAAGCCTTTGGAAAACTCTTCTACAAGGATCTTAAAATCTACTTATACCCTTTAAAAGATCTCGAGTCCGGAGAAATCATCACAAGCGCCAACCTCAAGGTACATCCTAGGATGAAAGAATTATATAAATATTTCAAATTCAATGGAAGAATTGCCGATATCACTAAATTTGATCCAGAGATTTTAGAGATCTTCTCAAGGAAGGCTTTCAAAATGATCGTAAGTGGGCAAAGTGGTTGGGAAGAAATGTTACCCGAAGGCGTAGCCAATATTATTAAAGATAAACGCCTATTTGGTTATAGCAAAAGAAAACACGCAACAAGATCGAAGGATAAATAAAAAAAGGACGGTAATTACCGTCCTTTTTTGTTATTGAGTATTTATTTACAGAATTTGCGAAGCGTGCTCTTTGGTTTTCACTTTAGAAATAACTTCTTCAATAGTACCATCTTCATCTATCACAAAGGTGGTTCGATGGATACCATCGTATTCCTTACCCATAAACTTTTTTGGTCCCCAAACGCCATAAGCCATGATTACCTCCTTCTCTTCATCTGCCAATAAACTATAAGGCAAATTCTGTTTGTTACTAAAATTTAGCTGCCTTTTTTCTGAATCGGCGCTTACACCAATAACTTCATACCCCTTACTTAAAAAAGTTTGGTAATTATCCCTTAAATTACAGGCTTCCACCGTACAACCAGGCGTGCTTGCCTTTGGGTAAAAGAACAAAACAACTTTTTTACCTTTAAAGTCATCCAGTTGTATCGTTTTTCCATATTGGTCCTTGGCTGAAAATTCAGGGGCCTTACCCCCTACTTTTAATGTTGTCATTATTTGTATTTTTACCAAAAATACTGAAAAATGACTAAAAAAGAAAAGGTACAGTTTGTTATTGACACCTTAGAAGAATTATATCACTCACCTCCAATTCCACTTGAGCATAAAGATCCGTACACGCTCTTAATTGCTGTCTTGTTATCGGCACAAAGCACTGATGCCAGAGTTAATTTAATAACACCCATTCTCTTTAAAAAGGCCAATAACCCCTATGATATGGTGAAGTTAAGCGTTGAAGAAATTCGGGAGATCATCAAACCAGTGGGATTATCTCCAATGAAATCAAAAGGGATTTACGGGCTTTCAAAAATATTGATCGATAAATACAATGGTGAGGTACCTGCACAAATAGAATTACTTGAAGAATTTCCATCAGTTGGTCATAAAACAGCTTCAGTAGTAATGAGTCAGGCTTTTGGTATCTCAAGTTTTCCTGTAGATACACATATACACAGGTTGATGTATCGCTGGAATTTAAGTTCCGGAAAAAATGTTGTGCAAACTGAAAAGGATGCGAAACGACTGTTCCCAAAAGAACTTTGGAACAAACTTCATTTACAGATTATTTATTATGGACGTGAATATTCCCCTGCAAGAGGATGGGATATAGAAAAAGATGTAATCTATAATAAGATTGGAAGAAAAGATTTAAAATAAAAAAAGCTCCTAATATTAAAATTAAGAGCTTTTTCCGATTAATTCAAAT
>CAZQRD010000136.1:0-4529 GCA_964595535.1 uncultured Flavobacteriaceae bacterium | reverse complement strand
TTATAATAACAATAAAAAAAAGAAAAAAATTAATCAGTATCAGAAACAAAACAACTCCTCCCTTCTCTGCACTGAGAAGTAGAAACCAATCCGTTATCAGGACCAGAAGCTCCGGCCGAGTTGATGCACCAGCAAATGGTATTGGCATCATCTAATAAGAGCCAGGGCTTGTCTCCTCCTTCCATCATTCCATACGGATTTCTGGCGCGGAGGAATTTGCAGATCATTTTATTTTTTGAGTTCATAGGTTCCATATCTAGGTGATTTGCAAAATAGCTTGTTTAATAATCGATTCAAATAAAGGCACTTTATACGCATTCTTAGAAAGAGGGCGGGCGATGCTCATGGCGGCTTTAGCGGCGGCTTGTGCATTCTGCTCATTAATATCCTTCTTATGCATGGCTTCCTGAGCCTGTAGCGAGCGATAAGGTACCGGAGCGGCGGCTCCTAAAACGATACTTGCTGACTTACAGGTGCTGCCAGAAACTTCCATAACAACTGCCACATCTCCAAGTGACCAATCATAAGATTCACGCGCAACCTGCTTGATATAAGCACTTTTTGTATTTTTTGAAAGAGGCGGAAGAACGATCTCGCTAATAAGTTCCTTAGCTTGAAGGATGGTCTCCATAGAAATATCCTTACCTGCAGAAACAAAGAAATCATCCATGGATACTTTTTTCTTTTTCCCCTCACTATTGACGATCATAACACTGGCATTAAAAGCCATAAGTGCCGTTGCGATTGACGAAGCGTGAATACTTACACAAGAGCCGTTATCAATAATGGCGTGATTTTCATTTTCACCATGTTCTGAGTGGCGAGCAAAACACCGGTCTCCTCCTTTTCGGAAGCAGTCATGCTCGGCAGATCGAAAATACCAGCAGCGGTTACGCTGGGCAATATTTCCTCCCAAGGTAGACATATTGCGCAATTGAGGTGTGGCCGCACTGTTCACTGCGTAATGAAGTGCTGCATATTGATTTTTGATTTCCTCATTGTCTGCGATTTCTGCTAAAGTCACATTGGCTCCAATGCTCAATCCTTCTTTACGGTCAAAACTGATCTTATCAAGCCCCGGAATGTTTCGAATATTGATAATTTTCTGAGGTTTAAGCAAACCCTCTTTCATCCAGTCGAACACATCAATACCACCAGATTTAAATATGGCTGCTTCCTTGCCAGGCTCATACAGCTGTTCGGAAACTGTCGAATTTACCTGTTCCAATGCATCTTCAACTGATTTGGCTTCATACCAACTAAATTTATCCATGTCTTATTTTTTAAGAGACTCAATCAAGTCTGCTGCTATACTTTATTTAATGCCTTTAAAATACTTGCGGGCGTAATGGGGATTTCATAAATCCTTTCGCCAATCGCGTTATATACCGCATTGGCAATGGCTGCTGCCGTCGCAATATTTGCTGGCTCTCCGATACCATAGGCATCCGTCGAAGAAAGGGCTGAATACTCCTCTACAATAATCGTATCAATCTGAGGAATTTCCATAGAAAACGGCGTTTTATACTGATCCACATTCGCATTCATCATATGACCCGTGCTATTGTCCATCACCCTGTTTTCATAAAGCGCATACGATACGCCCTGGATAACACCACCATTAATCTGGCTCTCCAATTGACCTATATTGAGAGGGCGTCCACAACTGTGAGCCGCCACGACCCTGTCTACCTTTATAAATCCTGTATCGGTATTCACGCTTACTTCTGCAAATTGTACCGACCCTAAGTCACCATAGGCAAGACCCCAGGGCTGCTGAAAGCCACCATAGTCATCTGAACGACTGTTTACCTTAGAAATTTGACTGGTACGCATCAATTTGGTCGCTTCCTTAAACGACATTTTATGTTCCGCATTTTTGCTGTTGCTCACTTCGCCGTTTGCTATTGACAAATTAGACGAATCGGTTTCCCATTTTTTCGCAACGAGTTTCAATAGATCTTTTTTGGCTTCATAAGCCGCATTACGTGTTGGAGGGGTAATCGATCCGGTTACCACACTTCCTCCTGAACCTGGTCCTACAGGAAATAAAGTATCTCCAATATTCACCTTGATATCTTTTACCTCAAGACCCAACTCTTCGGCGACTACCTGGGCAAGTATGGTTTTTGTTCCTGTTCCAATATCCTGAACACTCGACCTTATCTCCACCCCTCCGTCATTGTGAATTTTTACTTCTACGGATGAATCCAGCGATACAAATCGCGGCCAGGTAGATTGTCCTACCCCCAGTCCTTTCTTTACAACATCTTTGCCACTTCCAGCAGGTTGACGTCGCGACCAGTCGAAAAGTTTTGCGCCTCGCTGACGTTCTACTTTTCTTACCTCACTTTTATCTATATGATCTCTGTAGGCCAAGGGATCCATTTCTAATTTCTCTGCCAATTCATCAATCGCCTGTTCCAGGCCAAATGCACCTTGTACATTACCCGGTGCGCGCCAGGCAGCTCCAGGCCCAGCATTGGTCAATACGTCGTATTGTTCGGTCGCAAAATTAGGACAGGTATACAAGATCTGAGCGATCCTGCCTACTCCCGCTCCCAGGGCCACCCCTGCGGTTCCATGCGAACGTTGTTGAATTCCGGTTAAGGTACCGTCTTTCTTGGCGCCTATTTTTAAGTATTGAATTGAATTCGGGCGGTTGCCCTCGGCAATATGTTCTTCTTGACGGTCTAGCATTAACCACACCGGTTTTCCCGTTTTTTTAGCCAAATTGGCGGCCATAGGTCCGAAACTTCCGGCACTGTGCTTGGCACCAAATCCGCCACCCATAAATTCACAAACAACCCGTACCTTACTCTTTGGCAAACCAAAAATACTGGCCATCTCATTTCTTACGTTGGCTGTGTTTTGGGTAGATGCGTAAATCATCATCACGTCAGGTTTCCAATCGACCACCACCCCATGAGTTTCCAAAGGCATATGTGTATGCACTTGTGTACGATAGGTTCTTTCTACAATAACATCCGCTTCGCTGAAACCCGCTTCCAAATCACCTCTCGGGCCACCAAAAAAACTACTGGTTGACGGACCCCTTATATTACCTGTTCCTTTGCTTCCATCATGGGTCTCACCTACATCTCCCCCATCTTCCTTCTGCACTACAGGCTCGTCAAACACGATGGGTGCATCCATTTTCATGGCCGAATCAAGCGCGATAACAAATGGCTTTTCTTCATAACTGACCTTGATCAGAGACATGGCATCTTTGGCAATATCCAGGCTATCAGCCGCTACCCCTCCAATAGGTTGGCCCACGTATTTGACCATCGGGTATTTGCCATTTTTATTTTCTTTTCCGTCCTCGTCGGCATTTTCTATAAGGTGAATCGCATGAACACCTTTTACACTTTGTGCTTTGCTAATGTCGATGGATGAAATAACCGCATGAGGCACCGTTGAACGCAGCATCTTGGCATACAACATGCCCGGTAATTTCATATCGGAAGTATATTTGGCTTTGCCGGTCACTTTGTCGAAAGCATCGATTCTGGTGACTCTTTTTCCAATTATTTTTAATTTATCGTTGATGGGCCATATTGGCGGCTCTTCAATAGGAATGTCCCTTTCTATCTCGCTTAAATTGTGCCCGGGAATACCGTAGGGTAATTTTTCTTTTCTCGTGTCCATCTTAAGTTGTTTTTTTTGCTGCTGCTAAAGTTGCCTTAAATACATGGGGATACGTTCCACAGCGACATAGATTACCGCGTATGGCACTTTTTACATCTTCCAGAGTAGGATCAGGATTGTGATCGAGCAAGTGTGCGCACGACATCACCATGCCAGGGGTACAGTAGCCGCATTGTGAAGCATCATGCTCAATAAAAGCCTCTTGTACCGGATGAAGTTTACCGTTTTTTGCAATACCTTCAATGGTGGTAATTTCCTGTTCACCGACATCAAAAACTGACATCATACAGGAGTTCACCGGTTTTCCATCCAAATAAACCGTACAGGCAGAACAGGAGCCCCGATCGCAAACAACCTTTGTTCCCGTAAGTTCTAAATGATCTCTTAAAGCCGAAGCCAAAGTTGTTCTCGGCTCAACACTCAGCGACTCAATTACACCATTGACCTTCATCTGAATAATACTGGCTCCAGGGCCATATTCTTTACCTTCTGAAAATCCTTCTTCATAGTCAAATGCAAGTGCATTCGTAGTTAGCAATACGCTTCCTGCGGTAGATAATCCCGCACCTCTGATAAAGCTTCTTCTGCTAAATCCTTTTTTCGATTTCGAGCCAGATTCTTGTTTTTTATCTTCCATAAAATTAAAGTATGGGTTTGTATTTTGTTAAAGGGTTTAAGATACGATAATATATAATAAAATGCTAGAGAGAAGAATGAGGTGTTTTAATGATGTATTGATTTAATGATTTAATGATGTAATGATTCATTCAAGCATTTTATAGTCGAAAGTCTAATGTCTAATGTCTAATGTCGAATGTCTAAAGTCGAAGTTTTCTACCTATTAGAATTATCGATTAAATCGTGGCGCTGCACGAAGC
>CAZQRD010000135.1:0-4691 GCA_964595535.1 uncultured Flavobacteriaceae bacterium | reverse complement strand
AAAAACATGCGCAATAGACTTTCATATTCTAAACAAACATTTGCCGCAACAACACTTTTTTAAAGGTTTGGGTATTTATTATATGATGCCTTTTCTTTAAAAGGAATGGGCGTAAGATATTGTTCTTTGTCCTTTTGCCTTGATGCAAAAGAACAATACAATTAATGCTAAACTGACTTTACAGAGCAATATTATTTTTGTACTTTTCACGCTATGTTCAAAACTTCATTGTTGTACATGTTTTTTTTACTCGTTTTGACCTCTGCAGATCAGCATAGGCCAGCATTAAACTGGAAGAACATAGATTCCCTTGTATTTGACGTACCACAAAAACAATATACAACCGATAGTATCTATTTCTTTCATGCCCTACTCTTGAGAACAGCAGATGTTGAGCGGGTGGCTGGAGGATCCACTTTCTCCTTTCCTATTCATGCACAGCCTTTAGACATTTATGAGTATTGGGAACAAAAAGGCGAAGAACAGTATGATGTCTTATTCACCAAAGTAGCATACGTATTAGATCAGCCTATAAATTTCTTTTCTAAAGAACGGCTGTCTGATCCCACCTATATTTCCCAATCCATGCCAGAGGCAAAAATCAAACAAATTGATAGTACATATCATATATCTGTTGGCTTTGGTGCACCAGATATAGACTACACTTTAAATTTTTACTCACCTGAAGAATTTGGATACCATTTTCCAAAACTACCAGGCTACTTTAAAAAATATGATGGGTTTGCTCAGCGGCCAAACCTCATAGTGGTACAACATAATTATCAATATGGAAAGATCATGTTGCAGGAAACAAGTAAAATGTCAATATCTATATCGAGGTATTGTCCTTTGAATGATCGACAAACTTTGGTCTTCAATTACACATTGAATTATATCCATAATATGCCGCCTTCTTTCATTGGCGGTAGCGGGTTTTTGGTCGATAAAATGAAGGAAGGTATCAAGGCATTGATTGATGAAACACAATACATCTGCAGAACATCTGATTAGGTAAGAATCAGGTAGACAGCGGGTTGATTGTCTCTAGAATATTTTCAAATCTTTTTTTATTTCATTTTCAAATCTTCAAATCTTCAAATTGATTGAAGGTTCTTTGTTCGTTACCCATTTTCATATCTTCAAATCTTCAAATCTTTTTTTATTTCATTTTCAAATCTTCAAATTCTCAAATTCATTGAAGGTTCCTTGTTCGACCCGCCATGCCGGCGAGGCAGGAATTGGATATTCAAAAATCTCAAACCTACAGCTAAAAACAGGGCTTAAAGATTTAAAATAATCACTAAATTTGCAGCGTGATGTACAAGCCTTTTCAAAAATTGATCTCTGTGACCATGGCCCTATTGGTGTTAATTTCAACGCTGTCTTTCAGCATTGAAAAACACTACTGTGGTGATGAGCTTATTGATGTTGCTATTTTTTCAGATACTCAGAAATGTGAGTCGGAAGCAGCTGATAAGGGCAGCAGACTAATGGCACAATCTTGTTGTAAAGATGTGGTTGATTTTCTAGAAGGACAAGATGAACTCAGTTTAGAAAAAACAAAGGTCTTAAACACTAATCAAAAAGTGTTTACCATGTCTTTCGCCTATGTTTTTAGCGGATTAAACTCCCTCCAGGCACAGAGCAACATCACATCTAAGCACTATACTCCTCCAAAAGTGGTCAGGGACATCCAGGTCCTGCACGCAGTATTTTTGATTTGATTTGAATTCATTATCAGTGATATGCCCTAAAACCAGTGGGCAGATAATACTAATGACCAATCAAATTAAATTTTACGATGTATAAATTTCGAATGAAGATGATTGTCTTACTCTTTGCCCTGCCTATGTTTGTTCATGCGCAAGAGTCAATAAAAGGCCTGATTTTAGAGGTTTTAGACGGTAAGGAAGTACCGCTTACGGGAGCCAATGTATATTGGCTAAATACTTCCATTGGAACCTTGACGGATGCGGATGGAAAATTCTCCCTTCCCTACGCTAATGAGCACAAGAAATTAGTGATCTCTTATATCGGGTTTAAAACAGAAACCCTAACAATAAATTCAAGTAAATTCATAAGGCAAGTACTAAAGGCGACCTCCGAACTTGATGAAGTGACACTCTCCTTACAAAAACAGACTACGACAAAGTCATACTTAAAGGCAGCCAACACTTTTATGGTGAGCAATGATGAGCTATTAAAAGCGGCCTGCTGTAACCTTTCGGAAAGTTTTGAAACCAACCCATCCATCGATGTAAATTTTGCAGACGCTCTAACTGGAACAAAACAGATCAAGATGTTGGGCCTTACCTCTCCTTATATTTTGATTGCTACTGAGAACATCCCAGCCGTACGTGGAGCTTCCCAGGCCCAAGGTCTTAGCTTTATACCGGGTACCTGGGTAGAAAGCATTCAAATCACTAAAGGTGCGGGAAGCGTTGTAAATGGTTTTGAAAGCATCACTGGTCAAATTAATGCGGAACTGGTCAAACCAACCAAAGACCACAAGTTTTTCTTAAACCTGTTCGGGGCTTCAAGCCAACGTTTTGAATTGAACACCCATTTCAATACCCAGGTATCTGAAAAATGGAGCACCGGAGTTTATCTTCATGGAAATACGCATCAAAAAAAGCACGACGTCAATGATGATGGCTTTCTTGACATGCCTTTGTACAATCAAATCAACGTGATGAATCGCTGGCAATACACCAATCCCGAAAAAGGAGTCGTCAGTTTTATCAACCTACGTTACTTAAAAGATGGCAAGCAGTCAGGACAAGTAGATTTCAACCCAAGTACCGATCGGCTGACGACCAATTTCTGGGGAAGCGAAATTGACACCGAAAGGATAGAGGGCTCCTTCAAGCTGGGTTATGTAAATCCAAAAATCCCCTACCAAAGCCTGGGCTTCCAAATGGCCTATAGTCATCATCAACAGAACTCTTATTTTGGGCTGCGTATCTATGATATTAAACACAAGAGTTTTTACTCCAATCTCATTTACAATTCGATTATTTCAGATTCCAGGCACAAAATTAAGACAGGGATCGGCTTCACCTATGACTACTATGACGAGTTTGTTGAGACCACTCAATTTGAAAGAAACGACAATTCTATAGGAGGTTTTTTTGAATACGCCTTTGACAATCTGGAAAACTTTACGATGACGGCCGGGCTTCGCGCGGATCAGCACAACAGGTTAGGCTTTTTTATAACGCCGCGTTTACACATGCGCTATACGCCTTGGGAAAAGGCCGCTCTCAGGGCTTCGATTGGTCGTGGAAAACGCATTGCCAATATCTTTGCAGAAAATCAAAATTTGTTTGCGAGTTCCAGACAGATCAACATTTTGAATTCGGGTGGACAGATCTACGGGTTGGACCCTGAAATTGCCTGGAATTTCGGCTTTAGTTATTTACAAGGGTTTAACCTCTTTGGACGCAAGGCGGACGTCACCCTTGATTTTTACCGAACAACATTTGAAAACCAAGTAGTAGTTGACTGGGAAAACCCTTATGAGATCAACTTTTACAATCTGGAGGGCCAGAGTTTTGCGAACAGCTTTCAACTTGAACTCAACTATAGCATCGCGAACCGATTTGATTTGAGAACCGCTTATAAATACTACAATATTCAGACCGATTACCAAGTTGGAAGAAGAATAAAACCCCTGATTCCCGGGCATCGGGTATTTGTAAATCTAGCCTATGAATATCTTGGCCAAAATAGGCTGGCGCCCTGGAAGTTTGATGCCACTTACAATTGGCTCAGTGAGCAGCGATATCCAGATACTTCGCTGAGTCCGGAAGTGTATCAGCGTGATGATTTCTCACCAACGGTGGGTACACTTAACGTACAGGTCACCAAGGTTTTTTCACCTAAATTTGAAGTATATTTGGGCGGGGAAAACGTTACCAACATCAGGCAATCTGATCCGATTATCAGTGCAGACGATCCTTTTGGCCCCAATTTTGACACCAATTTTGTCTATGGTCCAATTTTTGGAAGCATGTATTATGCAGGATTACGCTTTAAATTAAACTAAAAAATTGATATAAAAACTAAAAAATATGAAACAGATTTTGACCATTTTGATGCTTTGTTTGATGAATGTTGCATTTGCTCAAGACAAGAATGCCAGAGCCAGCATGGATGTTGATGGCGTATGCGCTATGTGTAAGGAGCGGATTGAGAAAGCTGCCATTAGAACCAAGGGCGTCAAATCAGCCGTCTGGACTATAGATACGCATCAGTTGGATCTCATTTATGATGCCCGTAAAACCGATATAGAACTTATATCTGAAAACATTGCTGCTGTAGGGCATGATACCAAAGTTATCAAAGCCACTGAAGAGGCCTATCTTTCAGTTCATGACTGTTGTAGGTACAGGGATGATGAGGTAAGGGAAGAGCATGAGGGTGAGAGTAAGAATTGATTTTTTTACTCATCCCTTAAAAAAGAAACTTTTACGAAGGTGTTTTTTGTGTTTTTTAAAGAAGAAAAATTCGTAAAAGATTTTTCTTTCTCTTTTGCCTTGATCATTATCCATTTTCAAATCTTCAAATTTTCAAATTCATTGAAGGTTTCAGAATTTCTTAACGCGCTTTTTAACCTACACTGCCGTAAAAGATACGACACAAAGAAACTTTATAGCTTAGTACAATACTTCGATCTTCAAAATTTCTTG
>CAZQRD010000134.1:0-4720 GCA_964595535.1 uncultured Flavobacteriaceae bacterium | reverse complement strand
TAATCTTTAAAATTGTTGCTCTAACCTTTGCATATCTTCACTTACCTTTCTTTCAATCACTTTAGCATAGATCTGAGTTGTTGTTATTTTAGAATGACCTAACAATTTAGATACAGTTTCTATAGGTACTCCGTTGCTTAAGGTTACCGTAGTTGCAAAGGTATGCCTGGCTATGTGAAAAGTCAGGTTTTTCCTTATACCGCAAACATCGGCTATTTCCTTTAAATATGAATTTAGCTTTTGATTGGAAATTGTTGGAAACAATGTTTGCTTGTTTATCGTATTTGGATGTGTTTCATATTTTTTGATAATGACCAAGGCTTTTGACAGCAATGGTATCTTGATCGGAACACTAGTCTTTTCCCGTTGTGAATATATCCATTGCTTTCGGTCTATTCCTATGCACAGGTTATCACTGGTCAGGTTCATCACATCTCCATAGGACAGTCCTGTATAGCAACTGAACACGAATAAGTCTTTTATGAGTTGCAATCTTGTAATGGTAAATAGTTTGTTTTCTATCGCTTGTAATTCCTCTAAAGTCAAATAGGTTCTTTCTTTCCTTTCGTATTTTGCCTCAAACTTTATAAATGGGTCTTTGCCTATCCATTCCATCTTATAAGCGAGACCAACCATTTTTCTTAAGCGTTCTATATGTTTCATGACCGTATTATTCCCCATGGATTTTTGTTGCTTTAAAAAGCGTTCAAAATCTATGATAAACTTATAATTCAACTCAGTCAAGAACATATCGGTTGTGCTGTGCTTTTGCTTTAGAAAAAGAAAAATATACTTATGCGTGGTAAAATAGTTCTTCTGAGTTCCCCAACGTAGCGTAGATTTCATATGCTCGTTATGATACTTGATAATATCTGTGAGTGCATACCTGTTTACATCTGTTCCTAAAAAGTGTGCTTTGAGAAGATTTGAAGTAACAAACTTTCTTTCTCTTTTAAAGTTTTGATAGGCTACAAATAGTTGCGAATTGACCTGCTTAAGATAGGTATTGACTTTTTTGCTGTCATCACTTAATCCTTTTAATCGATTTTTCTTTACGTCCCAATCTGTAATTAAGATTTTTTGCTTTAAAGAAAGTTCTGCTCTTTTACCATTTACCGTGATTCGGGCATAAAGTGGTGCTTTTCCGTTTTTAGCACTGGCAAGTTTTAGCCAAAACAGAATACTGAAGGTGTTTAAAGTTTTCATACGTTTTTGTTTTAAAATTGAACATTAAAACAAAAGTCAAATCAATACATTCGGTTACCTTTTTTATAGATTTTTATAATTGGTAACCGAATAGGTAACCTATTTAATCAAATCTTATCAAATTAAATGATTGCCCTAAAACGACAAAAACTTGATAATCATACGATTACCAAGTTTTTGTTACTAATTGAATTATTAAATAGTCGGGGTGGCAGGATTCGAACCTGCGACCTCCTCGTCCCAAACGAGGCGCGATAACCGGGCTACGCTACACCCCGAACTGGTTATCTTATTAATTTTTTCTGCGGAGAGACAGGGATTCGAACCCTGGCAACGGTTACCCGTTGACAGATTAGCAATCTGCTCCATTACCACTCTGGCACCTCTCCAATTTACTATGTAAAAGAACTAAAATTTAGGTTTGCAAATGTATTATATGGAATAGAATCCTGCAAACATTTTTCATTTTATTTTATCAAAATATAGACACTTGGTTTCAAATTAGAATTTGAATCAATTTCGCTATAAATTTATTCTTTTTTTTGCCATGGAACAGCTATAAAATAGGCCTTTGCATATTTTCCTTATTACAAACACTGCCAATAAAAAATATTCTATATTTGTATCATATATTATATAATTTTATTTAACCCTAAACGAATATGAAAAGATTTAAACAATTTATAATGCTGATGTCTTTAGCATTGATTTTTGGAAGCTGTTCTGGTATTAAAGTCATTGACTCCTGGAAAGGTGACGAGATTGGAGATTTGGCGGATGAAAAAATTTTAGTGATTGCCAGATCAGATGACATGGTAGGCAGACAAAGATTTGAACAGGAAATCGCTGAAAGATTAAGAGCAGGTGGTATTGATGCTATGGAGAGTTATAAAAAATTCCCATCGATGAAGCAGAATCAGGAAATGACTGAAGAACAAATTAGTCAGAGAGTTCAAATTATTAAAAATGAAGGATTCAAAGGCGTAGTGCTTACCGTATTAAAAGATATGAGTAAGGAGATTGTAACTTCTGAAACTGGTGGATACACATCTGGTGGTGCTTACCCTTCATACTATGGCGGTTATTATGGTGGATTTGGAGGTTATTATGGACGGTCATATTCTCCTTACGGTTACGGTTACGGTGGGTCATACGTGCCAGCTGAAACTAGAACCTATACTTCAGAAACTTACAGTCTAGAGACTGTAATTTATAATTTAGAGATGGAGCCTGGTAAACAATTACAAGGAGTAATTGCGATCGATGTGACTGATCCTAAATCAGTTTCTAAAGTGGCACCAAAATATGCTGATGCTGTTGCAAAACAATTGAAAAAATAGGATAAAAACAACAATATATTAAAGGCTTAAGTGAAATCACTTAAGCCTTTTTTTATGTATTTTTGCCGCCATCATGAAACAGGCTATTACTATTTTCTTTTTTTTCATTTTTATAAAATCAGCCAAAGCTCAAACTGAAAAAGAGATCAATAATCAAGTCCAGTTCTGGACAAGTATCAATTCGACCTGGAGATTTTCTGATCACTGGGGTGCCATGGGAGATTTCCATATTCGCAGAAATGATTTTTTAAAAGATCCTAATTTTTATTTTTTAAGGGCAGGTGGTGTGTATTGGTTTAATGATAAAATATCAGCAGCAGGTGGTGTAGGTGCTCTTTGGTTGGCGCAAGAGGCAATAGATGGAGGGTTTAATTATGCGCTTGAAAGAAGGATATACCAACAAATTCTTTGGCGCAGTATCAATGGTCGCGCAAAGTTTTTACAAAGAATAAGAACTGAACAGCGTTGGCACGAGGTGCTAAACCCTGACGGGAGTGTGAATCGTGTTAGGTTTTCAAACAGGGTAAGGTTTTTGTTTTCAGCGTCTATACGGGTTTTTAAAGATGAAAAGAAACCTCGTCTCGTTATTGCGGATGAAGTACTTTTTCACTTCGGGAACGAGATCATCTATAACACATTTGATCAAAATCGTTTTTTTATTGGAATCAATCACAGGCTAAATAAAGACTGGACCTTTGATTTTGGTTATATGCCGGTATTACAGCAAAAATACAGTGGTTATCAATATGATTTGAACCATACGATCAGATTATTTTTCTATCTATCTCCTGATTTACGTAAAAAGAAAAATGATGACCTGCCGCATTATCCTGTTGGTGGAGTAGAATAGGTCATCAAATTAGAAGTTAATATTTCAAATTTAAATATCAGATTTTCTTCGTAGAGTAATGAATTTGTGTTACCTGACATAGCAGGTACACTTTAACTTGCCATATTTGACAGTCATGCCACCATTGTTTCAAAAAAAGGAGATCATGCCATTCTATATATGGTATGACAACGAATACGGTTACAGCCATCAGTTCATAAGGCTTTCCAAATACATTGCCAAGGTGAGAAGATTTTCATACTATTAATTTAATCATAACACTTTAGTGGTATTTGGGTCATGTTGCAAAAATATATTTTGTATTTTTAAGTAATTGGAATGAATATCATTTTAATCAATAACTAACCTAATCTTAACAAGATGCTCTGGATTGAATTGATCATTTTTTTGGCAATCATAATAATTGGTGCCAGAATTGGTGGCATTGCGATGGGTACCATGGCCGGTATCGGATTGGTCATTTTTATATTTGTTTTTAGATTACCTGTTGGAAGCCCTCCTATAATTGTGTTAGGAATGATCCTTGCTGTGATCACGGCACTCTCTGCCATGGAGGCTGCCGGAGGACTTGATTTTTTGGTTGGAGTGGCAGAGAAAATCATGCGAAAACGACCTCAGAACATAACTTTTGTTGCCCCTTTGGTAACTTATATACTAGTCCTGGCTTCCGGAACACAGCATGTAATTTATGCATTATTACCCGTCATTGCTGAGATATCACGAAAATCGGGTATTCGACCCGAAAGGCCCTTGGCCATGACTGATATTGCCGCCATGCAGGGCCTTGTGGCTTCCCCGATTTCTGCTGCAACAGTGGCTATGCTCGGTATATTATCAGTTATGGGAGTGAGCCTTCCTCAGATGATGGTAGTAATCATTCCTTCCACCTTGATAGCGGTTTTGATCGGTTCAATAACAGTATTTAAAAAAGGCAAAGAGTTAGCTGATGACCCTATCTATCAACAAAGATTGATAGATGGAAAAATTATAAGCTTAGAAGCTACAAAAACTCCAGATAAAAAAACTTTAAAAAACGCCAAGGGTTCTACCTATATGTTTTTTTTCGCCATTATAATGATAGTAATTATTGGTATGTTTCCTGAATTAAGACCTAATTATGAATGGATGGTTGATGGAAAACTTACAGAAGATCAAATTGGGATGGGTCCTGCGATCATGGTCATCATGTTAGCCATAGGAGGGCTTATCATGATCATGTTTAAGGCAGATCCTGCTAAAGCAGTAGGAGGGAGCATTATGAAGAGTGGCATCGTAGCCTTGATCTCTATTTTAGGAATTGCTTGGTTGGGTTCCTCGTTTTTTG
>CAZQRD010000133.1:0-4726 GCA_964595535.1 uncultured Flavobacteriaceae bacterium | reverse complement strand
TTACGAGTTTTTCTTCTAAAAAAACGCATCATTGCAGTAAAGAAAAAGGGTGTAAAACGGTCAACCCATTTTAGGGCCGTACAAAAATTCAGAGTTCCTTGTTCGTTACACTAAAATGAGTGAATGAGCGAATAATAAAATATTACATTGTTTCATTAATTCATTATTTCATTGTCCCAATAACACAAACCCTTATAAAATCTCTTTTGGAAGAATTTTTCGGGTCCAGGTCTTTACTCTTTTTAGATTACCTACTTCCGAATCAGGATTAAAATCAACCGTCGTTTCCCAGGAATTTTCAGGCTTGAATTCTTCTTCCATTCCTTTTAGGACCTGTTTTGAAATTTTTTCTGAATGAATAATGGTTACACACTCTGTATTTAAATTAGCACTTCGGGGGTCCAAATTAAAGGTTCCTATCACAGTTATGGTTCCGTCTACGACCATGGATTTGGCATGAAGACCAAAAATTGGTTTATGATCTAAGGTTTTCTGTAATTCACCTGTCATCATCTTCGTGCGCTCGGCTGCGTCAGGACGGAACTCAAAGATCTTTACGCCCGTCTGAAGCAGTGTTTCTCTATCACTCTGATAACTGCTAAAAGCCTCAACATTGTCGGTGGAAGCCAAGCTGTTTGTCAATATCCTGACTTTAACACCACGCTGTACTGCTTCCCTAAAAAGATCCTGACTTAAATCGGAAGTAATCAAATAAGGGGTTTGAATATCGAGCGAATGTTTTGCATTTTTTACCAATTCTATTAAGGCACTCGTTGACACACCACCTCCGCCTAAACCATTTGTGCCATCATTTTTACCCGGAACATCTGAAATAAAATTAACTTTATCTACCCATGTAAATGCACCGGTCTCTTTTAACTGCGAAAATGCCAGGGGAAAATTTTCTATTCTAGTTCGTACCTGGGGCCAAAAATTTTCTGGATTACAGGCGTATTCATGAAGTCTGTCAAATGTATTGTCATTGGCAACCATATCTGGAAAATCATCACTTAATTCATTTACCGGAACACTTAAGGAGTCGTCCCAGAATTCCTTAAAGGAAATCGCGACATTATTGCTTTCTATCCCCAGCAATAAAACATCCCTGTCCCTAAAATTATACTCATGGTCATAATCAAAATATTCATCGGCTATATTGCGCCCTCCAGTAATAACAACTTTGTCATCAACTATAAATGTCTTGTTGTGCATGCGTTGATTAGCTGATCTAAAATCAGTTAGAAACTTTTTGGCTTTACTGATCAAATTCTTTCCAAGATTAACTCCCGGATTGTAGATCTTTATCGTAATATTTTCATGAGAATCCATGGTTAAAATGTCTTCTATCTCTGCATCTACCATAATGTCATCCACCAGAATTCTGACCTTCACGCCTCGATCGGCGGCCCGTACTAAATAATCACAGGCAATAAGGCCAACATTATCGGTTGAAAAAATAAAATATTGAATATCGATGGTTTTTTCGGCATATTCAGTGAGCCAGGCGCGAGCTATCATTGAACCAGCTCCATCTTCAAGCACGTGAACTCCAGTTTGGTTTATCATTAAGTGGGCAACATCCTTAAGTTCTTCAGATAAACGTATGCTGTCATTTCTGTGAATACTTTCACAAAAATTAGAAGTGGGCTGCAGTGATGTTTGCTTCTGATCAGAACATGAAGCAAGTACAAGCAAGGTTGTTATGCAATAGAATTTCAATTTCCCTAGTTTCAACATAAAGTTTTGCAGTTTTGTCATACGATTTTATAGATAACGATAAATAGGGGCCTTTATTTGTTTTAATTATTGGAGTATTCCCATACTAACTTGTTATTGCATCAAATCAAGTCTTTGATTCATTTATCGTTTCTTCGATAAAAAAACAAAAGGCTAATCGCCGTGGGAATAGCTAATTAGCCCTTTTTAATTTTGTTTGTACCTATGCAATTTACACAATATTTTTAAATTGCCTTTTTCTCCTATCGCTTTGTTTGTGTCATGTTATCAGAAACAACTATAATATAGTGCGCTATGGTTGCCTTTTCCTCCTCGTTCATTTCATCCCATTCAGATTGACTTAGCGTTGTAACAGACTTAATCTTCAATCCAGGTTGAATTTTATTGATCCACCAAATGATGCCTTGTTCATAGTTTGAATGGTATGAGCCTTCAAAATGAAACAGGAAATCTCCCTTGTTAAAATTCTTCAGCGAAAAATGAGCCATGGTAGCATCTTTGGCGGCTTGAGCCGTTTGTATGTTTAACATATTGGGGTGTACATGTTCGCCCATCATATCAGCCATTTCGGCGTATGCCTTAACAGTTGGGTCAAAATATTTTTCTAAATCAGGACCTATCATAGCAATTGCTTCGGGGCTAAGTTCTTTTAAGGCATCTATTCCCTTTTTATTGATCATAGAAGCATATCTTCTTGGAATATTCGTCGCAATAAAGCGTAAACTGTTTTCTTTTGCAAAGTCAACCAAGGGTTTATAATCGGTTTTATAATTCCCCCACATTTGTGTGATTTCCGGGATCATTTTATCCTCAGCATATAATCCCTTAAGATACTCATTGAGAACCAATTGATTGCCGTTTTCGAACATTTCAGCCCCAAAGAACAATTTATTTTTCTTTATCTCAAAAAAGCTATTACTCATTTCCAATTGCATCCAATGCGAAATTGGATCGGTGTGGTATTCCCCAAAAAAGACCATATCACTTTTTGCAAGATCCTTGATCATTTTATCGTATTTCGCAATCTTTCCATTATTCTTAAATAATTGATACGCAGGTTTATCTTGGGCTGTCGTGATACTTACAAAAGCTATTAGTAAAAAAATTGATAGTCTTAATTGTCTCATTTATTTATTTTTCAACGATCCTGTTTTTTAGTCTAAAAATGATCAGGTGGTTCAGGTCAAAATTTCTTTGTTTCGGTAAATCTATTGAAAATATTTGACAGGATAGTTTTTATTGACCTGCGAAACCCTCACCTCCGAGCCCCTCGCAGCTGAAGCCCTCACTTCCGAAGCCCTCACCTCCGAGGGGGTGAGAATTCGCTAATTAACAGTCTTTACATCTACTTTAACATAATCATAACAACACCGAACGCGATAAGCGACTACTTTTAACGGAATTCATTAAAACCAAAATAATATGAAACATTTGTACAAATTTTTCGGGGCTGGCTCTATGTTAGTCGCACTTTTCTTTACTGCGTTTGTTAGTCAGGCGCAAATCAATACGCCGAGCGGGAGTCAACACGCAACGGTGTCACAGCGTGTTGGCACATCTGATATTACGATAAACTATTCAAGACCAAGTGTAAAAGATCGTGAAATTTGGGGAAAACTTGTGCCTTATGGCATGAACAATCTTGGCTTTGGTACCGCCACTGCCGCTCCGTGGCGTGCTGGTGCAGATGAAAATACTACTATTACATTTTCTCATGATGCCAAAGTAGATGGTAAAGACATTAAAGCAGGAACGTATGGTCTTCATATTGAAGTTAAGGAAGGTGACAAAGCCACTATCATTTTATCACATGATATCAATTCCTGGGGCAGCTTCTTTTATGACGCAAATAACGACGCTTTACGGGCCGACATAACTACAAATACAGTTGCTCATAAAGAATTACTTACCTATGAATTCAATACTGTAAAACCAACATCGGCTATTGCTTCTTTGGTTTGGGAGAAAAAAGAGTTTCCTTTTACTATAGAATTTAATGTGACTGAAATTGTTTTAGACGAATTCAGAGACAAAAGTCGTGGACAACAAGGGTTTGCGAGACAGAACTGGGAACAAGCAGCAAATTTTTCTTTAAATAATGGGGGAGATTTAGACGAAGCTTTAGGCTGGATAGATGGTGCCATAGCAGGTAATTTCTACAGTCAAAAAACGTTTAATAACCTTGCAACAAAAGGACGAATCCTTAAAAAAATGGGGAAAACAGCTGAGTATACAGCACTAATGGACGAAGCTGCAGGTATGGCTAATATGAACCAGTTAAATAATCTTGGATATCAAATGATGAATGCCAAAGATTATGACGCGGCTTTAAAATTCTTTAAACTCAATGTCAAAAACAATCCAACAAATGCGAACGTGCATGATAGTCTTGGAGAATGTTATAAAACCATGGGAGACAAGAAGAATGCAATTAAGCACTTGAAGAAATCACTTTCTTTGGATCCTGTACCCAACGTAAAAGCCAATTCTGAAAAGCTATTGGCCGAATTAGATGCCATGTAGGCAGTATTCAAAAATCTATGAACCCAGCATTTTTGCTGGGTTTTTTTTGCTTAACTTTTGCTAAACAGGTAATTTAATTGTAAAAATAGTGCCCTCCCCTTTTTCCGTTTTCGCTATTAATTCTCCGCCATGCGCTTTTACGATATCATAACTTAATGAAAGTCCAAGACCAGTTCCTTGACCTGTGGGTTTGGTGGTAAAAAAGGGTTGAAAAATCTTTTCTTTAACATCGTCAGGAATACCAGAACCATTATCAGAAACAGAAATAATGACCTTGTCCTTTTCAAGTTTGGTCTTTACAATGACTGATGGTTTAAAGTCTTTGTTCTCAGTTTTTGATCTTTCATTCACTGCAAAAAAAGCATTGTTTATCAAATTCAGTAAAACCCTACCAAAGTCCTGAGGCACAACTTTTATTTGTGGAAGCTTCTTGTCTAAATCTGCTTTGAAGTCAGCATTAAAAGAT